>JAHFPU010000018.1 GCA_023266635.1 Sphingobium sp.
CCCATTCGGAATCCTTGAGCGCCTCGCTCTGTATCTGCGCCATCTTTTCCATGACGGCGCGCAGCTTCGCCGCGTCCGCGCCCGACATGGCCGGAACAGGTGCGGATTGCCGGTTAGCCTTCGCGGGAACGGCCGGCGCCATCAGCGCCTTGGCCACATCATGCGACCCGCACATCGGGCAGGACAGAAGGCCCCGCGCCTGCTGGCTCTCAAAATCCTCGCTCGATCCGAACCAGCCTTCGAAAACATGATCGTTCGCGCTGCATTTAAGGTCGAAAACGATCATGACAAAGTGACTTCGGCAGGCAGGAGGCGACGATTGGCGATGGCGGGCACCCGCGCCCGTACTGTTTCCACCTGGGAAAGGTCAAGATCGACGAAGGCAAGGCCTGCCTCCTGTCCCATATCGAGCAGCACTTCGCCCCACGGGTCGATCGCCAGACTATGCCCATAGGTGACGCGGCCGTCCTCATGGGTTCCGGTCTGCGCCGGTGCGATGACGAAGGCCGCGCCCTCGATCGCGCGGGCGCGCTGCATCACATGCCAGTGCGCCTCGCCGGTAGGCACGGTGAAGGCCGCGGGGATGAGAAGAATGGTCGCGCCGGCATTGGTCAGCGCCCGGTACAGGTCGGGAAAACGCAGATCGTAGCACACCGTCAGTCCGATGCGCGCCCAAGGCGTATCGACCGCAACCACCTGCTCTCCGGGGCCATATACGCTCGATTCCCGCCAGCTTTCACCGGTCGCCAAATCCACGTCGAACAGGTGGATCTTATCATAGCGCGCGCGAATTGCGCCTGTATCGTCGATCACCAGCGTGCGGTTCGCCCAGCGCCCGTCGCTGCGCTCGTCCTTCAACGGCAGCGAACCGAGATGAACCCACAGCCCGACCTTGGCCGCCGCCTCGCGCACTTGGGACAGCAGCAGGCTGCCCGTCTCATCAGTAAGACGCTCCATGGCCCGCGCGCGATCCCGGTCGAGATAGCCGACCATTTCCGGGGTAAAGAGCATGGCCGCGCCGTTCTGTGCAGCGCGCGCGATGGCGTCGGTGATCGTGAGGGCGTTGGCGGCCGGGTCTATGCCGGTCGTGGTCTGCAACAGAGCGGCGCGCATTCGGGGTCAGGCGCTCAACATCGGGTCGAGCTTGCCTGCGCGGTCGAGCGCGCTCATGTCATCGCTCCCGCCGATATGCGTCCCGTCGATGAAGATCTGCGGCACGGTCGATCCGCCGTTAGACCGCTCCAGCATCTCCGCGCGCTTGGGGCCGCCGATCGTGATGTCATATTCCTCGAAGGCCACGCCCTTGCTGTCCAGCAGCGCCTTGGCGCGCGCGCAATATCCGCAGAAGGCCTTGGTATAGATTTCTACATGAGCCATGAAATGCGACACTCCTTATGGGGTCAAAGATTGGCGGCGCTGCGGCTATTGTCAATCGCTCGCCAGTCATCATCCTCCATCGATGCGAAATCCCCGTCGTCGGGCAGAACCCGCGCCCAGCATAGCAGTTGCACCGACGCTGCCCCGTTTCGCCGCAATATCCGGGCACATGCGTCCGCTGTCGCGCCACTGGTATGGACATCGTCGATCAGCAACATAGTACGGCCGGAGAGCGCAGCCTTGCGCGTTGGATCGATGGCAAACGCGCCGCGCACCACGCGCTGGCGTTGTTTGGGATTGAGGCCGCGCAAGGGTGGTGTCCTGCGAGTGCGCAGCAGGACTTCCTTCTCAACAGGAATGCCGCACAGCCTGCCGAGGTGGCCGGCAATCAGCGCCGACTGATTGAAACCACGCCACCACAGCCGCCAGCGATGCAGGGGAACCGGGACCAACAGCATGGCGTCCCTGCCCTCCTGAGGCACATGGCGCGCCATCTGCTTGGCGATCAGGCGGGCAAGGCCGATGCGCCGCCCATATTTCAGGCGCAGCGCAACAGTCTTGGCGATCTCGCCATAGGCCAGCACGGCGCGGGCGCGGTCAATTGCGGGCGGCTCGGCGATACACGCGCCGCAGAGCGCGTCCTCTCCCCGGTCATGATCGAAGGGCGCGCCGCATCGGTCGCAGCAGGGCCGACCCAGAAAACGCATCGACGACCAGCAGCCAAGGCAGAAGCGATGATCCTCCTCCACGATCCCGCCGCACCCCGGGCATCGCGGCGGCAGGGCATAATCGACGATAGGCCGGATGACCGGGCGAAGGATATGCGACAGGTTCACCCGCCCCTTGTCCTTCGGCGGCGCCTTCTGCACAAGACCGCGCATGACCGAAGGCCAAAGTCCGCATATCTTCGACAGCAAAGCCCGGGCGCTGCGCCGCGACCGGGCCGCGAAGGATTTTGCCAATCACGACTTCCTGTATCGCCATATGCTGGACGAACTTCTCGACCGGCTCGGCGACGTGCAGCGCGACCTTTCCGACGTGCTGGTCGTCGGTTGTCCGGACAGTCATGCGCGCGATCGACTGATCGCCATGGGCAAGCGGGTCACCTGTACCGACGCCGGTTTCGCAAATGCCTTGGCGACCGGCGGCGTGCAGGCGGAGGAGGATGCGCTTCCGTTCGCCGACGCCAGCCATGATCTCATCATCGCCTGCGGCACGCTGGACAGCGTAAACGACCTGCCCGGCGCACTGATCCTCATGAACCGCATCCTGCGCCCTGACGGCCTGTTGCTCGCTGCCTTTACCGGTGCTGGGTCTCTGCCCCGGCTGCGCGCTGCCCTGCTAGCTGCGGAGGGCGACAGGCCAGGGCAGCATATCCATCCGCAGGTCGATGTACGCGCGGCGGGCGACCTGCTCGGCCGGGCCGGATTCGCGATGCCCGTCGCCGATGGCGACACGCTGACTGTCCGCTATGGCAGCATGTTCCGGTTGCTGGACGACCTGCGGGGCATGGCGGCCACCAATATCCTGGTTTCACGCGCGCCCCGGCTGACGCGTGACATATTGGGCAAGGCCGCCGCGCACTTCGCCGCAGCCGCCGATCCCGACGGGAAGACATCGGAAAGTTTCGCCATTACCTATCTGAGCGGCTGGAAGCCCGATCCCTCCCAGGCCAAGCCCGCGCGACGCGGCAGCGCGACCGTATCGCTGGCGCAGGCCCTGCGGCCAAAACCCTAACGACCAGCCCTATAAGAGCGCGTCGAGCAGGCCGATCAAGGGCAGGTCAGCGGGCGGCATGTCCAGCGCGTACATCTGCGCGGGCCTTACCCATTTCAGCACGGTCGCGTGACGAGGCTCGGCGATGCCCGTCCATTTGCGGCAGACGTAGAGCAATAGTAGAAGGTGCCGCTCACCCAGCGTCTCACTCGCGAAGGCGGCGGGCGCCAGGCAACTGCCATGGGTGACGATCCCGAGTTCCTCGTGCAGTTCGCGCACCAGCGCCGCTTCGGGCGTTTCCCCCGGCTCGATCTTGCCGCCGGGAAACTCCCACAAGCCCGTCATCGGCTTTCCGGGTGGCCGTTGCTGCAGCAATACGCGGCCGTCCGCATCCACAAGGGCGGCGGCGACGACATGCAGGATGGAGGATGGCGGGGTCTGGGCTGTCATAGGATTTTGTTAACCGCCTATGTTTTACAGTTTGGCGAGCCCCCTGCAACAGGTGAGATTTCATGCGCCATATCGGGAATATTCTTGGCCTGTTTAAGGTCGCGCGCTGCGAACGCGCCGCGACGGCCGTGGAATATGGACTGATCCTCGCGCTGATCTGCCTGATGGCAATGATAGCCATCCGCCAAGTAGCGACAAAGACAATCAACATGTGGGGCAATGTCGCGAACGTAGTTAGCAATAGTTAACCATCAATATCTGACACCTTTGCAGTCCGCGTTAAAACTTTTTCAATACACTGCCCTTAAACCGGCCATTGCTGACTTGGGATTTCCAAGAGCCGGGTAGTTTTAGGTAATAGTTTCAGGAGACATGATATGAAGTCCATCCGCAAGTTCATGAAGAACAGCAAGGGCGCGACCGCCATTGAATATGGTCTGATCGCTGCTCTGATCGCAGTTGCCGCCATCGCCGCGATGGGTCAGCTGGGCACGAAGCTGAAGAACACCTTCAGCACCGTCGCGAACAACATGTAATCCAACCGGATTATGTGATGGAGAATGGGGCGGCAGGCACGATCCTGCCGCCCCTTTTTCTTATCTTTTTCGGACCGAAAGCTGCTTATCAAACCGTTAAGTGTTTTGGTCCAATATGGTCCGGTTTCCGCAACAGCGCTTACCGGAAGGGGTCCCGATAATGTCGTTCATCCGCAAGTTAGTCCGTAACAACAAGGCTGCGACCGCCATTGAATATGGCCTTATCGCCGCCCTGATCGCCGTCGCCGCCATCAGCGCCATGGGCCAGATGGGGACGAAGCTGAAGAACACCTTCAGCAAGGTCGCGAACAACATGTAATGTGCGAGGCGGGGTACGCCTATAGCGCGCCCGCCTCCTTCGATCGTCAGCTGATGACGATCTTCACCTTCTGTCCGGGGCGCAGCGCGTCGCCGGACTGCAAGCCGTTCAGAGTCATGAACCGCTCCCGCTGCAGGCTCTTATAGGCCATCCGCGCCGCCAGCGAATCCACCGTATCCCCTGCCTTCACCGTCACCACGGAAATGCGGCGCGGCTTGATGGCGGCTGCCTCGGCCGCGCTTAGACGGTTCAACGAACCGACGAGTGAGGAAAACGGCCCAATTCCCGAACCGGCCGGCGTAATCAGCAGGAAATGATAGGCGGTATTCGGCCCGAACTCATAGGCGAAGACCGTGACGTCCACCTGGCTCGACTGGCTCTGCGCCCGCACCGTCAGATAGCCGGCCGGCATCCCGTTGACCGTCGTCCGGCTGATTTCGCCGAACGTGCCGCCTCCGGAGTCCTTCGCGAGTGATCGCAGGATATTTTCCGCATAGGATTGC
Source organism: Sphingobium sp. (assembly GCA_023266635.1). GTDB lineage: Bacteria > Pseudomonadota > Alphaproteobacteria > Sphingomonadales > Sphingomonadaceae > Sphingobium. Next base: position 4,902 of record JAHFPU010000018.1, read on the forward strand.
AGGTTGCCGGAATAGGAGGCTCCGGAAAACTGCGCCTGCCCACCCGATCCGGTGATGCTGACCGCATCGCTGCCATTCTGCATGCCAAACCCCGTCGGCGCGGTGAAGGCGAGGCGCAATTCGGGATGGAGGAAGCGGTTGCCGTCGATCACGCCCTGCTTGGGATCGTCCCCATACAGCACCCCATCGACCGCCGTCAGGAAGGCATCCCGGTTGCGGAGGCTGGACCGCGCGCCCGTCTCCCGCGCGCGTTGTGAGGCCCTCGCCACGCGTGCGCCCGGATCGGGATGCGTGCTGGCCCATTCGGGAACGGACCGCGCATCGCCCGTAGCGCCTTGGTCCAGAGCCGTCTGCGCCGCCAGCGAGGCAAGCATGCTCGACATCGCCTGCGGATCGTAACCGGCCTTTGCCAGATAGCGGATGCCCAGATCGTCGGCTTCATATTCCTGTGTGCGGGAAAAGCGCAGCGTCAGCAACTGGCTGCCGGTGCCTATCCCCTTCTGCAGCAGGCCGCCGAGCGCATTGTCACCAATGACCGCGCCGGTCAGAAGCCCAAGCAATGCGCCGCCGATAGCATTGCGCTGCGCCGCCTGTTGCCGCCGCTGGCCGTGCTGGGCGGCGACATGGCCGATCTCATGCCCCAGCACGCCCGCCATCTCCGCCTCATCATTGGCAAGGGCCATCAGCTGGCGCGTGATGTAGATATAGCCTCCGGGAATGGCAAAGGCGTTGTTCACCGGCGAATTGAGCAAGGTGACGGTGAAATCGCCCTGCGCGTTTGAAAGCCCGGATTGCACGGCGATCTTGCGCGCCACGGCGGTCACATAGGCCACCTGGCTGCCGCTATAGGCGCCGCCATATTCCTTGACGAGTTGGGGATGGGCCTTCGCGCCGGACGCCTTGTCCGCCGCCGAAATGGACGACACCGTCCGGATCTGCCGCTGTTGCCCGATCGCACCGGATGCGATTGTCAGGCCAAGCGCGCATATCGCTGCGGCCGTCAGAAACCCCTGCTTCGCCATTTACGCCTCTCTCCCTCCCGAATTGTCAGCAATCAATCCTCAGGGTAGCTGCGACTTTCCGGCGCGTCAGCCCCCCATCGCCAGGAACTTGTCGGCGCGCGACGAACGCAGCGATGCCGCATCCTGTCCCGCCAGTCCGTCAAGCTCCTCGCTGATCGCCTTGCCCAGCGCGGCAATCGCGTCCTGCGGCTGGCGGTGTGCGCCGCCTTTGGGTTCCGGCACGATCCGATCGATGATGCCCAGCCCCTTCAGGTCCTGTGCCGTCACTTGCATCGCCGTCGCCGCATCGCTCGCCTTTTCCGGCGTGCGCCACAGGATGGACGCGCAACCTTCCGGCGAAATCACCGAATAGACGGCATGCTCGAACATCAGCACGCGATTGGCGGCCGCCAGCGCGACCGCGCCGCCCGATCCACCCTCGCCAACCACAGCCGCGACAATAGGTACGCCCAGCGCCAGGCATTGTTCGGTCGACCGGGCGATCGCTTCGGCCTGGCCGCGCTCTTCAGCCTGTACGCCCGGAAAAGCGCCCGACGTATCCACCAAGGTCACCACCGGAAGGCTGAAACGGTCGGCAAGCTGCATCAGGCGGATCGCCTTGCGATAGCCCTCTGGCTTCCCCATGCCGAAATTATGCTTCAGCCGGCTGGCGGTGTCATGACCCTTCTCATGGCCGATCACCACCACCTTGCGCCCGCCGATCGTGCCAAACCCGCCCAGGATCGCCTGATCGTCCGCAAATGCGCGATCGCCCGCCAAGGGGACGAAATCCTGAAAGATTCCCGCGACATAATGGGTGAAGTGGGGACGGTCGGGATGCCGGGCCACCTGCGTCTTCTGCCAGGGCGTCAGCTTGGCATAGGTGTCCGTCAGCATCTTCTGCGAACGCAGTTGCAGCTTGTCGATCTCGCTGTCGATGTTGAGGTCGCCAGCATCCGCCGTCTCGCGAAGCTCCGCAATGCGGGCCTCCAGCGCGGCGATCGGCTTCTCGAAATCCAGAAAACTAACCATTCGACGCTCGTTAGGACCCGGATCGCTTCAGGTCAACGAGGGGATGGCGGCTGTTAACCAACTCGACCAGACGACGGCTATCCACATGCGTATAAATCTGGGTCGTGCCGATGTCCGCATGGCCCAGCATCGTCTGGAGGGCGCGCAAGTCAGCCCCCCCTTCAAGCAGGTGGGTCGCAAAGGCATGGCGCAGCACATGCGGGCTCACCCGTTCCGGCGCAATCCCCGCCGCGACGGCGAGGTCCTTCACCATCTGATACAGGCGGATGCGGCTCAAATGGCTTTTGCCCGAGGGAAACAGCCAGGGCGATTCCTTGGGCACATGCGCGCTCCACGCAGCAACCGCGGCCCGCGCCCGGTCGGAAATCGGCACCAAGCGCTCGCGCCCGCCCTTGCCGCGCACGATCAGGAACGGCCGGTCGGCGGCCAGCGCACGATGCGGCAGGGACACAAGCTCGGTGGCACGCAAACCCGACCCGTACAGAAGCTCGATCAGGGCAGACAAGCGCACGTCGAGGAAGGAGGGATGCTCCACCGCCAGCCGCTCCTCGATCACGGTGAAGAACCTGTCGACCTCCGCGGTCGTCAATATCTTCGGCAAGGGTCTGCGCAATGTCGGCTTTGGCAACGCGGAGGAGGGATTGCCCTCCCGCAGTCCTTCTTCTTCCAGAAAGGCGTAGAACCCTCGCAACGCCGACACTTTTCGCGCCACAGTCGACGCGGCCAGTTCCGCCCATTGCCCTGTCAGTCGCTGGAGCGAAGCTGTGTCGGCTTTCTCCAGCCCCCCGGACATATCGGATGCGGCCAATAAATCGGCGCGATAGGCGTTGAGCGTATTGCGCGCAGCGCCGCGCTCGGCCGCCATCATCTCCAGGAAACGGTCGATCAGGATCAGGTCGTCGGACATCGGCATCCGCTTCCCGGCGCTCAATTCCGCGCGATCGCCTCTGCGGCGATCATCCGCGCTTCCGGATCAAGCCCGACGCGATGCAGCGCCGCTACGATGTGGAACAGATGCTCGGGCGGAACCTTGTTCCAGTCAGCGACCTGCAGGCCGACGCCGGCCAGAATCGCGACCGTGCCCTTTTCACCGCGCTGCGCCGCCGCGCCGATCGCCTTGGCCCAACGGCTGTTGGCCGCCAGCGATACGCCGGCCGTCTGCGCCTGCTGTCCCGCATCGGCCGCACTCAGGCGGTTGAGCGCCGCAAGGCCCGCCACCAGCAACCGGCCCTTGCGCGGCCCGGCCGCCTGCACATAGGCAGACACGCGATCGGCGGACAGCGTCACGGCGTTGGACGGCGCGCCGAGCGCCAACAACGCCCAGGCGTCCTGTGCCCCGGAATCATTGTTCACTGCATTGCCCCAGCGCGCGGCGCTGCGATCATATCCCGCCGTCAGCATCGCCGCGATCAGGTGCGCCATGTCATCGGCCGACGCCTGCATCACCGGCAAGGCCGCCGCTGCACGGGCCACTGCGATCAGGCCGACATAGTCCGGCCCGGTCTGGCCATCGGCGGTCCAGATCGACCGCATGGCATCCAGCCGGTCCGACGGATTCGCGCCGGAATAAGCGGTGCGCAGGGCATCGGCCTTGTCCTGAAAATCGGCGGGCACGGCTGGATCACCGGCCAGCTCGGCATAATAGTCGACCAGCGCCGCGCTGGAAAACACGCCCAGCCGCGCCGCAGTCTCCACGCCCACACGGCGGCGCGGCACCGGCAGCACCGAAGCGCGCGCTTCCCACGCCCGCACATGTGGGCCAACAGTGGCGTACAGCGTGTCAGGAATCTCGACATTGGTCGCCGTAGCGAGACCAAAGCGCCAGGCGGTCAGATTATCGACCCCGTCCCACTCGACCTTCACCGACCGGCGGGCGTTGTTGCCTGCGCCCACGACCTTTTCGGCAAGGCGGAAGTCGATGCCGCGCGCGACCTTGTCCCGCTCCGCCTGGTTGAGCGCGCCGCTCGCCGACCCCTGGTCACCCGCGAAGGAGGCGCAGAAGGCGCGCGACATGACCCAGCCGGGTTCCTGACTGGTGCGCAGCGCGCCATCCGACAGCGGGCAAAGCCCCGCCGGGTCGGCCGTGGCCAGATAGGTCTGCATCGCGATTGCATAGAGGCGCGGCGTATATTTGTCGGCGTCCACGCTCTGGATCATCATCCGCGCCGCGTCCGCCTCGCCCATGCGGAGCAGCAGCCAAGCGCGCTCGGCGACCCAGTCCGCGCCCTCGACATCGCCGGGCGTGTCGGCGCCGGTCAGCAACACGCGCCGGATCAGGATCGACGCCCAGCGCGACGCGAACGGCGCGCGGCTTTCCTTCATCAGCGCGACGAGAAACTTGCCCTGCGTGTTGCCGAAGGCATTGGCCGCAAACCCGCCGCTCTCCGGCGTCAGTGGCCCGACGCGGGTAAGAAGGCGCTTGGCGCTGTCGGGAAAGTCATATTTCGCGCGTTCGGCGGCCAGTTCCTCGTCGCTCATCGCCTCGGCGGCGTTATTGCCTCCGCTGTCCGCAGGCGCGGCGAGATCGAGCGACGGAATATTCTGCACCAGCGACGGCGACTGTTGTCCGGACGGCCCCTGCTGCGCGGGTGGCAGGGTGTCCGTCACCGGATCGCCGAAGCCTGGCGGCAACAGCGATTCGGGCGCCTGCGCGATCACCGGGATCGCGAGGGCGAGCGCGACCGAGCCGCCCAATATCTTCCATCGACGCGCGCGCACGCTTCTTGCGCCTACTTGCCGAGCTTTTCGGCGGGGATCGCCTTTTCGACACGCTGCTGCGGCTGCTCGCCGCCGCGCGACCAGATCAGCCACAGGAAGCCGATGACCAGAACCGCAAGCACGATCGGAATCAGCGGCGCCAGCGATATCCGGCTGCGACGCCGGCTGGTGTTTTCGAAGCTGCCGTAGTTGCGATTGGTCTTCATATGTCTTTCTTTGGGCCTTCTTGGCTCTGTCTCGCCACAGAAATGGCATTGGTACAGGGAATGGCTGGCTGTATAGCCCCGCTCGCCATGCAGCGAAACACCAAATCCGCCCCGGCCTTTCCCGGACGTCCGATTGTCCTTGTCGGCATGATGGGCGTAGGCAAATCCACGGTCGGCCGGCGGCTGGCCACCCGCCTTGGACTGGGCTTTGTGGATGCCGACGAAGAGATCGAAAAAGCGGCCGGCATGACGATCACCGAAATGTTCGAACGCTATGGCGAAAGCCATTTCCGCGATGGCGAACGCCGCGTGATTGCGCGCTTGATCGACGGTCCGCCAAAGGTGATCGCCACCGGTGGCGGCGCCTTTATGCAGGATGACACCCGCGCCCTCATTCTTGCCGAAGCGCTGGCGATCTGGCTCGACGCGGACATCGACATCCTCGTCGATCGCGTCTCCCGGCGGGAGGGCCGCCCGCTGCTGAAGGGCAAGGACCCACGCGCCGTGCTCTCCGAACTGGCGGCTGTCCGCAATCCGGTCTATGCGCTGGCGCCCATTCACATCCGCAGCATCGCCGCGCCGCATGAGGCCGCGGTGGAGAAGATCATGAAGGCCTTAGACAATTGGCAGTAATCCCATGGCGATAGTGCCCGTCGCGCTCGGCTCCCGCAGCTATGACATTCTGATCGAGGAAGGCGCGCTCGACCGCGCCGCCGATCATCTCGCCCGCTTCGCCCGGGGCGGTCGGCTCGTGGTCGTGACCGACGAAAATGTGGCTGCCGCGCAGCTTAGCCGGCTGGAGGCTGCGCTCGCGTCGGGCGGCATCTCCGTCGAGCCGATCGTCCTGCCGGCGGGCGAGAGCACCAAGAGCTGGCGCTTCCTGGAAACCCTGCTCGACCGCCTGCTTGTGCTGGAGATCGAGCGCGGCGACCATATCGTTGCGCTTGGCGGCGGCGTCATCGGCGATCTTGTCGGCTTTGCGGCTTCGATCCTGAAGCGCGGATGCGGTTTCTTGCAGGTGCCGACGACGCTGCTGGCGCAGGTCGACAGTTCGGTCGGCGGCAAGACGGCGATCAACAGCAAGGCCGGTAAGAATCTGATCGGCGCCTTCTACCAGCCCGCCTTCGTCCTCATCGATCCGTCGACCCTCGACAGCCTGCCCGTCCGCGAAGTCCGCGCCGGCTATGCCGAGGTCGTGAAATATGGGCTGATCGACGATCCCGATTTCTTCACCTGGTGCGAGAGCCACGGGACGGCGCTGCTCTCCGGCGATCCGACCGCGCGTCTCTACGCAATCGAGCGGAGCGTCAGCGCCAAGGCCGCGATCGTCGCCGATGACGAGCGCGAAACCAGCGGCCGCCGCGCCCTGCTCAACCTGGGTCACACATTCGGACATGCCCTAGAGGCGGAAACCGGTTTCTCCAACACGCTGCTACACGGCGAGGGCGTGGCCGCCGGCATGGCCCTCGCCTTCCGCTTTTCCGCCCGTCAGGGCTTGTGCAGCGATGCAGAGGCGACTCGCGTCACCGCCCATCTACGCGATGCCGGCCTGCCCTACGACCTAGCCAGCGCCCATGTCGCGGCGCACGGCAAGACGCTGGTCAGCCACATGCTCCACGACAAGAAGATGGCGGGTGGCAAGCTCCCCTTCCTGCTGGCGCGCGGCATCGGCCAGACCTTCCTCGACAAGAATGTCGACTTCAAGGATGTGGAAGCGTTTCTGGATGAGGAAGCGGGCTAGCCCTAACCACAACCGTTCGTGCTGAGTAGAGACTGAGCGAAGTCGAAGGCTCGTATCGAAGCATCGTTGCGCCAAGTTCCGGTCCTTCGATACGCCATTTCGTCTTCGCTCAATGGCTACTCAGGACGAACGGAGACTAGGGATAGAACTGGCCTAACCCCGCCAGTGAATCCAGGCCGCCCAAAGCCACCCGGCAATCAGCAACGTCCCGCCGATCGGCGTCACGGCGCCCAGCCAGCGCGGCCCGCCGATCGCCATCGCGTAGAGGGTGAAGGCGAAAATCGCCCCGCCGCCCAGGAACAGCGCCGCCGGTCCCCGCGCAACGCCCATTACGACCAGCGCCGCAACCGCGTGGACGAGCTGATACATGCCCCCGGTCTTCAGCCATTCGGCCGCCTGCGGGCTGGCCGCGCCATGTGCCCCGAATGCACCAGCCGCAACAGCGATCGCCGCGGACAGGGCCGCCAAAAATCCCAGCATCACCCGCCCTCTTCCAATGGATTGGCATCGAACAAATTCATCGACCGGCCCGGCCGATACATCAGGTCCTTGGCCGCAAGCAGCGTCCCCTGTTCGCTCTGCAGAGCCAGTCGCTGGCCGTCATTGGCGCGATACTGCCGCTCGACTTCCACGATCTCGCGGTCAGGCACGCCCAGCGCCTGCATCGCCTGAATGCCCATGCAGACCGCAGATTCATAAACCTCGCGCACGATCCCCGCGACGTCGAGGTCCTTCAGGCGCAGCAATTGCCGCCGGTCATAGGCGCGCACCACGATCGCCGCATGGGGGAACGCCTCCATGATCGGCTCCAACTGCTTGCTGTCAAATTCCGGGTCATCCATGCAGAAGGCGATCAGCCGCGCCTCATCCGCTCCCGCGCGTCGCAACAGGTCGACGCGCGTGCCGTCGCCATAATAGACCTTGATGTCGAACAGCCCGCTCTGCTCGATCTGCGCCGGCTTCTTGTCGACCATCGTCAGCGCAAAGCCATGTCCCATCAGCATCTGCGCCACGGTCTGCCCGAATCGGCCATAGCCGATGATGATTGCGCTGCCCTGCGGCGCGCCCTCCGGGCTTTCCTGCTCCTCATCCTTGGGCCGGGAGAATTCCAGCCGGCGGGCGAACAGCATCAGGAACGGCGTCGTCGCCATGGAAAAGGTGACGATGGCTGAGAACAGGCTCGCCGCCTGTGGCGCGATCAGGAAAGCGCTCTGCGCCTGCGCGAACAGCACGAAACCGAATTCGCCACCCTGGCTCAGCAGCAGCCCAAGGCCGATCGCCTGCTTGCCGTCCATGCCGAACAGCCGGGCAAGCCCCATGATCAACGCTGCCTTGGTCACCACCAGCGCCGCCGCCATGCTCAGCACGAACAGCGGATTGGCCATGACCGCGCGCAGGTCCAGCACCATGCCAACCGCCAGGAAGAACAGGCCGAGCAGGATCGAGCGGAACGGCTCCACATCCGCCTCTATCTCATGTCGATAAGGCGAATCCGCCAGCATCACGCCCGCCACGAACGCTCCAAGCGCCGTCGACAGGTGCAGACTGTGCATCAGCGCCGCGCTGGCAAGGACGGTGAACAGCCCCACGGTGACGAACAGCTCGCGCTCGCCCAGCCGCCCGACCAGCCCCAATAGCGGCCGCAGGATGAAGCGCCCCGCCAGCACCAGCCCGACGATCGCGCCGACCGTCTCCGCCGCCAGCAGCCATCCCGGCGGCCCGCCCGCATCGGCGGGATTGCGCGACAATGCAGCGATGATCGTGATCAGCGGCACGATCGACAGGTCCTGGAACAGCAGGATCGAGAACGCCTTCTCGCCGAAGGGCGAGTTGATGCGGCCGCTGCTCTTGAGGCCCGGCAACACCTGCGCGGTGGACGACAGGCCGAGCGGCAGGCCAAGCGCGATCGCCGCGCCCCAGGAAAAACCAGTAAAGAAGAAGATGATGACCGACAGCGCCACGCCGCACAGCACCACCTGCGCCAGGCCAAGCCCGAAAATGTCGCGCTTCAGCCGCCATAGCCGCGCCGGATTGAGTTCCAGGCCGACAAGGAACAGCAGCAGGACAATGCCGATCTCGGCGATCTGCAGCTTGGACTGCGCTCCGCCGACAAGGCCGAACCCCTGCGGCCCGACCAGCGCGCCCGCGACGAGATAGCCCAGCACGGCGCCCAGCCCGAAGCGGCGGAACAGCATGACGAACAGCACCGCAGCGCCGAGCAGGATGACGCCTTCGGACAGCAATATGTCGGTGGCGCTAATGGGCGATGCGTGGGTTTCCATCAGCGCGCCGCCTTTGTGATGGCTTCGGCCAAAGTTTCGAATGGCAAGATGATCGACGCATGCCGCGCAGGATAGGCTTGCGCCGGCGAGAGCACGCTCAGGCCGGGCCAGAATTCCAGATCGCCTTCACCGGCGGACAGATAGGCGATCAGCCGTTCTCGCGCTGTAATGAGTTCATCGACCGGCTTGCCCAGCGCATGCGCCGCCAGCAGGGATGCGGACGCTTGCCCCAGCGCACAGGCGCGCACCTCCAGCCCCAGCGCCGCCAGCCGCCCCTCGCCATCGACCTTCACGTCGGCGATGACCCGGCTGCCGCACACAGCCGTGCGCTTTTCCGCGCTGGCATGGGGATCGGCCAGCCGCTGATGGTGCGGGATGCTCGCCGCCAGGCGAAGAATGTCGGTATTGTAGAGGGATGCGCTCATGCCTCGCCCATGTAGGGCATGGATGCCGGAAAAACCAACCTCCTAAAGGTCCATGCGCACAAACATCCTCATCCGCTATGCTCTTCGGCATGCCCGGCGTCGCGCCGCTCGTCGACAAAGGCGCTGATCGCCGACCCGCTGGCGCTGAGCAGCGGATAGCTGCGCGATTCCGCCAGCCAGCCCGGCCGCCGCGCCTCGCCGCCATAGATGGTGTCATAGACAAGGCTGAACGCCAAGAAGATCAGCGTCACGCCGATCAGCCCCTTGACCGCGCCGAAACCGCCGCCCAGCACCCGGTCCACCGGCCCCAGGATCGACGTGCGCGTCCGCGCGCCCAGCGACCGGGCAAGAAACTTGCCGCCGAAGAATGTCACGCCGAACACGATCACGAACGCCAGCACCGCCGCGCCGCTTTCCGTCCCCAGCATCGGTGTCAGCAGCCCCGCGACCGGTTCCTGGAACAGGCGGACGGCGAAGATGCCCAGCACCCAGGCGATCATCGACAACGCCTCGCACACGAAGCCGCGCAGCAGGCCGAACAGCGCGCCGCCGCCTATGGCCAGAAGAACGATGATGTCGAGAGCCGTCATGAGCGAACCGCTATCCGCGCCCCAGCATATGGTCAACAAATTGCGCGAGGGTGCGGTATCCACTGACCGAAATGCCTTTCACGCCATCCGCCACCGCCGAGGGTAGCAGCGCCCGGTTGAAGCCCAGCTTCGCCGCCTCCCGCAAGCGCAGCGGCGTATGCGACACCGGCCGGATCTCACCCGACAGCGCCACCTCGCCGAACAGCACGGCGTCCGTCGCCACCGGCCGCTCGGCCAGCGCGGAGATCAGCGCGCCCGCTACCGCCAGATCGGCGGCGGGGTCCGAAATCCGGTATCCGCCGGCTATGTTCAGATAGACCTCACAGGTCGAAAAGCTAAGGCCACATCGCGCCTCCAGCACCGCCAGGATCATCGCCAGCCGCCCGCTATCCCATCCGACCACCGCCCGGCGCGGCGTCGCGCCGCTGGCCAGCCGCACGGTGAGCGCCTGTATCTCCACCAGCACCGGCCGCGTCCCCTCCAGCGCCGGAAACACTGTAGCGCCGGTCACCGTCTCGTCGCGATTGGTAAGGAACAGGGCGGACGGGTTGGCAACCTCCTCCAGCCCCTCCTCGGCCATGGAGAACACGCCGATCTCGTCCGTGCCGCCAAAGCGGTTCTTGATCGCGCGCAGGATGCGATACTGGTGGCTGCGTTCGCCCTCGAAGCTCAGCACGGTGTCGACCATATGCTCCAGCACACGTGGCCCGGCGATGCTGCCATCCTTGGTCACATGCCCGACCAGCACGACCGCCGTGCCCCGCTCCTTGGCGAAACGGATCAGTTCCTGCGCCGACGCGCGCACCTGACTGACTGTGCCGGGCGCCCCCTCGATCAGGTCGCTATGCATCGTCTGGATCGAATCGATCACCACCAGCGCCGGCGGCGGTCCGCTCGCCAAAGTCGTCAATATGTCCCGTACCGACGTCGCGCTCGCCAGTTGCACCGGCGCATTGCCCAGCCCCAGCCGCCGCGCGCGCAACCGCACCTGATCGGCCGCCTCCTCGCCGCTGATATAGGCAACGGAAAGCCCGCGCATCGCCATCCGCGCCGACGCCTGAAGCAGCAAGGTAGACTTGCCGATGCCCGGATCGCCACCGATCAAGGTCGCCGATCCCGACACCAGTCCGCCGCCCAGCGCCCGGTCGAACTCGGCAATGCCGGTCCCCTCGCGCGGCGGCAGGGCCACGTCACTGTTCAGGCCGATCAGGGAAATCGCCCGCCCGCCGCCATGCAGGTCATGCTTGGCGGAAAACACCGTCTCGGCCGCTTCCTCGACCAGACTGTTCCACTCGCCGCAATCGTCGCACTGCCCCTGCCAGCGGAAGGAGATCGACCCGCATTGCTGACACACGAATTTGCGTTTTGCCTTGGCCATACGAATCCTATACCAGAACAAATATGGAACACCAGTGGCTCTGAAGGCCGAACTGGAAACATGATCCGCTCTCGGGCATTGGACCTTCATGACCCGCCAGACTTTTCGCGTCGCCAGCTACAATATCCACAAAGCCGTCGGCACCGACATGCGCCGCAGCCCGGAACGCATCCTTGACGTGCTGGCGGAGATCGATGCCGACGTCATCGCTCTTCAGGAGGCGGACCGCCGTCACGGCCAGCGCATCTCCACGCTTCCGCCACGGCTGATCGACAGCCACAGCGCCTATAAGGCAGTGCCGGTCAACATTCGCGACGGCAGCATCGGCTGGCACGGCAACGCCATCCTCGTGCGCAAGGATTCCGTGATCGGATCGCATTCTACGGTCCATATCCCCTGCCTGGAACCGCGCGGCGCGATCATGGCGGAGGTCGGCGCAAAGGACATGCAGCTACGCCTGTTCGGGATGCACCTGGACCTGTCCGGCCTCTGGCGGCGCAGGCAGGCGGCGGCGGTGATCCATGCCGCCGGACTGGGCGATGCCATGCCCACCGTCCTGATGGGCGATCTCAACGAATGGAGCGCCAATCGTGGATGCCTGGCCGACTTCGCGCATCATTACCGTTTCGCGCCCTGCGGCCGCAGCTTCCACGCCCGCCGCCCGGTCGCCCGGCTCGATCGCATCATGTATTGTGGCCGACTCGATCTGGTCGACTGCGGCGTTCACGAAAGCGCGACGGCGCGGCGCGCGTCGGATCATCTGCCGATATGGGCGGACTTCGCGCTGGCCGAACCTAGCCCGTCACAATAGGGCGAGACTCGTCGCCAGATCATTCTGCTTGAAGGGCTTGGTCAGGCGCGGAAGGTCCGGCGAAATGCCCTTCCCCTCCGCATAGCCTGACACGACCAGCACGCGCATATCCGGCTTGATGGCCCGCACTTGCTCGGCAAGGTCAGTGCCGGTGATGCCGGGCATCAGATGATCGGTCACCAGCAGATCGATGTCGCATATGTCGGACAGCATGTTCAGCGCATCCTCGGCGGAACGCGCCTCGAAGACCGAATAGCCAAGTTCGCCCAGCATATGTGCGGTGCTGGCCCTGACAAGGTCCTCGTCATCGACGACCAGCACCTTGCCGCGGCTCATATGGCCGATATCCAGCTCCGGCATCGCGACGACCTGTTCGGGCAGAACGGCGCTGACCGGCAACCACAGGTTGATCGTCGTGCCCTCGCCCAGCGCGCTGTTGATCGACAGGCCGCCGCCCAGCTGCGCCGCAAGTCCGTGTACCATCGACAGGCCAAGGCCGGTGCCCTGCCCGATCCCCTTGGTCGTGAAGAAAGGCTCAATCGCCTTTGCGATGGTCTGCTTGTCCATCCCGGTTCCGGTATCAGCTACGCCCAGACGGATATAGTCCCCCGATTGCAGGCGATTGGGATTATTTTCTCCCATCGTGTCGAGCGCCGCGCTGATGGTCAATATGCCGCCATCCGGCATGGCGTCGCGCGCATTGACCGCCAGGTTGAGCAGCGCCATTTCGATCTGGTTGCCATCGGCCTTGGCCGGCGGCAGGTCCGGCCCGATCGCGATGTCCAGCTTGACCCGGGGGCCGCATGTGCTGGCGATCAAGTCGGCCAGATCGCGCACCAACAGGTCGATGTCGATCGCTGTCGCCTGTAGAGGTTGCCGCCGCGCAAAGGCCAGCAGGCGCTGCACCAGCGTCTTGGCGCGATCGGCGGACTGCATCGCGCCCTCGATCAGTCTCTGCTCGCGTTCTGTGCCGATCCCGCGCCGGTGGAGGAGATCGAGGCTGCCGACGATTGGTGTCAGCAGATTGTTGAAGTCATGGGCGACGCCGCCGGTCAACTGACCCATGGATTCCAGCTTCTGGGATTGCCGCAACGCGTCCTGCGCCTTCTCAAGCTCCCGCGTGCGCTCGCCGACGCGTTCTTCCAGCGTCTCGTTCAGCCGCCGCAAGCCGTCCTCGCTCTGCCGCAGCGCCATTTCCATGCGCCTCCGCTCGGAAATGTCGTTGAACAGGACGGCGACCTGATGGCTCGAAGGGTCGCCGGCCTTGAATGCGTACACATCGTACCAGATGTCACCCAATGCCTCGGCATGTTCCTCGAACCGCACCGACTCTCCATTGAGCGCAACCCGCCCATACATGTCGAACCAATGCTGCTCATGGCCGGGGACGAGCGAGCGCATGGAATGGCCGACCGGGCTCCTCAGCCCCGTCTGGCGCTCGAAAGCCGGATTGGCCTCCAGGAACATGTAGTCGGCTGGCGCACCCGCATCGTCGAAGACCATCTCGATGATGCAGAACCCGGCTTCGATCGAATCAAACAGCGACCGATATTTGGCCGCCCCCTGATGAAGGTCCTCCAGCCGCGAACGCGCCTCATATTGGCGGCGGCGGCCTCTCAACGCCGACTGGGCCAGGCTGACCAGCGTCGTGGGATGGAATGGCCGTTCCAGAAATGTCACATTGCCCAGCGTATCCAGAAACCGCGTCGCGGACGGGTTACGCTCCAGCCCCCCGCCCCTCTGCGTCAGCAGGATGAACGGGAAATCGGACCATTCCTCCTGCCCGTTAAGCCATCGCGCCAAGGGCTGAAGGTTGGCGGTTCGCAACCCTTCTTCGGTCAGCAATGCAAACCCCGCGCCTCGCTCCAGTCCAGCAACAAGCTCGGGCAGGGCCATGCAGATATCCGATCGAAGACCGGCCTCCGCCAGGATGGACGCAGCGATAGGAGCGTCCCGGCCGCGCGGAGCGAGAATGAGAGCGCGTTCCGAAAGATGCGGGATCACGTCGCCTCATCTTCCAGCAGCGCAGGACTTCCCGCAGTGCCAACGAAATTGGGCACCCCGCGCAACACGCCCTGAAATCCCGCCAGCGGCTCGCCCAGGCGAATGCCATAATCGCCGATCCGGAATTCGCGGATCGTATCCTCATGCCGTCCGGTGCGCTTCTTAATGATCGACATGGCGCGACGCACGCGCCCCTGCGCCTCGAAATAGCGCAGCAGCACCACCGTGTCGGCCAGATAGGTCACATCGACCGGCGCCTTCATGTCGCCGACCAGGCCGTGCTGCGCGACGGTAAGGAAGGTCGTTGCGCCCTGACGGTTCAGATATTGAAGCAGTTCGTGCATATGCAGGATCAACGCATTCTCTTCCGGCATCGCCGCCTGATATCCGTTCAGGCTGTCGATGATGATGGTCCGGGCCTTGTGCCGTTCGACACAATTGCGGACCCGTTGAGAGAACTCGCCAGGAGACAATTCGGCTGCATCGACCTGTTCGATTATCAGATTTCCGGTATCGACCATCTTCTGCATGTCGATGCCAAGGCCCTTAGCGCGGTTGAACAGCAGGCCCATTTCCTCGTCGAACACGAACATGGCGGCGCGCTCGCCACGGGCGATCGCCGCAGCGACGAAAGTCAGCACCAGCAGGGATTTGCCCGTTCCGGCCGGCCCCAGCACCAGCACGCTGGACCCACGCTCCACGCCGCCGCCAAGCAGGGCGTCAAGCTCTTCCGAATCGCTCTTGAGAACATCGCGAACGAAATCGGTCTTGTGCTCGGACGACACCAGCCGTGGGAAAGCCCGCACGCCGCCGGTATCGATCACAAAATCGTGAAAGCCGCCACGGAACCGCCGCCCGCGATATTTGATGACTCGCATCCGCCGCCGCTCAGGGCCATATTCGGGGGAAAGTTCCTCCAGACGCACGACGCCATGGGCGACGCTGTGAACGGTCTTGTCGGCAACATCGGCCGTCAGGTCGTCAAGCATCAACACCGTCGCCTTCTGGGTCGAGAAGAAGTGCTTGAGCGCCAATATCTGCCGCCGGTAACGCAGCGAGCTCTGCGCCAGCAGACGGATTTCGGACAGGCTGTCCAGCACCACCCGGTCCGGCTTCACCCGCGCGAACGCTTCGAAAATCCGCCGGGTCGTCTCGCCCAGTTCCAGATCGGACGAATAGAGCAGGCTCTGCTGCTGCTCGTCGTCGAGCAGACTCTCGGGCGGAACCAGTTCGAAAAGGTCGATACCGCCTAGGTTCCATCCGTGGGAGTCCGCGCTGTCGCGCATCTCATCCTCCGTTTCCGAGAGAGTGACGTACAGGCACCTTTCGCCTTTGGCAGCGCCCTCCATCAGAAACTGCGTGGCTATGGTCGTCTTGCCCGTCCCCGGACTGCCCTCCAGCAGGAATACCCGCCCCCGCGTCAGGCCGCCCGCAAGAATGTCGTCAAGGCCCTCGACGCCTGTGAGCGCCAGTTCAATGGAACGCTGCGTCACGCATATATCCTGTGTCGTTTAGCAATTGAGGGGAGAAGTAGCACAAAGGCAGAAATGCATATTGATCCAGATTAGCCTCTGCAATTCGTCGTAAGCGCAATGAAAACCATGCAGGCGGCGTCGCGTTCCCGGCATCCTCACAATTTGCCCTTGGACGAAGTGTCATATTGCTGCTGCGATGGCCGACGACTAGATGCCTCCCATGCAACAGGATGATCCCGCTACTGACCGCCCCCTTGGCCCGGCGCTGCGCAACGGCCTTTGCAACCGCTGCCCGGCCTGCGGCGATGCGCCGCTCTTCCCACGTTTCCTGCGTACCGATAGCCATTGCGCCGCATGCGGCCAATCCTGGGAAAATCATCAGGCGGACGATTTCCCCGCCTATATCGTCATCCTGCTGCTCGGCCATATCCTCGTGCCGCTGATGATAGAGGTCAATTACGCCTTCTCCATCCCCATGGCCGTCCAGTCGATCCTCTGGCCGGGCCTCGCCGTGGTGCTGGCCGTTGCCATGATCCAGCCGGCCAAGGGCGCCGTCATCGCCTTCCAATGGGCGCGCCGCATGAGCGGTTTTGCCGCGCCGAAGGCCTGACTGGCGCGTCACGCTTGGCGGATGGGGCCTGGGCCTGTAAGGCCGGGTGATCCTAATCACGAAGACTGGACTTCGGCCCGGCAATGGCTGCGCGCAACATCATGGCGTCCCTGCTCGCCCTCGCGGCGGCAACCCTGCTCGGCAGTTGCTCGGGTGACGGGCAGATCGGCCCGGTGGTCGTCAGCGTCATTGGCACGGATAAGGAACTGGCCGAACCGCTGAAGACGGTCATGGCTCCCGCCTCGAAACTGATCCTGGAGGCGACGGCTCAGGGGCTGGTCTCCTTCGACGAAGCCGGACAGATCGTGCCCGCACTCGCCCAGCGGTGGATCGTCGAGGATGGCGGCCGCAGCTATATCTTCCGCCTGCGCCGCGCCCGCTGGACCGATGGCAGCCATATTACCGCCACCGAAGTCGCCCGCCTGCTCGAGTCCCGGATCAAGGCCAATCTCTCGCTTGATCCACTAGGGGACCTTGATGTGGTGCAGGAGGTTGTCCCGATGACCGGAGAAGTCATCGAGATCCGACTTGCCGCCGCCCGACCCTATTTCCTCCAGATGCTGGCTCAGCCGCAAATGGCCATCACCCGCGCCGAAGGCGGCACCGGCCCCTACCGCAAGCAGGCAAGACCCCACGCGCTGTTCCTGCGCCCGGTCGATGACCCGCTTGTGCATGAAGGCGAAGAGGCGCCGGAGGTCCCGGCCTGGCAGAACCGCGTCCTGCGCGCGGAAAGCGGAGCAAAGGCTATCAGCCGTTTCCGCCTTGGCCTCTCCCAGCTTGTCCTAGGTGGCCGCTTCACCGATCTGCCGCTGCTGTCCAAATCCGGCGTCGACAACAACGCTGTTCATATCGATCCGGTGCAGGGACTGTTTGGCCTCGCCATCACCGGAAAAGGCGCGTTCCTCAATGACGATCCGATCCGCGACGCGATCTCTGCAGCGATTGAGCGCGAACGGCTAACCAGCTATTTCGACATAGGCGGCTGGGGCGTGACCGATACGCTTATGCCGCAGCAGCTCGACCTGCCCCGCGCACCCACCACGCCGCGCTGGCACGGCCTGTCCATCGACGATCGTCGGGCCTTCGCAGCCAACGCCGTCAATCAATGGCGCGCGGCGAACGGCGCGGTCCCGATATTGCGCATCGCCCTTCCCGGCGGCGCAGGCGCGCGCATCCTGTTCGGCCTCATCGCGTCCGACCTGCGCCGCGTCGGTATTCCCGCCCGTCAGGTGGCGCTGGATGACGACGATGCCGACCTGCGCCTGATCGACGAGGTCGCCGCCTATGACAGCGTCGCCTGGTATCTCGGCCGCCTGAGTTGCGCCCGGAAAGTGCATTGCAGCGAGGCCGCCGACGCGAAGCTCAGCGAGGCCGCCATCGCGCCCACGGACGATGGCCGCTTCGCCCTCCTGGCCGACGCCGAAGCTCTGGTCGTCGCCCATGCGGGATATATCCCGCTCGCCGCCCCGGTGCGCTGGTCGCTGGCGGCGCGGCTGATCAACGGCTTCACCTCTTCACCCCGCGCACGCCACCCATTGAATCACCTGTTCCGCGCCACCAATTAATAGGGTGAAGGAGACAGCCCATGCGCGCCGCGCAGGACCATTTTGACCGTTTGGCCCGCGATCTGCCCGGTTTCGGCAATGATCCGCATTCGATCCGCCAGCGGGTCGAGGCGATGGAGCAATTGCTCGAAGGGCTATTTGTCATTCCCGGCACTAAACGGCGCGTCGGTCTCGACAGCATGATCGGCCTGGTTCCCGTGATCGGCGACCTGGTGACCGCCGCCATGGGCGCGTGGATCGTGTGGGAAGGCAAAAATCTGGGCATGTCGAAATGGCAGCTCACGCGCATGGCCGCCAATGTCGGCGTCGATACGCTGCTCGGTGCCATCCCTTTCGTGGGTGACGCCTTCGACTTCTTCTACAAATCCAACACGAAGAACCTGCGCATCATCCGCAAGCATCTCGACAAGCACCACCCCCAGACGATCATCATCGACGGCTAGAGTCGTTAGTCGGGATTAGGGCATCCTGATCTTGATCGGCGCGCCGGGTCGCACGCCGCCTGACCCGGCCTTGCAGGGCTCGGCGGCAAAGCGCTTGTCGAGGCACATCCAGATTTCATCGAGCCAGCCGTCGCGCGTCGTTGTCACCCGCATCATATTGCCGCGCAGGTCCGGATTCTCCGCGGCGATTGCATCGGTCACATCGCCCGCGGTCAGGTCGTCCCGCCGCGCCAGCGCCGCCATGTCGGGAAAGCGCAGCTTGCCATACATCTTGCGCGATCGGTCGAAATAGGCGCCGGGACGTGTGGTCATGCACGTCCCATGCTTGGCCCATTCATGCTGGATCAGTTGCGCGCTCGGCGTCACGCACAGGTTCGCCCGGATCACGGGCGGCGGCAGCACGCCGGAAGCGCGGCAATATTGCGGCCATGTCTTGCCCGTCCCATCCGGCCACAGACCGTGCAGGACGAAACCGAACTGCCCGCCCCGGCCGCCACATTGAAACGCATCCTTCGCGCTGGTCGATCCCGCACAATGCTCCGGCGACCAGCTCAGCGCCAACGTGTAGCTGCCGATCGGGATCACCCGCCTGGGCTCCTTTTCGGTCGGGCCTTCCGCGCGCACCTGCGGCACGATGCGGGGAGCAACGCACTGCTCCACCTGAGCATGTACGGTGGCAGGTATGGCCGCCATGACCATGACGGGGATCAAAGCTTTACGCATTGGCGAAATCCAGCCCGACGTCCGCCGCCGGCGCGGACTGGGTTAGCCGCCCGACGCTGACATAGGTCACGCCAGTCTCGGCGATCGCGCGGATCGTGTCGAGGCGCACACCACCCGACGCCTCCGTCGGCACGCGCCCACCCACCAGGGTCACGGCCCCGCGCAATGTCGGCGGGTCCATATTGTCGAGCAGCAGATGCGTAGCCCCCGCCGCCAGCGCCGGTTCGATCTGGTCCACTCGGTCTACCTCCACGATGATGTTCTCGATGCCCGCATCGGCGGCCCGCCGCACGGCCTGCTCCACGGAGCCGGCGACCGCGACATGATTGTCCTTGATCATCGCCGCGTCCCACAGGCCCATGCGGTGATTGGTCGCGCCGCCCATCCGCGTCGCATATTTCTCCAGCATGCGTAGGCCGGGAATGGTCTTGCGGGTATCCAGCAGGATTGCGCCGGTTCCCAATATCCGGTCGACATAGTCCCGCGTCATCGTCGCGATGCCCGTCAGATGCTGCACCGTATTGAGCGCGGATCGCTCCGCTGTCAGCATCGCCCGCGCCTTGCCCTTCAGCCGCATCAGGTCGGTTCCCGCCGGAACCTGTTGCCCCTCTTCCACCAGCAGCTCGATCTCCACCTGCGGGTCGAGATGCCGGAAGAACGCCTCGGCGATCGGCAGGCCGGCTATGGTCACGG
>JAHFPU010000168.1 GCA_023266635.1 Sphingobium sp.
CGGATCATCTTTCCTGATGGAAGCTCGCTGCAGCTGGACAATGTGCCGGCGACCGATCCTTCCGGCTATGCCGGGCTGGCTGACAAGGTGGATTTTCATACCTGGCAGCTGCTCAAGGGCGTTGCCATTTCCACGATGCTCGGAGTGGGAGCGAACCTTACATTCTCAGGTGAAGGCGATCTTGTCCAGGCAATCCGCGAGTCGACGCAGCAGAATGTGTCACGTGCCGGCGACCAGATCACATCGCGGAACCTGCAGATCCAACCAACGATCACGATACGACCGGGCAGCCCGGTCAGGTTGCTGGTTCACCGTGATCTTGTGCTCACCCCATGGAAGGGAAGGAGCTGACATGCCTGATATTAAGCTTGGGCGCTTGCCCGATCGAACGCCGGTGAAGCTGACAATCTTCGTATTGCCAGATCTTAATCAGGCTTTGGCCGAGTACGCGAAGCTGTACGCAGAGACTTATGGCCGCGAAGAGGCCATCGCTGATCTGATCCCAGCGATGCTATCGGCATTTCTCGACAGCGATCGAGGCTTTCTGAAAAGTAAGATGGCGAGGCCATCTTGAAAGATCATAATTCGCCGAAGGCGGAGCCCGCACAAGCCCAACTAACCGTGCTTGAAACGATCAGCGTAAGGGTCCCCGTGGCCTGCGCGATGACAGGCTTTAATCGATCCCGCGTGTACGAACTAATTGCCTCGGGTGAACTAGAGATCGCGAAGGACGGCGTTAGCACATTTATTCTAGTATCTAGCCTACGCGCAGCAATAGAGAGACGGCGCGTTGTAAAATGACTAAAGCCTCGGCCGGGCTTTGCCAACGATACAAACTGGGGGACAGGAGTTACAGGGCTTCTCGTTGACCCGGGGGCTTCTCGTTTCGCTTACCCCTCTGTCCTTCATCCAGTGCAGCATCAATCATCTGCATGTAGGTATCCACCGATTTATCATCTGGCCCATTGTGCTCAGCGGCGGAAACGAGCGCCCACTTCACACATCGCCTCACTTGGCGGAATTAACGAAGCGATCACAGTGCGTGCCTCAGTGACGTACATGCTCCACATCGGCTCACCGTCGAACAACGCGTCCTACGGGTGTCCGTCAAGCTTGAACAGCGCGCGTGAGCCTGCTTCAATTGGCGGCATATCCTCATCATCCAGCGGCGTCACTCAGAACGCCACATCATTTCACGACGCCTACGTCACCGAGTGTGTGGTGAGTTGGACCAAAATCCACCTCAAAAATGTGTTCTAAGACAGGCTCGCGAGATGTGCCTCGAGGCGAAAATGCATCCAACCAAATCCAGCCAAATCCAAGCGTGAATAAAGAGCAGATTTAAAGCAAATTGCGATTTCGAAACGAAAAAACCAACTAAGTAATTGATTTTGTTGGTGACCCCTACGGGAATCGAACCCGTGTTTCAGCCGTGAGAGGGCCGCGTCCTAACCGCTAGACGAAGGGGCCGCGCGCTGGTGGGGCGCTGTCAGGAGGCGGCATTTACGGATATGCGGTCAGTGCGTCAAGAGGTCTGATCCTGGCATCTCCCCTGTTTGCGGCCCATGATCGAAACTGTGCTCCATTCCGGATGCGATGCAACGGACGCAGCCGACTATCCATTGAATTTTCAGCTTCTTGGCTTCCCTTCCGCGCCCGGCCGTTTGCACTTTGCTAATGATTGATGGCTACTGTGGTGGGGAAGGATTTAACCAATGCCGCCTGCACAGTTCCGCGCACGCGCTAAAGCGTTGTTTAAAAAGCGCCAGCTCCTCATATGGTTGGCGCTTGCGTCTTTGCTCGTCGGCATTTCAGCGTTCGGCGAGCCCTTGGACCTGTCCCTTCATACCCTTCGGAACAAGATCCGCGCCCAGCCGGTCAGTGGTAAATTGGTTGTGGTCGGCATCGACGACGAATCCTTGATGAAAGTCGGCCCCTGGCCCTGGAATCGTGAGCGGCTGGCGACGTTGACCCAGCGATTGTTCGACAATGGCGCGGAAAGGGTCTTCATCGACATTTTCCTGCGCTCCGGCGAGCGCGTGGGCGACAGGAAGCTGACAGAGGTCATTTCGCGTTATCCCGGGCGTGTTCTGGTTA
Source organism: Sphingobium sp. (assembly GCA_023266635.1). Classification (GTDB taxonomy): domain Bacteria; phylum Pseudomonadota; class Alphaproteobacteria; order Sphingomonadales; family Sphingomonadaceae; genus Sphingobium. The sequence goes on from JAHFPU010000168.1 coordinate 2,098, forward strand.
CGAGCGGACTTGGCAATGCCGGAAGCGAGAAGGCGGGCAGGGCGATCCTGCCCATGCCTGAGGTCGCGCGGGTTGCCGAAACCGTCATGGATCTGAAATGGCTGGAATTCTGGAACGGCGTGGCGGTGCAATATTATGGGCGCCTCATCGACGGGCGGCCTCACCGTTCTATGGAGTCTGCGATCGCCGGAGTGAACGGTGATGTGGATGAGACCTATCCCATCGACTACTCCTTCCGGGTCTCGTCCATTCCCTACATGAGCGCGACGGACGTTCTGGAAAACGCGCGTGTTGCAGTGCCGGTTAAGGGACGTGACGTGCTGATCGGCATTAATTCGCCAACGACGGGCGATATGTTCTTTGTTCCGGGACAGACGCGGTCGGCGCGGCCTTTCATCGTCGCCGTCGGTGCGGAAACGCTCATGCGCGGACGCCCCCTGGTTCTGGGATGGGTGCCGGCCTGGCTGCTGGCCTGTGCCGCGGCGGCTTGCCTGTTGTATATGAAGCGTCGCCTTGTCACGAGCATAGTTTCCGTGACGGCGATGGGGGGGGCTCTGATCGGCCCCCTTCTGCTTGAAAAGGCCAATATCTTCATGGACGTGGCGCCGGCCATCGTCCTGCTGCTGTCGGCCATGGTTGCTGCAGCATGGCTCCGCTTCGGCGCCCGCAAGCGCAGTCAGGGCGCGACCAATCCGGTGTCGGGCCTGCCCACCGCTACGGCGATCCTGCATGGGGATCAGCTAGATACAGGCTTGCTGGTCGCCGTCCGCGTGCGGCATTTCATCGACATTATCAGCGCGCTTCCGCCTGATCGAGAGCGGGAATTGCTGAAGCAGATTGTCACACGCATGACCTTGGGCACCGGCGGAGCCCAATTGCTTCATGGCGACGATGGCAATTTCTTCTGGCTGGCGCCGGCGTCTGAACAGACGACGGTGATCGACCAGTTCAAGGCCCTGCAACTCATTTTCCGCACGCCTATTCAGGTCTTTGATCGCAGCTTCGACGTAGATGTGGCGTTTGGCCTGGATCAGGAAACGCACATGCCGCTCTCGCACCGCCTGGCGAGCGCGCTGGCCGCTGCTCACGCCGCAAGCCAGCAGGGCGTGGGCTGGAAAGTCCATGATCCCGCCACGTCCGGCGCGAAGGAATGGACGCTGTCGTTGCTCGGCGAGCTGGATCAGGCAATCCAGAGCGGCCAGATCTGGGTGGCTTATCAGCCCAAGCTGGATCTTGCGACCCGGGCCTTCGTCGGCGCAGAGGCGCTGGTGCGCTGGACCCACGCGACGCGGGGCCCGATCAATCCAGCCGAATTTGTGGAGGTCGCCGACCGCCATGGCCGTATTGGCAAGATAACGTCCTTCGTGCTGGAAGACGCCGCGCAACTGGTGAAGGACGCGCGCCAGTGGATACCCGACTTCACGATATCGGTGAATATCTCACCCAGCCAGCTCACGAATCGCGAAGTCATCGACATGGTCGAGGCGGTTCTTGTCCGTCATGACATCCCGGCCGAAAGCCTGATCCTTGAGGTCACGGAGTCCGCTGCGATGGCGGAAGGGGGCACGGCGCAGGAATTGCTTGAGGAGTTGCGCGCGAAGGGCATCGGCCTGTCGATCGACGATTATGGCACTGGCATGTCGACGCTGGAATATCTGCGCCGCATTCCCGCCAGCGAATTGAAGGTCGATCGGCGCTTCGCCTCGGCTCTTGCCACTAATGCACAGGACCAGGCCGTCATGCGCTCAACCATCGAACTGGCGCACGCGCTCGGCATGAAGGTTGTGGTCGAGGGAATCGAACAGGCGGAGACGCTTTATATGCTCGCTAGCATGGGCTGCGACATCGGGCAGGGTTACCATATCGGCCGCCCAGCGGACGGTCCGTCCCTGCTGGAGCTTCTGGCGCCGCAGAAACACTGGGCGTTTACTGGTTAAAATGGATGGTTAAAATCTTGTAAACCACCCTTGTTTAGATTAACCCCATCGCTGCAGCTAGGGAAGCTGCGGTTTATGATTCGGGGTTTTTTATGCAAAAGAAAAAGACTCCCCAGACAACCGGTCACAAGGGTTTCTGGGGCTGGCTCTTCGGCGGTGGCTTCGTTTAAGTCATTTAGCTGAGCCAAGCTCAACTCATGGAAAAGCCCCTTTGTTGGGGCTTTTCTTTTGCCTGTTTCCGGTGACTGTGTAACGCTGTCCCGCTCGACATTCCCCTTCCGCCTTTCTAGACGGCTGGGATGTCCACTAATCCTTTCGCCCTTTTCGACGCCTGGTACGCCGAGGCGCGTGACAGCGAGATCAACGACAGCAATGCCATGGCGCTCGCCACCGCGGACGGGCACGGGCGTCCGTCCGTTCGAATGGTCCTGCTGAAAGGGCATGGGCCGGAAGGCTTCGTCTTCTACACCAATTTCGAGGGACGAAAGGCGGAGCAACTGCTCGCCAATCCCAATGCCGCGCTCCTCTTTCACTGGAAGTCGCTGCGGCGGCAGATCCGGATCGAGGGACGGGTCGAAACGGTCGCCGCATCGGTGGCCGACGCCTATTTCGCCACGCGCAGCCGCGACTCCCAGCTTGGCGCCTGGGCGTCTGACCAGTCCTGCCCACTCGATTCCCGCGAAACCTTCATGCGCCGGTTCGAGGAAGAGAAGGAGCGGTTCGAGGGCCAAGATGTCACACGGCCACCGCACTGGTCGGGCTTCCGGGTCGTGCCGGAGCGGATCGAATTCTGGCAGGACCGCGAATATCGCCTGCACGAACGTCGCCTGTTCACCCGCGCCGGCGAAGGCTGGGACGAAGGGTTGCTCTATCCCTGAAGGCGTATGACCGGGCCAATTGCCTTGTGGTGGACCTTGGCCGCGAAAGGCGGCGGTGGAAAAAGGCCCGCACCGGAGCCCCGCACAGGAGTCGCCTATGACCCAATTGCCCATTGTCCAGGTCGACGCCTTCGCGTCCAGCCCTTTCACCGGCAATCCGGCGGCGGTGATGCCGCTCGACGCCTGGCTGCCCGATAAAGTGATGCAGGCGATCGCGGCCGAGAATAACCTCTCCGAAACCGCCTTCACCATTCCGACGGTCGATGACCCGGACGCCGACTATGAACTGCGCTGGTTCACCCCCACGGTCGAGGTCAAGCTGTGCGGCCACGCGACCCTGGCCAGCGGCCACGTCCTGATCTCCGGCGAGACCATCCGTTTCCGCACGCGCCATGCGGGAATCTTGGAGGTCCGGCGGGAAGGGGAGGGCTATGCCCTCTCGCTCCCGGCCTGGACGCCAGCGCCCCGGCCGCTCCCTGAACTGGCGGCGGGGATGGGTGGGGACGTCATCGAAACGCTCTGGCGAGACGGCGGCTATGCGGTATTTGTCTACCGTGACGAAGCCGCGATACGCGCGCTGACGCCGGATTTCCCCACGCTCAAGACGCATGGCGATATCCTGCTCATCGCTACGGCCCCGGGCAACGCGACCGATATCGCCAGCCGCGCCTTTGTGCCGGGCGGCGGCGTTGATGAAGACCCGGTCACCGGATCGGCCCACGCCGTCATCGCGCTTTGGTGGGCGGAGCGTTTGGGAAAGACCCGCTTCAGCGCGTTCCAGGCCTCAAGTCGGGGCGGTCATCTGGGTTGCACACTGGACGGAGACCGAGTCATCCTCACTGGCCAGTGCCGCACGGTGATAGAGGGCATGTTTACCCTCTAGCTCGGAAACAGCTCCACGATCCGGGCCAGCGCCGGCCGCAGCGCCACACGCTGCTCCGCCGTCGACATGCCCAGCCGCACGATCGTAAGCCCCTGTTTGGGCGACACCAGTATATATTGCCCGTTATGCCCGACACAGCCGAACAGGCTGCCGGGGCCGCGGCCCGGAAACAGCACATCCTCCGCCCCCGGCCGGTTCAGCCAAAGATGTCCGCCATAGCCGCCATTGCGCGCGGACGGGGCGGTCATGAAGTCGATCCAGCGCTCGGACAATATCTGGCGGCCGTTTGCCTGCCCGCGATTGCGCAGGAACTCGCCGAACCGGGCATAGTCGCGCGCCGTCATGTGCATGATGCTGCCGCCGATCATCGTGCCGCGCGCATCGAACTCCGGGGTCAGGCTGGACAGTCCCACCGGCTCCTTCAGCCGCCCGTCGACGAAGCGCATCATCGCCGCCCGCCGCGTCTCCGGGTCGGGGCTGTCGGTCAGCATCCGGGTCAGCGCGTCGCTCAATATCACGCTGGTGGCGCTGCTGTAATTGAACGTGCTGCCCGGCTGGTCCGCCAGCGGCTTGGCCTCGGCATAGGCCGCCATATCCTGCGCCCCGTCGGTGAACAGCATGCGATAGGTGTCCACGCCCTTTTCCGGCGGCCCGTCCTCCACATGGTCGAGGCCCGATGACATGGTCAGCAACTGGCGCAGCGTGATCGTCCCGCGCGGGTCGCCCGGCTGGCCCCAGGCGGGGATGGGGGCAGGGGAATCGAGCGCCAGCCGCCCGTCCGACACCATCAGCCCGACCAGCACCGCCGTCACGCTCTTGGCGATCGACCAGGACAGCAGCTTGCTGTCCGGCCCATATCCGGGCGCATAGCGCTCCGCGACGATCCGCCCATTGTGCAGCACCAGCAGCGCGCGCGTCTCACCCATGTCGGACGTATTGAACACCGGATCGACGGCGGCGCGCAGCGCGTCGCTCCCCACGGCGGCGTCCGGCGCGATGGTG
>JAHFPU010000169.1 GCA_023266635.1 Sphingobium sp.
AAGAACAGGTTCTTCTTTTTCGCCGCCGCCATCAGTTCGGGCGATTCAAGGATGTTTCCGCCATGGTCAATCCGATCGACCTGGATCTCCTCGATCGCCTGACGCAGATGGTCATGGATATCCTTCTGGTTAAGGTCGCAATGCACGGTGACCTTCAATCCCGCCGCCCGCGCCCTGGCGAAAGCAGCGGCGAATTTCGTCGGCGGATTGTCCTTCTCGTCGGAATCCAGGCCGACGCCGACCAGATATTGCTTGAACGGCAGCGCCGCCTCCAGCGTCTCCATCGCCGACTCTGCGCTCAGGTCCCGCATGAAACACAGGATCAACTGGGACTTGATGCCAAGCTGGCGCTGCGCATCGGCCTGCGCGCGGGCGATGCCGTGGATCACCACGTCGATGGCGATACCCCGACTGGTGTGCGACTGGGGATCGAAGAACATCTCGGCATAGAGGACATTCTGCGACGCCGCCTTCTTCAGATAGGCGTAGCACAGGTCGTAGAAATCCTGCTCCTTCAGCAATACGCTGTTGCCCTCATAATAGATGGCCAGGAAGCTTGCGAGGTCGTGATAGATATAGCTCTTCTTCATCGCAGCAACGTCCGCATAGGGCAGCGTCAGGCCGTTGCGGCGCGCCAGCGCGAACTTCATCTCTGCCTCCAGCGTGCCTTCCAGATGCACATGGAATTCCGACTTCGGCAGGGCGGCGATGAAGCGCGGCATATCTGCCGACGTATCTGAGTTCGCCGAAGTCGCCGCCAGCGCCGGCCATGACGCCAAAGTGGAGAGAAGCGGAGCGCAAAGCGCCGCGCCCATAAGATGTCGTCTGCTAAACATGCCGGCCCCCTTGAGATATCATCCTATCTCAAGGGGGCCGATGCGGCGGTCCATCACCGAATAGCGGACGCGCTGTTCCAGAAAATGCGCTACGGTCGTAGCGCAGCATCCGTCCGATCATCGCCGTTCTACCCTACAGATTGGTCATCTGCTCAAGCTTTTCGGGATAGCGATCCCCCACTACGGCGATTTGCGCAGCCGCCTTGCTGAGGTCCGCGACGTCCGGGTCGGTCAGGCTGATGCTGGCCGCGCCGAGATTTTCCTCCAGACGGTGCAATTTGGTGGTGCCCGGAATAGGCGCGATCCATGGCTTTTGCGCCAGCAGCCATGCGAGGGCGATCTGGGCCGGGGTCGCCTGTTTGTCGGCGGCGATCTGCTTGAGCAGATCGACCATCGCCAGATTGGCCTTGAGCGCATCGGGCGCGAAGCGGGGCAGGGCACTGCGGAAATCGTCGCTGCCGAAGCTGCTGTTCTCGTCCATCGCGCCGGTCAGGAAGCCCTTGCCCAGCGGACTGTAGGGTACGAGGCCGATGCCCAGTTCCTCCAGCAACGGGATGATCTCCGCCTCCGGCCGCCGCCACCAGAGCGAATATTCGTTCTGCAGGACGGAGACAGGCTGGACCGCGTGGGCGCGACGGATGGTCTGTGCGCCAGCCTCAGACAGGCCGAAATAGCGGACCTTGCCGGCATCGATCAGGTCCTTCACCGCACCGGCCACATCCTCGATGGGAACAGCGGGATCGACGCGATGCTGGTAGAAGAGGTCGATGACGTCGACGCCAAGCCGCTTGAGCGAGGCATCGGCCACCTCCTTGATATGCTCCGGGCGGCTGTTGAGCGCGGAAACCCCGGTGTCGCGGCGAGGGTCAACATTTGTGTTGAACCCGAACTTCGTGGCGATCACGACCTGGTCGCGGACGGGCGCGAGCGCTTCACCGACCAGTTCCTCATTGGTGAAGGGGCCATAGACCTCCGCCGTGTCGAAGAAGGTCACGCCCTTGTCGACCGCCGCGCGCATCAGCGCGATCATGGCGTCCCTGTCCTTGGGCGGACCGTAGGAAAAGCTCATGCCCATACAGCCAAGGCCGATGGCCGATACCTCTAGTCCGTGCGTTCCGAGTTTCCGCTTTTGCATAATGCCTCCTGTAGGTCCGGCGACGATGGGTCCCGTGCAGGGCTCAAGTAATAACGATGGCGCCCAGCGATTAGACGGATAAAAGCGCATGTAGTCATATCGGAGATTCATGAATGCGCCGCGAGGACCTGGTCGACCTCAACGCCTTCCTGGCAGTGGCGGAGGAGCGTAGCTTCACGCGAGCGGCGGCGAAACTCGGCACATCGCAATCGGCGCTGAGCTATACGATCCGGCGGCTGGAGACGGGGCTGGGCGTCCGGTTGCTCAACCGCACCACCCGCAACGTCGTGCCCACCGAGGCAGGCGAACGCCTGTTGCGGACGCTGCGCCCGGCGTTGGACGATATCGACGCGGAACTGGCGTCGCTCACGGCCCTGCGCGATACCCCTGCCGGGACGATCCGTATCACGACCTCCGAGCATGCGGCGCGGAGCCTGTTGTGGCCAGCGGTCGAACGGTTGCTGCCGCTCTATCCCGACTTGCGCATAGAGATCAGCATCGATTCCGGCTTCACGGATATCGTCGCCGAACGGTTCGATGCCGGTATCCGGCTGGGCGAGGCGGTAGCCAAGGATATGATTGCCGTCCGCATCGGGCCGCCCATGCGGATGGCCACAGTGGGTGCGCCATCCTATTTCGCGGCGCATGCCATACCGCGCGTCCCGCAGGACCTGGCCCAGCATAATTGCATCAACCTGCGCCTGCTGACGCTTGGCGGCCTCTATGCATGGGAGTTCGAGAAGGACGGACGAGAAGTGCGGGTGCGGGTCGAGGGACAATTGGTGTTCAACAATGCCGGCATGATCGTGAATGCGGCGGTGGCCGGGATGGGGCTTGCCTGCGTGCCGGAGGATCAGGTGCTGGGGCATGTCGCGGAAGGACGACTGGTCCGCGTGCTGGAGGATTGGAGCGATACCTTCGCCGGCTACCACCTCTATTATCCGAGCCGTCGGCAGCCGACGCCAGCCTTTACCGTCCTGCTTGAGGCCTTGCGATACCGGGAAACGGCCTAATCCTATTCGGCGTCCGGCTGGTTTTCCGGCAACGCCCGGCGGAACGCGTCAAGGGCGAGGCAGGCATGCTCTACTTCCAGGAGGCGCGCGGGGACGGGCGCATCGAAGCGGCGCGCATTTGCGATTTGCGGGATCAGGAGAATGTCAGCGAGGGTGACGGCCGCGCCGAAGCAATAGGGACCGGGCTTGCCGGCGATGAGGGCCGCGCAGGCAGCCAGCCCTTCGGCGATCGTGTCCCGCGCCCAGACCTTCGCAGCGTCACCGTCGGCCAGGCTTTTCACGCGCTTCAGAATCTTCAGATTCTGGACCGGATGGATATCGCAGGCGATGACCTGCGCGAACGCGCGCACCTTGGCGCGGGCCATCGGGTCGGCAGGCAGGAACGGAGGATCGGGATAGCGCTCGTCCAGATATTCGCAGATCGCCAGCGACTGGGTCAGCACATCGCCTTCGACCTCCAGTGCGGGCACCAGACCCTGGGGATTGAGGGACAGATAGTCGGTCGCTTTCTGCTCGCCCTTTACCAGGTGATGGAAGATGTTCTCATAGGTCAGCCCCTTCAGGTTGAGGGCGATGCGGACACGGAAAGCCGCGCTGGAGCGGAAATAGCCGTGGAGCTTCACGTCAGGCCTCCGCGCTTTGCACCGCCGGTTCCGGGTTCTTCGGGCCGAAGAACCGCGCAAGAAGCGAGAGATAGGCAATCCACGGCACCAACCAGATCACGCGCGCCTGATAGCGGTCATGCGCGCCGGACAGGCCACCGCACAGGAAGGCGTTGACGATGATACCGCACAGGATCATCGCCACGGCCATACGAAGCGGCTTGGGTATCCGGCGGTCGAACATTGTCCAAAGGCAGATGAAAAAGGACAGGATTGCGATTTCCCGCGTGAAGCGGGCAAATTCATAGGCCGGCACCTTGAGCACGAAGGCGCGGGTCGATGTGGTCTGGTCGTACACATCTGGCGGCAGGTTGTTCTTGAAGAAATTCCGCTCGATCCAGCCATAGTTGAATTCGTTGAGGCCGGTGCGGTTCATCTGCTTGTACGCGCCCTCGAAGAACTTGCCGATCGTCTGGCCCGGCAGGTGCAGCAATGTCGCGATGACGAAGCGGGTTTCCTCCGCCGCCAGCTGACGCCGCTGGGCGGGCGGAATGGCGCGGAACACGCCGTCCGCGCTTGACTTGCTCCAGAGGAAATAATCGCTCGGCAGCGGCAGGCGCGAAACATAGCGGCACAGCAGGAAGCCATTCTTCGGGCAAGTGTCGTGCAGGTAGCGTGTGCCGGGACCGTCGGCGGTCAGCCGCGCGGTCACGAAGGGCGGGCGGATCGGCGGCTGCCCCATGGCATGGTCGACGCCAGCGGAAAAGACCGCCTCCCCCGCAATGCCGGTGGACGCCGCGAGCAGGACGATGGCGGCGGAGAGCCAGGGGCGCGGGACTTCGAGGATGAAATGCAGGAGGATGCACACCACCACCACCGACAACAGGATCGGCACATTGGTGGGATGGAAAAGCGCGGCCGCCGCGGTCACGCCGATCCAGAACGCGCGACGCCGCCAGCCGTCCCGTTTCCAGAACAGCAGCAAGGCCGTCGCACCGAGCAGGGCGAGGCCGCTGAACAGGTCCGGCATCATGAAGGTCGCGAAGAAAGGCAGCGTCGTGCAGGCGAGCAGCACCAGCCCGGCGATCGCCGCGCCGAGTATGACCCCACTCGCGCGCATCGGCAGGAAATAGCGCAGGAAAGTGACGACGCAGACGCCGGAGAGCACGGCCTGGAGAATCGCGGCGGGCCAGAAGCCTGCGACCGCCAGGCTGCCATAGAGGAAGCTGCCATAATAGATCGACCGGCCAAGCATGACCGGCGCGGCCTTCCAGTCCAGCGGCGCGCCGAACAGGCCATGCGCCAGCGCGTTCGCGCCGCCCAAATAGCCGGGCGTGTCGTAGAACAGGAACGGCATGCCGTTCACCAGCGCCGGCCAGAGAAAGGCGAGCGCGGCCAGCAACGACAATCGCCGCCATGGGAGATCGCGATCCACCGCCGCCTGTTGCGCCATCATAATCCTGTTGCCCCCGGAGCCGTGACGTTCGGTTATGACGAAACATCATCGGTCCAACGATTACCGTAGCCTAGCGCGGGGGGAAGGCAATGGCCGTTTCGACAGGCCGATCGCCTCGCCAACAGTTTTTTTCGTGTGCGCGCGCTCTGTCCCAACGCGGGGCAATGAGGGTGATTAGGCCTTTAACCACAATAGCTTGTCTTGATGACGCCGCAAATTTCTGGTGTGGATGCTCACATGACACAAGAAGAATTGACGGGGCTGATCGGGGCAGTCCTGAGCCGGGCGCCCCAATGGGTGCGCCACGACCTCTCGTCCACCGATGCATCCCTGCGGTCGCGGGCGGAAGAAACGCTTGCGGCCATGATCGCGGCAGGCATAAGCGCAGACATGGCCGTCGACCACGCCGACTGAGCAGTTTGGCTGAACGGCCGTGCCCGCATCGCGGGCGGAAGGCTGGGTCTCGATGAGTGCTGCGCCATGGCTTGGCCCCAGTGATCCCGCTCCGGTTGAGCGGGTTGCGCCGAGCGGCGATTCGCCCTTTCTGCTGATCGGCGATCATGCCGGGATAGCGGTGCCAACGCGCCTCCGCTCTCTTGGCGTGTCCCAAGCGGACATGGCGCGGCACATCGCTTGTGATATCGGCGTGCGGGGCATGGGCGAAGCGCTGGCGACAATGCTGGGCGCGCCGTTCCTCCATCAAATCTATTCGCGGCTGGTGATCGACTGCAACCGCGCGCCCGACTCACCCGGGGCGATCCCGACGGAATCGGACGGCACGGTGATTCCGGCGAACCAGAGCCTCTCGCCCGAAGAGACGGCGGCGCGCGTAGCGGCGATACATGCGCCCTATCAGGACGCCATTGCGTGCGCGATTGCAGGGCGTTCGGAGACGATATTGGTGTCGCTACACAGCTTCACTCCGGTCATGGACGGATTCGTGCGACCGTGGGAGATCGGGATATTGCATGGCGGGGGCGATCCGCGTTTCGCCGTGGCGATGCTGGGGGTATTGCAGGCGCGCGGCGGCCTGAACGTTGGCGACAACGAACCATATCAGATGGACAGCATCGACCATACGGTGCCGCGCCATGCCTTTGGGGCCGGTCTGCCCTATGTCGAAATCGAGGTCCGGCAGGACTTGATCGCCGACGCTATGGGGCAGCGGGCATGGGCCACGATCCTGGCGGAGACGCTGACTGCGACGCTCAGCGCCCGGTAAGCCGCACCTCCCCCTGCGCCATATAGTCGCGTGTCAGGGGAAGCGCGTCGCGGCGGCGCGCCAGCTGGACCTGCACATTCATATGCCCGTCGTAGAGGAACGCGTTAATCGCACCGGCCAGATAGAATTGCCACATGCGGTAGAACCGATCGTCATACAGCCGAACGATGTCATCCCGCGCCGCCTCCGTCCGATCGTACCAGTGCCGGAGCGTGTGGGCATAGTGGAGCCGCAGGACCTCCATGTCAGTGATCCACAGGCGGCTATCCTCGATCGCCGGGGCGATCTGGCTGTCCGCAGGAACATAGCCGCCCGGGAAGATGTAGCGGGCAAGCCAGCGGTCCGTGGGCGCGGGACCGTCCGCACGCGCGATCGTGTGGAGCAGCATCACGCCGTCATCCTTGAGCAGCGCGCGGCAGCGGTCGAAAAAGGCGCGATAGTGCGGTGGCCCCACATGTTCGAACATGCCGACCGATACGATACGGTCGAACCGGCCAGTGACGGCGCGATAGTCGATCAATTCAAACCGAACA
>JAHFPU010000019.1 GCA_023266635.1 Sphingobium sp.
CGAACATGCCTTTGTCGAATATGACCAGCCGGTTTCGCCAATCGACGAGATAAAGGCCGCCTATCACTATCTCACGACATTAGACCGGGTCTCGAAATAAGGCACAACAGGGCCACAGGGATACAGCAAGCCTGCGAAAACAGCGGGCGTAAAGGGAAGCAGGTTTGCAGGGACGGACTCCGGAGATGGTGCATCTCCGGGAAGGAACAACGCGCAAGATAAGCGGGGTACCAGGCCGTGACGATCGAAGACGAAAAGGGACAGCATTGGCTGACGGCCGTTCACGGCATCGGAGCCGATGCCGTGAACGGCCGTTTGCGTCAGCACTGGCGCGATGACGCGGCGCTGCTTGCGGCCGCGATCGAAGGCTTGGGCTTCCGAACGCAAAACCCACTCTTCCAGGTCGCGATGCGCGATTTCGACCAGCACGTCGACCCGGCATGAGTGATCTGGCCGATCTCGACATCATCGCCCTTGCCGATGCGATTGCCGATGGCGCGGTCACGGCTGAAGCCGTCGTCGGCAACGCGCTCGATCGGGCGCAGCTGCGGACCGATCTCAACGCCATCGTCGCGCTGGACGTGGATGGCGCGCTGGAGACTGCACGCGCCTGTGACAAGGATCGCGCCGCTGGTCGCCTGCGCGGCCCCCTGCACGGCGTTCCGCTGGCGCATAAGGACATGTTCTATCGCGCAGGCCGGATCACCGGCTGCGGGTCGAAAATCCGTGCCGAATATGTGGCAGACGAAACCTGCCCATTGCTGGAGCGGCTCGATCGCGCCGGCGGCGTGGAGATTGCACGCCTGCACATGGCCGAGTTCGCCATGGGGCCGACCGGGCATAACGCGCATCTGGGCCGCTGCCGCAATCCCTGGAATGGCGATGCCATCACCGGCGGCTCCTCGTCCGGATCAGGCGCTGTCGTCGGCGCGCGCATCGTACCTGCGGCACTGGGGTCCGACACAGGCGGATCGGTCCGCCTGCCGGCCGCCTTCTGCGGTATCGCCGGGCTCAAGCCGACCCAGTATCGCCTGAGCCAGAAGGGCATGATGCCGCTGTCGGAAAGCCTGGATACCGCAGGACCGCTGGCACGTTCCACCCGCTCCATTGCCCGCCTGATGACGATCCTGCTCGACGGTACCGAGGATTTCGAGGCGCAGCTTACGCCAGATCTGACCGGCGTCACCATCGGTGTGCCCACCAGCTATTATACCCAGGATCTCGATGCCGAGGTCGCCGCTGCCCTGATGGAAAGCCGCCGTGTGTTCGCTGGGCTCGGCGCGACCGTGATCGATATCGACCTGCCCGATCATGGCGGCCATGCCGCCATGGCCGCGCTGGTGTGGGCGCCCGAAGCCGCTGCGCTGCATCTCGACTGGCTACGTGATCGGCCGCAGGATTATGGCGAGCAGGTCCGCAATCGTCTGCTCCACGGCCTGTCCATGCCGGCCACCCATTATGTCCAGGCGCGGCAGATGCGCGCGCATGATCTTCAGGCAATGGTGGAAGGGCCGCTTGCCCGGTGCAACACGCTGCTCACCCCCATCTGCCGCTTCCCCGTGCCGATGGCGCGCGATGTGGAGGCGAATGGCGGACCGGAGATGGATCGCATGATCGGCGGCATCTCCGCGCTCACCCGCACCATCTCCTATCTGGGGCTCCCGGCCCTCACCACGCCCATGGGGTTCGATGCGCGCGGCCTGCCGCTCGGCCTCCAGCTTATTGCCCGCCCGCGGGATGAAGCATCGCTCATCCGCGTCGGCCATGCCTTCGAAACCGCGACAGGCTGGCTTTCCCGGCCGCTGCCTATTTCAACCCACGAACTGACAGGAGCGTGACTCATGGACATTGGTGTATTCATACCTATCGGCAATAATGGCTGGCTGATTTCCAAGGCCGCGCCGCAGTACAAGCCGAGTTTCGAGCTGAACAAAGAGATCGTTCAGAAGGCGGAGGGCTATGGCTTCAATTTCGCCCTGTCAATGATCAAGCTGCGCGGCTTTGGCGGCGAGACCGAGTTCTGGGACTATAATCTGGAAAGCTTCACGCTGATGGCCGGCCTTGCCGCCGTCACCACGAAGATCAAGCTGTTCGCATCTACCGCCGTTCTCACCCTGCCGCCCGCCCTGGTGGCGCGCATGGCCGTGACGATCGATTCCATCGCGCCGGGTCGCTTCGGCGTCAACATCGTCTCGGGCTGGGCAAAGGGCGAATATACCCAGATGAACCTGTGGCCCGGCGATGCCTATTTCGGCTATCGCTACGATTACTCGTCTGAATATGTGCAGGTGCTGAAGGATCTGTGGGGCAAGGGCTCTTCGGATCTCAAGGGTAGGCATTTCCAGATGGAGGACTGCAAGCTGGCACCCCAGCCCCAGGGCAAGATCGAGATCGTTGGCGCGGGCCAGTCCGAGCGCGGCATGGAATTCGTGGCGCAATATGGCGACTATAACTTCGTCACCTGCGGCGGCGTTAACAAGCCCAAGCAGCATGCCGCCACCGTCGAAAACCTGGTCAAGGCCGCGGGGAAAACCGGTCGGGACGTGGGCGCCTACATTCTGTGCATGGTCATCATGGATGAGACCGACGAGAAGGCCATGGCCAAGTGGCAGAGCTATCGCGAGGGTGCCGACATGGGCGCGCTGGCATGGATGGCCGACCAGGGGTCAAAGGATGTGAACGCTTCCGAAGGATCGACCTCACGCCACATCAACCTGCCCGAAGGCGCCGTCAATCTGGGCATCGGTACGTTCGTGGGCTCCTACGCCACCGTCGCGAAGCTGCTCGACGAAGCCGCATCGATCCCCGGCACGAAGGGCATCATGCTGACCTTCGACGATTTCCTTGGCGGTCTCGACGATTTCGGCACCAGGGTTCAGCCGCTGATGGAATGCCGCAAGGATCTGGTTATCGCCGATTGACGGGGTCAACGCCCCGTCATCCCCCGGAAACACGCCTCCATTTGCAACGATGGAGGCGTGTTTTTCCGTGTATTATCCACTCCGCCTCACCCTCTAAAGGATATCGCCATGACCGATCGTCTCGACGACACGGCCCTCTCCCAACTGTTCCTCTCCGCCCGCTCGCGTAACGCATGGCGCAAGGAAGTGCTGCCCGACGCGGTGTGGCATGAGGTGTACGACCTGCTGCGCATGGGCTCCACCTCCGCCAATGTATCGCCGGGCCGGTTCATCTTCTGCACCAGCGACGCTGCCAAGGCGCGGGTCGCCGCGCATATGTCGGCGACCAACGCCGCCAAAAGCATCGATGCCCCCGCCATCGTCATCATCGCGCAGGATCTCGATTTCGCGCAGAAGATTCCTGAACTCTTCCCGCACAATCCCGGCGCCCAGCACTGGTTCGGCGATCCCAAGGTGCGGCAGGATACGGCATTCCGCAATGCGACGCTGCAGGGCGCCTATCTGATGCTCGCCGCGCGCGCCGTCGGCCTCGATTGCGGTCCGATGTCGGGCTATGATCAGGCGGCACTCGATGCCGATTTCTTCGCCGGCACGAATATCCAGTCCAACTTCCTGTGCACGCTGGGCCACGGCATCGACGAGCCCTTCCCCCGCTTGCCCCGCCTCGCCTTCGAAGACGCCTGCCAGATCCTCTAAGGCAGCCCGAAGCCCAAATAAGAAGGCCTCCCGGTTTCGCGACCGGGAGGCCTTCTTGTTTTTGTCTCCGCTCAAACGGCAAACCAAGAGACGGGCCCTACACCCGCCTGACCTGCGCTACCCGCATAGCCATCAACGCCGCCGCTACGCCGCCCAGGCCCGTCGCGACGCTGATGATCGCAAAGGTCTGCGCATAGTCGCGCACATGCTCATAGATCACGGCGAAGCTGGAAGGCCCCATCATTACGCCCAGAAAGGTGTAGACCAGTGCGCCACCCATCACCCGCCCGGTCTGGCCGATCGGGCTGAACCGCGCGATCTCCGCCATGGCAACGCCGTTCCACCCTGACAGGCAAAAGCCCAGCGCGCACAGCAGCGCGATTTGAACCAGTGTCGCCATGCCCGGCAACCATGGCAGCGCCAGCATCCCCGCCGTGCTTGCGATACCGATGAACGATAGGATCGCAAAGCCCGATCCCGCGCGGTCGGCCAGCCAGCCCCAGAAGACGCGCCCGCCCGCCCCGAACAGTTGCACCACACCTGCCACGGCCCCCGCCTCGATCAGCGGCCAGCCATCATTGTCGACCAGCATCAGCACGATGAAAGCCGAGAGCGAAAGCTGCGCCGCCGAATAGAGCAGGCCCAGCAGCGACAGGATGCGCAACTCTCCCCTACCCCACACCAGTTTCTGTTCTTGCATCAGTCCGCGCAGCAGCGATGCCCCGCCGCGATAGTCATGCCGCTCGTCGCGATGCGCCCGCATCAGGTGCCAGATCAGCATAAGCGGCAACAGCGCCAGCACAGGGAAGGCCGCGCGCCACCCCACTGCCTTGTCCAGCATCGGGAAGCAGAAACTTGCCACCACCGCGCCGATCGGCACGCCGGCCTGCTTGATCGAGAAGATGATGTTGCGCCGGTGCGGCGGCGATACCCGTCCCAAAATCTGGGACGATGCCGGGTTCTGGATGCCATAGCCGAAGCCGATCAACAGCGATGCGAAGATCGCCACCGGCAGTCTAGCGGTGGCAAGCAGCGTCAGGCCCAGGGCAAACAGCGCCAGCGCCACAATCTCGATGCGCACCGCGCCAAACCGATGCAACAGTGTGCCGGCGGTCGCCGATCCTATCGCTCCGGCAAAATAGATGAGGCTGATCTGGTACCCCACCAGATGCGCGCCCACGCCGAAATCCAGGGCAGCGCGCGGCGCAATGGGCGTCAACGCCAGGGCTATCGCGGTTGCCGCCACCTGGATCAGCGAAGTCACGATCAGGGCATGGCGCAACGTTTCAGCGTCGCGGGCCGGGATGGGTTCGATCAACACGGGCGGCAGTTCCTGAAGGCTCAAAATGTTGCAGTGCGAAATGCTGCAATATCCTTATGTCCCACTGATGGCAAAAGCTAAATGTAAATGTTTACATTATTGATCGGCGCTGGCAGCATCGGGCTTTGATTGGCTTTTCCAGCTGATCGTCGTCGGCAATGACTGCGCCATGACCGTCAGGCATATTGGAGATATCGTGCACAGCCCTTTCCCCTTTCCGGATTTCACCGCCGATTCCGCTGGCACTCAGGTCGAAACCGCCGTCAGGCGTATTGCCCTGCGCGATGTAGACGTGCGCGCCTGGACTCATATCGACGCGCAGGCGGGTTTTGCACGCGCGGCGCAGTTGGATGCGATCGACAGTTCGGCGCGTGGCGCCCTGCATGGCCTGCCCGTGGGCATCAAGGATGTCATCGATGTCGCCGGCATGCCCACCCGCCATAACTCACCGCTCGGCAATCCGGCGCTCCTGCCGCAGGACGCGCCCTGCGTCGCGACGCTACGGGCGGCGGGCGCGATCATCTTGGGAAAGACCGACACGACTGAGTTCGCCGCTGCCGGTCGCAATGCCGCCACAGCCAATCCTCACGCCTTCCATCGCACGCCGGGCGGGTCCTCTTCCGGATCGGCAGCGGCCGTGGCGGACGGGCATGTGCCGATTGCATTGGCGACACAGACCGGCGGTTCCACCATTCGCCCGGCCAGCTTCTGCGGCATCCACGCCCTCAAGCCCAGCTGGGGCGCCATATCCCGCGAAGGGTCGAAGCTCTATGCCAACAGCCTCGACACGATCGGGCTCTACGCTGCGAACATCGCCTATCTCGACCTGCTGAGCGGCACCTATGGCCTGACTGCGCCTGCCGCCAGCGCGCCATCGCCCACCCGCATCGGCCTGTGCCGTACCCCCTATTGGGACCGCGCCGATGCCGAGACGGTTGCCGCGATGGACAACGCCGCCGGGCGTCTTTCGGCGCAGGGCGTGGAGATCGTGACGGTCGATCTGCCGCCGCTGTTCGACCAGATGGAACAGGCCTTCCTGGCGATCCTGTTTCGCGAAGGCGCAGCCGCGTTTCTCGACATGGCCTGCACCCAGCCTGAATTGCTTCATGCCGATTTCCACGAACGGGTCGGTAGCGCCGCGCGCTTTCCCGACGACGTCCTGCGCGGAGCCTACGACATAGCGGCGGAAGGCCGTCGCGTGATTGAGGGGCTGATGCAGGGCTTCGATGCCTTCCTGACGCCCAGCGCGCCCGGTATTGCGCCGGTTGGCCGCTCACCCGGCAATCCCATTTTCAACCAGATGTGGACGATGCTGCACACGCCGGTGCTCGGCTTGCCGCTGTTCCGCGCTCAGGACGATATGCCGCTCGGCCTCAGCCTCGTCGGACCCCGCTTTACCGATCGCGCCCTGCTGCGCGTCGGTGCCCAGGTGGAAGCCATGCTGGGGCTCCACACGCCGCTGGGCTAAGGCAGCGCGCCTTTAAAGCCCCATCAATGTCCGATTGGCATCCGCATCGATTCCCGACGCCGCAAAATCGTCGAAGGTGCGGTCGGTCACGCGGATGATATGATCCCGGATGAATGGCGCACCCTCGCGTGCGCCGTCCTCGGGATGCTTTAGCGCGCATTCCCACTCCAGAACGGCCCAGCCCGGAAAATCATATTGGGCGAGCTTTGAAAAGATACGGTGGAAACCGACCTGTCCGTCGCCCAGTGAGCGAAAACGCCCCGCGCGATCGGTCCAGCCCTGATATCCGCCGTACACCCCGGTGCGACCCGAAGGGTGAAACTCCGCATCCTTCACATGGAAGCATTTGATGCGCGCGTGATAGAGATCGATGAACGCCAGATAGTCGAGCTGCTGCAGCACGAAATGGCTGGGATCATACAGGATGTTGGCGCGTGGATGGCCTTCCACTGCATCCAAGAACCGCTCGAAGGTCGCGCCGTCGTGCAGATCCTCGCCCGGATGGATTTCATAGGCGACATCCACCCCCTCATCCTCGAAACAATTTAGGATCGGGCGCCAGCGCCGCGCCAGCTCGGCAAAAGCCTCCTCGACCAGCCCGGCAGGCCGCTGCGGCCAAGGATAGACATAGGGCCAGGCCAACGCGCCGGAAAAGGTGGCATGCGCATTCAGCCCCAGGCGGCGGCTGGCCTTGGCTGCCAGCTTCACCTGATCCACCGCCCACGCCTGTCGCGCAGCGGGATTGCCCCGCACATGCGGCGCGGCAAAGCCGTCGAACAGCGGGTCATAGGCCGGATGTACGGCCACCAGCTGCCCCTGAAGATGCGTGGAGAGCTCGGTCGGCTCGATGCCGAACGTCGCCAGGCGCCCTTTCAGCTCATCGCAATAATCCTGGCTCGCCGCCGCCGTCTCCAGGTCGATCAGCCGGGGATCGCACGGGATCTGGATGCCGCGATAGCCAAGCCCGCCGGCCCATTCCGCCAAATGATCCAGCGTGTCGAACGGGGCGGCATCGCCCATGAACTGCGCCAGGAATATCGCCGGTCCCTTCAGCGTCCTCATGCCACCAACTCCGTCAGGTCGACCCAGCTACGCGCCTGCGAACTCGCGATCGCCGCATCGACAAAGGCCATGGATCGCACGCCCTCGGCTATTCCTGGAACGATCGTCGCGGGGTGGCCACTGCGGATGGCATTGGCCATATCGCGATAGATGTTGGCGAACGCCTCGATAAACCCTTGCGGATGCCCGGCGGGCAGGCGTGGCGCGGCTATCCCCGCATAGCCCTCACCGGCATGCATCACCTGCGTCGGCACGCCGGGGCGGTTCAGGACCAGCTGTTCATTGGCCTCATGCCGCCATTCGATGCCGCCCGTCTCGCCCCAGATGCGCAGGATCAGGCCGTTGCGATCGCCGCTCGCCACTTGCGAGGCATGAAGAACACCCGGCGCGCCATTGGCCAGGCGCAGCAGCACGTTGCAGTCATCGTCCAGCTTCCGGCCGGGAACGACCCGCGACAGGTCCGCGCACAGGCTCTTCACCGGCACGCCGGACACAAATTCAGCCAGGTTGAAGGCATGAACGCCGATATCGCCGATGCAGCCGCCATGGCCCGATTGGGCCGGGTCCGTGCGCCATCCGGCCTGCTGCTGCCCGTCCTCACGCTCGATCGCGCTCCACAGCCAGCCTTGCGAATATTCCACCACCACCTTACGCACCGCGCCGATCTCGCCACGGGCGATCATCGCCCGTGCCTCGCGGATCAGTGGATAGCCGGTATAAGTGAAGGTCAGGCCATATAGTCCCTGCGCCTCGGCCACCACAGTCCGCAACGCCAGCGCCTCGGCCAGCGTGGCCGTGGCCGGCTTATCGGACATGACGTGAAGCCCCGCCTCCAATGCGGCCTTAGCGACCGGGAAATGGGTGGCATTGGGGGTGACGACGGCGATCAGTTGCGCACCGTCCGTCCGCGCTGCCTCGTCGGCGATCAGGGCGCGATAGTCCGAATGGCAGCGTTCGGGCGCGACGCCCCATGCAACGCCGGCTTCGCGCGATTTTGTCGCGTCACGGCTGAACGCCCCGGCCACCAGCAGAATTTGACGATCCAGTTCCGCGGCCATGCGGTGCACCGGCCCGATGAAGGCACCGGCGCCGCCACCAACCATGGCCAGACGTACGGGGGGTAAGGACGGCATCGCTTAGTGGCTCGCAGAATGGGGGGCAGAGGAATCCAGCATGACAGGACGATATCCGCCGCGACGGCGGAAGATGAGGATCAAAATGCCATAGGTGACCAGCATGATGAGCGGCAGCAACGCGACATCGCGCAGCGCATCCTTCTTGGCCCCCGCACGAATGCCATCCACCACTGCGCGGTCTGCGGCACGCGCACTGGCGATCCGGTCCATGTCGAGCGCCTTGTACCGTCCGATCAGGCTGCCATCCTTTTCGCGCAGATAGCTGCTGGTAAAGCTCGTGCCCGCCGCTGCGTCATGGGCCACGATCGCCCGGCTTGTCGACATATCTTGCGCTGCGCCCAGCATGACGGAGCCCACAATGCCAGCTGCCAGCATGCCAGCGCCTGCCAGGATGTTGATGGTGACGGCGCCGCCGCGGGGAAACTGTTCGGACCCCAACGCCAGGCTGGTGCCCCAGAAGAAGCTCTTGCCGATGCCATAAAGCGTCGCTGCCGCCAGCAGCGCAGCGCCCTGCGCTCCGGACAGCAAGAACAGCCCTGCGGCTGTGATGGCCGATGCCGCAGCCAGTGTTCCCAGCGGGGTCAGGCGCGCGATGATGCTGCCCGCCACCAGCCGGATCAGGAAGACGATGAGCGACGCATAAATCAGCACCCATCCTGCCTGCAGGCCCATGCCGCGCATCTCCGGCTCCATCAGGGAAGATATCCAGCTGTCGGTGGAAAGTTCTGTAATGGCGAGCGGGATCATCAGCAGCACCAGCACGATATAGAGCGGCCGCCCTGCACTGCGGGCGTAAAAGGCATAGGCCGCCGTCATCATACCTGTCAGCACGACCGTAGCGGTAACGGAAAGGCCAGTGACCCGCCCGATCTCCAGCATGATGAGCATGATGATGACCAGCGCGCTCAGCCAACCGGCCTCGGCCAGCATCGCGCGATAGGATATGCCCGATGCCACGCGTTCGCTGACAGGAAAGCGGGCCTTTGCCAGCAGCGCGATATAGGTGAGAACCGGCAGGAACATCAGCGCGACCTTCACCTGCCATCCGGTATGGGCACCCAGCGCAATCGCCAGCACCCCGCCCAGGATCATGCCGCCCGGCCATGCGGCGTGCAGGCGGTTGAGCCAGCGCGGCTTGTCATGCGCATAGATGGTCGCGATCAGGGGATTGGCCGCCGCTTCTACCGCGCCGTTGCCCAGCGCCATGACGAACGTGCCAGCGTAGAGCATCCAATATCCGCCAGCGATCATCATCATAGCCAAGCCGACAAGATGACATAGCCCCGCAAACCAGAAGGTCGCGCGAAATCCGATCTTGTCGATCACCAAACTGAATAGCACGATCGTGATGGCAAAGGGCCACAGGCCGACGCCCAGCAATTCACCCTTCTGGGTTTCGGACAGGGCAAATTCCACGCCCCACTGGTCGACTACCAGCGCGCGCAGAATGAAACAGAATGACGTTGCGCTTATCGCCGCAAACGACACATGAAACAGGCGGTTTCCGCGCACGATAATCCCATCCCACTCACAGATTGAAAAATGTAATGGTTTACATTTTTCAATCTGTCAAGTGTATGGCCCGGTGACGGATGGTTGCGGCATTCTGCCGCTTTAGCCGTTGAGCAGCGCCCGCTGTCCGCCGTTTTCGCTCGTCATAGTAAGCTGGCGCAATGGAGGAGCGGAAGGAAGTGCCCGCTCTTTTACTGCCTCAGATCTTCTCAGGATAGATCGGCTGGATATCCACCGGGATCGCCTGCATCGTCGCAATCACCGCCTGCGCCTCGGCGTCCAGCTTGGCGTAGCGGGCGTAAAAGGCCTTCACGCCCTCATAGTCTCCGTCACCCTGCAACTTCACGATAGCGGCGACCAGCGCGCCGAGCGCGGCCTCCATCTTCTCGTCATTGACGCGATAGCGCTTGGCCGTCGCGTCCCAGGAGAATGCCCCCTGCTCACGCAGGAAGGTATATTGCGCGGCCGCCCCCTGCCCGTGCGCCTCGCCCAGCCCAAAGCGCATCGCCCGGAAAATGCCAGTCAGATAGGTCGCATAAAGTTGTGGACGCTCGGCGGCAGGAAGCTCGCCCTTCTTCATCATGAACAGGATATTCCAAGCGCCCATGACGTCGGCCTTGCACTCCTCAAGGCTGGAGGCCTGCTCTTTCAACTCCATGGTGACCGTGGTCTTGCGCCCGTCCTTCACAATCGTGCCAGGCCCCAGGCTATGCGACAGTTCGTGGAACAGCGTCTCATTCTCCATGTAGCTTTTGGAGAGCAGCGCCGCCTGTTCGGGGACCAGCACAAGCGCGCCCATCGGCTTCAATATCCGCTCGAACTTTGCGCCCAACACGTTGGACAGGATGACCTTCTTCGCCCCCTTCGCCTCGCGCACTCGCTCGTCATTGGGCAGGTTGAACGCGACCGTCTGGATGCCCGGCACATTCTCGCCGCCGCCATGCACCTGATCCACGACCGCGATCGGCGATTCGAAGCCCCGCTGGAAATTCTTGTAGGTTTCCGGAATGGGCAGGTTCGCCTCCATGTCGCGGAGGTAATGCTTATATTTGTCCAGCGCAGCCGACGCCTTCGGATTGCGGAGCGTCACATAGGATTCGAACGCCGTCTTCTGCCCGTACAGCTCATCGCGATAGCTTTCATAGGGGCCGATGGTGATCTCGATCGGCGTGTCCTTCAAATCCATCCACGCCAGTTCCGATTCGAAATAGTCGTCAGTGCGGAACGCCTTGGCGCGCAGGGTCAGGAATGTTTTCAGGCTGGCGTTGGTAGTGATCGCCGCGGCCTGGTCCAGCAGCTTCGCGGCCGGCTCCAGCCATTCGGCATAGGCCTTGGAATAGGGAATGGTGACCAGCTTTCCGCCCTCGCGCCGCACAACAGTATAGGGGCTGAGCAACGCGTCCTTCTCCGCCGGATGCGCGGCGATGTAGGCGTCGAGATCCGCCTTGGTCAGGTCTTCGGGATAATAGCCCCCGCCTGCGGGCTTGGACTTCGTGCCCCAGAAGGGCGCGTCCTCGTTCAGGCGATCCCATGGTCCCGCCATCAGGTCGAACATGTCGAGCAGCTGCGGCTGGTCCGCGCGCCGGTTGCGGGAGATGGCCAACCGCACCTGCGGATTCTCCGCATAATTCTGGCGCAGATAGACCTCGGACAGCTTGTTCGATGCCTGGATCAGCAGGTTCACCACCTGCCGCTCCTCCGCAGTGAGATAGCTGGTGTCCGGCTTCATCTCGATCCGCGCCATCTTGGCGCGCGTCGCGGTGAGGTCAGGGGCCGATTCGGTCGCGGCGACCGCCGGGGAGGCGAACGGAAGCGCGGTGGCGAGCATCAGGCTCGCGATCAGGGTCATACGCATGGCGAGACTGTATCGCCGCCCCGCGCCCTGTCCAGCAAACACCGTTGTGCGAGCGCGAAGGGATAAATTCATTGGCCAAATCTCTACCCCCGCTCGTGTCGAGCCCTTCGACAAGCTCAGGATAAACTTCGGTTTGAGGCCGAAGTCGAAACACAGCGCGCAATGTGTCTCGACATTGGCTTGTTCTGAGCGCCTGCCTTTGCAGGCCCTCGAAGGGCTCGATACGATCGAAGGTAGGTTTTTACACCAGCCGGCTATGCTTGACCGCCGCTTCGATGAAGCTGGCGAACAGCGGATGCGGATCGAAAGGCTTGGACTTCAGCTCTGGGTGGAACTGCACGCCCACGAACCAGGGGTGGTCCGGTCGCTCGATGATCTCGGGCAAGGTGCCGTCCGGCGACATGCCGGAAAACAGCATCCCGCCCTTTTCCAATGCGTCGCGATATCCCGCGTTGACCTCATAGCGATGCCGATGGCGCTCGCTAATCTCGTTTGACTGGTAGATGCCGGCAACGACGCTGTTGCCGGCCAGTTTCGCCGGATAGGCGCCCAGCCGCATCGTACCGCCCAGGTCGCCACCTGCCGCCCGAGTCTGCAAGCCCTCAGCGCCCATCCATTCGGTGATCAGGCCGACGACCGGCTCGCTGGTCTCGCCAAATTCAGTGGTGGAGGCGGCGGCAATCCCTGCGGTGTTCCGCGCGCCCTCGATGCAGGCCATCTGCATGCCCAGGCATATGCCGAAGAACGGCACCTCCCGTTCCCGCGCGAACTGCACGCTGGCGATCTTGCCCTCGCTACCGCGCACACCGAAGCCACCCGGCACCAGGATGCCGTGCATTGGCTCCAGGCTTGCAGCGAGGTCCTCGCCCTTCTCGAACAGCTCCGCGTCGATCCAGCGGATATTGACCTTTACCCGATTGGCGAAGCCGCCATGCGTCAGCGCCTCGTGCAGCGACTTGTATGCGTCCGGCAGGCCGACATATTTGCCGACGACGCCGATCGTGACCTCACCTTCCGGATTGGCCTGGCGATCCATAATGTCCAGCCAGCGATCCAGCACCGGCTCGGGCGATCCGTCAATGCCGAAGGCGCGAAGCACTTCCTCGTCCAGCCCCTCGGCATGATATTGGGTCGGCACGGAATAGATGCTGGATGCGTCGAGCGCCGGGATCACCGCTTCCTTGCGCACATTGCAGAACAAGGCGATCTTGGCCCGCTCGCTGTCCGGCAAAGGCTGCTCGCACCGGCACAGCAGGATGTTGGGCTGAATGCCCAGCGAGGTGAGTTCGCGCACGCTATGCTGGGTCGGCTTGGTCTTCAGCTCGCCCGCCGCTGCGATATAGGGAACCAGCGTCACATGAACGAAGATCGACCGGCCACGGCCAAGATCGTTGTGCAGCTGGCGGATCGCCTCCATGAACGGCAGGCTCTCAATATCGCCCACCGTGCCGCCGATCTCACATAGCACGAAATCCAGGTCCTCGGTGTCCGCCATGGCGAACGCCTTGATCTCGTCGGTGACGTGCGGGATCACCTGCACCGTCGCGCCCAGATAGTCGCCGCGCCGCTCCTTGGTGATGATCGTCTGGTAGATGCGCCCCTGCGTCACATTGTCGGACTGATGTGAAGGAACGCCCGTAAACCGCTCATAATGACCAAGGTCGAGGTCGGTCTCGGCCCCGTCGTCGGTCACATAGACCTCGCCATGCTGATAGGGCGACATCGTGCCCGGATCGACATTGAGATAGGGATCGAATTTCCGGATACGCACGCGATATCCTCTCGCCTGCAGCAGAGCTGCAAGACTGGCGGCCATCAGGCCCTTGCCAAGCGAGGAGACCACGCCGCCGGTTATGAATATATACCGCGCCATGGGAATGAAGGCTTAGCCCCTAACAAAGCTGTTGGGCAAGCGCGCGAATCCGCCCGCCTGCAAAAATAGTCGGAAAAATTTGCGAACCGCCGGTTAAGGTCAGTTGGCGAGCGGCACCGTCTCGTTGCCGGTCTTCTTCTCGGGCGCTGCAGGCGCGGCCGCATTGTCAACGGACTGCGCCGCACCAGCCAACGGGTCCTGCCCGGCAATCGGCGGCGCGTCGCCGCCCGCTGCAGCGGGGGTCTGCGTCTTGGACAGCGACGTGTCGATGGTGCTCGGCGCATGCTGGACGGAGGCGATGACGGCCATGACGATCGACAGGCCGACGAACAGGCTGGCCAGAATCGTCGTTGACCGGGTCAGGAAATCCGCCGCACCCCGCGCCGACATGAAGCCAGACGGGCTGCCGCCCATGCCGAGCCCGCCGCCCTCCGACCGTTGCATCAGGATGACGGTGACCAGCATCGCGGCGATGATCGCCTGGACGACAAGGAGGAAGGTGAACATGCGGAGGCTATAACCCGGTTATGAAAAGCGTTGGCGGCCACATAGCGACGATATGCGCGATGAGCAATGGCGCAGGGTGGGAAGAGCCCGCCCCCTGAACTTCCCTATTCGTAAAACGGCCGGATTTCGATCTCGCTCGGTCCCGGCATGGGATTGGGGCAACGCTTCACCCAGGCGACCGCCTCGTCCATATCCTTTACCTTCCACAGCCAAAAGCCTGCGACCAGATCGCGCGCCGGCGCGAAGGGCCCGTCTATGATGGTGCGGGCGAGACCGTCGAACGCGACCCGCTTTCCTTGCGCCGACGGCGTCAGGCCATCGGCCATGATTAGCACGCCTGCCGCGCGCAATTCGTCGTTGAAGCGCCCCATCGCCGCCATCATCTCGCTGGTCCATGGTTCGGGAGAATGCCCCTCCTCGCTGTCATGCGTCGCCTTCACGAACACCATCACGCGCATCGTCCGCCTCCTGTCCTGATCCACGCACTTCTCCGCAAATGGACGCGATCTCGCAAATGCTTTTCGCCCCATGATGCCGATTGCGACCCGGAATTTGTCAGGATGGGAGGCAGATCAAGGAACCTGGTGGTCTCGGCGGAGTCTTCCTGATGAAAAGGGGGAGGATATATGAGAATGCAACGGCGCGAATTTTCTTCCCTTCCCCGATTGTCGCACCCGGCCCTCACCGCAACCCTCCTCGCCCTGACGGCGCTATCGGGCTGCTCCAAGCCCAAGCCGGTCGAGCCGCCGCCCCGGGTCGACGACCCCATTCCCATTCCGCAGCAGAATTCCCTCATCGCGGTCCCGGTCGACGCCGACCAGAAAATCCTGAGTGACGCGATCGAAAAATCCATGCCCCGCACGCTCTGGACGATCGACCAGAAGGAAGAACGATGCGTTCCGCCGCAGAAGGTCAAGCTGCTCGGCCGTGAGATCGCGGTCACGCCCGCCATCGGCTGCACCATCGTCGGCGTCGTCACCCGTGGCCCGATCCGACTGCGTGGCGACGGGCAGGATATCATCGCGGATGTCCCTATCCATGCTCAGATCAGCGCCCGCGACGTGGCGGGCGTACTGAAAGGGGAAACGGCGACCGGCACGGCCATGGCGCATGCCCGGATCAGGCTGGACCTGACCCCGGACTGGCGCCCCAGCGGCGCCGTGCGCCTGCAATATGATTGGACTACCCCACCGGGTATAGACTTCCTGGGCCAGCGCATCACCTTCACCGAACGCGCGGACGAGAAACTGCGGCCGGTGGTCCGCAAGCTGGAGGCCGACCTGCCACGGGCACTCGCGCGCGCCGACCTCAAGAGGCAGGTCGAACCGCTATGGCGGCAGAGCTTCACGGTGCTTGAACTCAATCACGAAAATCCACCCGTCTGGATGCGGGTATCCCCGCGTAAGCTCATCTATGGCGGCTATCGCATGGACAAGGGACGACTGCGCCTCTCCCTCGGGCTTGAGGCGTTGACGGAAACCTTCGTGGGGCCAAAGCCGCAAGCGAACGAACCTTCGCCGTTACCCGCCCTTACCAAGGCGAAAACGGACAGCCGTTTCCGCTTCTTCATTCCCGTGGTCGCCGATTATCGGGAACTGGAGCCTGTCATCCTGCGCGCCCTGAAAAAGCGTGCGCAGCGGCCCTTCGTCCTGCCCGGGCTCGGCCCCGTCAACGCGCGGTTCGACAAGGTCGTCGCCTATGGAACCCACAATGGGCGGATAGCCGTTGGCCTAACCCTCGCGGCGCGCCCCGCCTCCGGCACGGTTGCGGAAACCCACGGCGTCATCTGGTTCACGGCAAAACCGGTGAACCAGCCCGGATCGGCGCGGGTCGGGTTCACCGACCTGTCGGTAACGGGCGATTCGGATGGCGTAGGCGGCAATCTGCTGATCACGCTCGGCAACAGCCCGGGCGTGTCACAAATGATTGCCGGCGCGCTCGTCCAGAATTTCGCGTCCGACATCGACGAACTGCTCGCCAAGGTCAGGCGCGCCATTGACCGCAAGCAGGAAGGCGATTTCACGATCAAAGCCAGCATCGACAAAGTCGAAACCGGCGTCATCCAGGCGTTCGGAAAAGGCTTGTACCTGCCGGTCAGCGCCCTCGGCGACGCCCGCGTCTCCTACAAGCCGACTGGCGGCAAGGGTCGGTAATTGTCAAACCTTCTCCCGCTTGCGGGAGAAGGATACGCAGCCTTGAGAGCGAAGCGAACTAGGCGCAGTTGGATGAGGGTGGGCGGGCCATTGGCCCGCGCGATCCAAAGGATCGCTTTGCCCTCACCCTCCCATCGCTACGCGACGGGTCCCCTCCCTCTCCCGCGAAAGCGGGAGAGGGCTAATCAGCAGGGCTCCCTACTCACCCCGCCGCCGCGATAACCGGCGCAAACTTCCCAGCCGTCAGGCTGGCCCCGCCGACCAGCGCGCCATCGACATCCGCGATCGCAAGCAATTCTGCGGCATTCTCGCCGTTCATCGATCCGCCATAGAGGATGCGCATCCCGGCCGCCTCGCTGCCGATCTTCGACGCCAGCGCGGCGCGCAGCGCGACATGCATGGCCTCGACCGCCTCCATCGTGGGAATACGACCCGTGCCGATCGCCCAGATCGGCTCATAGGCGATGGCAAGCCAGTCCGCCGCCGCGCCGTCCGGCAGCGACGCCAGCAACTGCGCCGACACGACATTTTCCGCGTCGCCTGCGTCCCGCACGTCCAGGCTCTCACCCACGCACAGGATGACCTTCAGCCCTTCGGCCTTGGCCGCCAGCGCCTTGGCCGCGATATCGGCGTCGCTCTCGCCCTGGTCCATACGCCGTTCGCTATGGCCCACAATGACCCAGCCCGCGCCCGCTTCCTTCAGCATGGCGGCGGAAACGCAGCCGGTGTGCGCGCCGCTGGCCTTGTGGTGGCAATCCTGCCCGCCGATGAAGGCCGCGCCCGATACGCCGCTGGCCGCCTCGATCAGCGTGGCTGGCACGCATAGCCCTACCTCGACCGCCGGATGCTGCCCGGCAACCTCGCCAATGGCCGCGATTTCCGGCAGTTGGGCGCGCAGCCCGTTCATTTTCCAGTTGCCGACTACCAGCTTGCGCCTGCCCATATGCCCAAATCTCCTGCACGAGTGGGGTGAAAGATGTGACGGGCGATAGCGCCTGAAACCCGCATGTCCAGTAACAGCTTGATGCTTTTCCCCAAGCGTCCTAGTGGGTGACCCGTAACGATACAGGCAATTCCGGACCCCCGATGCTCAGCTTTTTCCGCCGTTTTCTTGGTTCAAAGGTCGGCGCGTATATCGCCCTCGGCTTCCTCGCGATCATAGGCATCGCCTTCGCCATGGGCGATATCACCGGCCACACGCAGGGGGGCGGCATTACCAGCCTGTTCGGCGGCGCGGGCGGAAACGCGGCGAAAGTCGGCGGTTCCACGCTCAGCGCGGCGGATCTGCAGAGCCGGTCGCAGCGCGTGTTCGAGCAGCAGCGCCGGGCCGAACCCACAACGCAGATCGCCACCTTTCTGGCGCAGGGTGGCGTGGATCAGGTCTATGACCAGCTCGTCGCCAATCTCGCGATCAACGCCTTCGGACAGAATGAGGGCATGAGCATCAGCAAGCGGATGGTCGATGGTCAGATCGCCGCGATCCCCGCCTTTCAGGACGCGTCCGGCAATTTCAGCCAGGATATCTTCCGCCGCGCGCTGGCCGGGCAGAATGTCAGCGAGAAGCTGCTGCGTGACGATATTTCACAGGAGATGATGGGCAAGCAGGTCGTGGGTCCCGCGACGCTTGGCGTCCGCCTGCCCGATAGCATGGTCCTGCCCTATGCCTCGCTCCTGCTGGAGGCCCGCGCAGGCCGCATCGCCGCTATCCCGGCGGAGGCCTTCGCGCCCACCGCTGCGCCGACAGACGCGCAACTTGGCGCCTTCTACAAGAGCAATGCCGTCCGTTACACGATCCCGGAGCGCCGCGCCCTGCGCTACGCGGTGATCGACCTGTCCCGTTTCTCCGCCGCCGCGCAGCCGAGCGACGCGGAAGTCGCCGCCTACTTCAGCCAGAATAAGACGGCCTATGCCGCGACCGAGACTCGCAGCTTCGACCAGCTGATCTTGCCGACCGAAGCCGCCGCCAAGGCGATCGCCGCCGATGTGAAGGGCGGCAAGACTCTTGCCACGGCTGCGCAGGCTGCCGGTCTTTCGGTCTCTACCCTCCTGGGACAGACACAGGCGCAGCTCGCCGCCGCCTCTTCGACGCAGACCGCCGCGCAGGGCTTTGCAGCAGCGCAAGGCGACCTGATCGGCCCAGCGCGCGCCGCACTCGGCTGGAGCCTGCTGCGCGTCACCGCCATCGACCGCAAGCCCGCCCAGACCCTCGATCAGGTTCGCGGGAAGATCGTCGAGACGCTGCGTGGGCAGAAGGAGCAGGCGCTCCTGTCGGACTTCACCGGCAAGATCGAGGATCAGGTCGGCAATGGCGCGACCTTTGACGAGGTGGCGAAGGACAACGGCCTCGCCATAGAGACCACGCCGTTGCTCGTCTCGACCGGCCAGAATGTCGAGGATCAGGCCTATAAGGCGGGTCCGGACATCATGCCCTTGCTCAAGCCCGGCTTCGACATGGCGGCCGATGACGACGCGCAGATCGTGCCGATCACGCAGGACAAGCGCTACGCCCTGTTGAAGGTCGGCAACATCGCCGCCGCCGCCCCGCCGCCGCTCGCCAAGGTTCGCGATCTGGTCGTGGCGCAATACAAGCTCGCCCAAGGCGCGATCAAGGCGAAGGCCGTCGCCGAACAGATTCGCGCAAAGGTCGCGAAGGGCGGCAAGCTGGAGGAGGCCATGGCCGCCGCTGGCGTGCCCCTGCCCCCGGTGCAGAAGGCGGCTGGCCGCCGCGCCGACCTGATGCGCGGCGACAAGGCTCCCCCGCCCCCGCTCGCCCTGATGTTCAACATGGCGAAAGGCACGATCAAGGCCCTGCCGATCGGCCAGGATCGCGGCTATTTCCTCGTCCAGCTCGACGAGGTGCAGCAGGGCGATGCGGCCAAGCAGCCGGAACTGGTCGAACAGGTGCGCAGCCAGCTCGCGGGCGTCATCGGCAATGAATATGCCGCCCAGTTCGAAAAGGCGATCGAGAAGGACCTGAACGCCGTGCGCAACATGGCCGTCGTCACCAGCGTGAAGCAGGACCTGCGCCGCGCCAATGGCGCCGAGCAGTAAGCGGCGGCCCCGTATGCGCGACACGGACCGGCAGGCGATAGACCGCGCCCGCGACACGCTTGCGTCCGGCAAGTCCGCTTTCGTCTGGCGGCGGCAGATCGCCGACACCGACACGCCCATCTCCGCGGCCCTCAAGCTGATCGAGCCTGATCGCGGCGACTTCCTGCTCGAATCGGTCGAGGGTGGCGCGGTGCGCGGGCGTTACAGCCTGATCGGCCTCGCCCCCGACCTCGTCTTCCGCGCCGTGGGCGATAAGGCGGAAATCAACCGGCATTGGGCTACCGACCGCGACGCTTTCGCGCCCCTGCCCGGCGGTGCACTCACCGAATTGCGCACGCTTGTCGCGCAATGCCGGGCGGAGCTTGACCCTGAGCTTCCTCCCGCCCTCTCCTGCCTTGTCGGCCATGCCGGCTATGAGACGGTCGGCCTTGTCGAGAAGCTCCCGCGCCCGCCGGAAAATCCCATCGACGTGCCGGACATGCTGTTCGTCCGCCCGACCGTCATCCTGGTGTTCGACCGCCTCGCCGACATCCTCTTCCTCGTCGCCCCGGTCTGGGCCGACGCAGCGCTTGACCCCGACAAGGCGATCGCCGCCGCCCTCGATCGCATAGACGCCGCCGCCGCGCGCCTTGCCGGCCCGATTCCCGCCGACGCGCCTTCCGCCGACCCTGCCGATATCGTCGTGACGCCGGTGCTGCCGGAGGAGCGCTATGCCGAGATGGTCAACCGCGCGAAGGACTATATCGTCGCCGGTGACGTTTTTCAGGTCGTCCTCGCCCAGCGCTTCACGAGTCCCTTCACCCTGCCGCCGATCGCGCTTTACCGCGCACTTCGCCGCATCAACCCATCGCCCTTCCTTTATTATCTCGACATGCCGGGCTTCGCGCTGATTGGCTCCAGCCCCGAGATCCTCGTCCGCATGCGCGACGGTGAAGTCACGATCCGCCCCATCGCCGGCACTCGCCCGCGCGGCAAGACGGCCCTAGAGGATGCGGCCAATCGCGAGAGCCTGCTTACCGATCCCAAGGAGCGCGCCGAGCATCTCATGCTGCTCGACCTTGGCCGCAACGATGTTGGCCGCGTCGCCGCCCCCGGCACCGTGAAGGTGACGGAGAGCTACACCGTCGAATTCTACAGCCACGTCATGCACATCGTCTCCAACGTCGTCGGCGGCCTCGCGCCGGGCAAGGACGCGCTGGACGCCCTGTTCGCCGGATTCCCGGCTGGCACGGTCTCGGGCGCACCCAAGGTCCGCGCCTGCGAGATCATCGCCGAGCTAGAGAGCGAGACGCGCGGCGCCTATGCCGGCGCGGTCGGCTATTTCGGGCCGGACGGCAATATGGACAGCTGCATCGTCCTGCGCACCGCCGTGCTGAAGGATGGCGTCATGCATGTGCAGGCGGGCGCAGGCATCGTCGCGGACAGCGATCCGGTCTATGAGCAGCGGGAGTGCGAGGCGAAATCGGGCGCGCTTTTGGCGGCGGCGCGCGAAGCGGTCAGGATTGCGCGGGAAGCCAGGTTCGGGCAATAAGGCCGGGGCCGTGCCGTTATTGTCACCCATCTTTGCAATTGGGCTGAAAATGGTCTACAGCCGCGTTGCTCACGTCGGTTTTCGACGGATATGGGGCCGCAAAGCGCCTCCCTTTGTCCATTCTAACCATACAGTAGCTGCTACGCTGCGCTCTTGCGGTGTCGCATAATCCATCGGGCAAAGGACTCCCAACATGATCACCGGAACAGTCAAATTCTTCAACGCCGACAAGGGCTATGGCTTCATTGCCCCAGAATCCGGCGGCGACGACGCGTTCGTCCACATCACGGCCGTTGAGCGCGCCGGCATGCGCACGCTCGATAAGGACCAGCGCGTTTCCTACGAGCTGGAGCAGGACAAGCGCGGCAAGATGTCCGCCGTCAATCTTCAGTCGGCCTGATACTAAAAAGGCGCAGGCCGGCCCAGCGGGGTCGGCCTGCGCCTCCCTCTCTCTAACGACACACAGGAATTTCACGACCCTATGGTAGCCTACAAGCAACCCGGATTTGCCGAACGCACGGCGCTGGCGCAGAGCGCCAAGCAGAAGATGCTCGAAAAAATGCGGGCCAAACCACCCATCGACCCGGCTGTCGTAGCCGAGCGGCAGGCCCGCGCCGCCGCCAAGGAAGCGGCCGCAGCGGAAGCCCGCGCCGCCCGCGAAGAAGCCCGCGCACTCGCCAAGGCGGAAAAGCAGAGACAGGCCGAAGAGGCCGCGGCCGCTGAGGAAGCCGCCAGGGTCGCCGCCGCCAAGCCGCTCTTGAACGCCGCGGAGCTCAAGGCCCAGCGCGACGCACGCTACGCCGCCCGCAAAGCCCGCAAGAACTGATAGCGGGCGCGAGAGCGCCCATAATTATATGAAGAACCTTCCATAGACCTCTCATATCATGAGAGATTTATGGCTGAGAGCTAATCCTCGCCCATGTGCGCCAACCACGCGCGCATGCTGGCGGCCAGCACCTGTGCGCGCTCGAACGGGTCGGGATAGCGCTTCTCCCAGGCGATCGACCGCACCTCGTTGCTGAGCGGAATGCTAGCCGGCAAGGCGCGGTAATAGGCGTCGAGGGGCAACGTGCCCTCGCCAATGTTCAGGCGATGATGCCGCGCCTCTTCCAGTAGGGATTTCGGCGTCATGACGGCCTGCGGATCCTCCGCATCGCATATCTGCGCGAAAGGCATGAGCGCCGCCGGAATGCGCGCTAGATCAGCGGGAAGTCCACCGCCTCGGGCGAGATGGATCGGATCGGGCAGTATGCCCACCCGCCCCTCTGCGCGAGAAACGGCCGCCAAAGCCGCATCTACATCGGGCACGGCAGTAAATGCGCCAAACTCCAGCACGGACTGGACTCCAACGGCAGCAGATAAAGCCGCCAGTTCCGCCAGCAGGTCGGCGTTCCTGTCCGGATCCTGCGACATCGCCACGACGATCAGGCAGGGCATGCCGATCTCCGCCGCAATCTCGATGATCCTCCGGTCCCGATCATCAATCGAATCACCCAATCGAATGACCTCCGCCTCCAGAGGCGCGACACCGGTCTGCGCAAAGGCGGCGCGCACGTCCCGCGTTATCGCACGTGTCCACACATCCGGGTCGATATAGACGCCCGCCATGTCGAAACAGGCTCCCGACGCCGCACGCACCACATCGCCGGGCGAAAGCTCACGCACCACCTGCGCCTCAAGCCCGATCCTGTTCATGCCGACGATCCTCTCAAACCCGGAAGGGATCACCTTTATGTCCGTAGCCAGCCGATAAATAAAGCGAATGCCTTATTTTGTAATCGCGTGGCGTGGTCTTACAGGGCTACGACGGTTGTGACGCCTAGCTTCTCCGCCTGCCTGGCGAATTTGCGATCAAAGGTCAGGAATATCTCACAATCGCCTGATCGGGCGAGATGCAGAGCATCGGCGAAGTCCATCCCGCCTTCCATCCATTCCAATGCCACCGCCACTTGAGATGGCTCTTCCAGGGTCATGTTTGGTAAGCCAGCCAACCCGCGAAAGGCGCCCGCGATTTGGGCAGGCGCAAAATAATATCCCGCGCGCAAAACCCACTCGGCCTCCAGCAGTACTGTAACGCCCAGGAAAATGCTGCCGCTTTCCACCGCGTGCCGCGCAGCCTGCGCCTGGCCGGCATCATCCGCCGTCAGCAGCCGGACAACGACGTTGGTATCAATCCCGTGCACGTCGCTTTGCTTCTTGATCGATCACCGTGTTCATGTCCTCAATTGACAGAGCAGGCCCGATAGGCGGCAGCGAACCAAAGACAGCATCCATCGTCGTTGGCGCGAAAATCGGCACGGATTTCAGAAGGACGCCATCAGGCGTATCTTCGACAATCAGCTTAGTGCCAGCCCCCCAATTCCGTTGCTCGCGGATCAGCTTGGGCAAGATCACCTGCCCCTTGGTCGAAACAACGGTCGTGACGATGCGCTCGTGCGCTCCCATGGCGAATGCTCCAGTAAGATTTAGGTAAGATATCCTGTTTAGCTTATGCGCGCAAGTCGAGCGAAAGCGCAAACGCTAGCGACTGCTATTAAGAGTGGATGTCTTCCTGCGAACGCAGGAACCCAGGGTGAAGGAGGATCCGAGAGCCCTGGGTTCCTACTTCCGCAGGAGTACGCTTATGGCGTAACAACGCTCGCTCGCGGTGATCGCCGGCCTCCAAAGAAAGACCACCCAGATCAAAACAAAAAACCGGCGACCCTTTCGGACCGCCGGTTCTTCCACCCCCGGAGTAATTTACCCCGTCAGCCGTTTCAGGCGACGCGGGATTCCAGTTCGATATCCTCATCGGGATCGCGCAGCACATAGCCGCGGCCCCAGACGGTCTCGATATAGTTCTCGCCGCCGCAGGCCAGGGCCAGCTTCTTGCGCAGCTTGCAGATGAAGACGTCGATGATCTTGAGTTCGGGCTCGTCCATGCCGCCATACAGGTGGTTCAGGAACATTTCCTTGGTCAGCGTCGTGCCCTTGCGGAGCGAAAGCAGCTCCAGCATCGCATATTCCTTGCCGGTCAGGTGGACGCGGTTGCCGTCAACCTCGACCGTCTTGGCGTCCAGATTGACCGCCAGCTTGCCGGTGCGGATGACCGACTGTGAATGACCCTTGGAACGGCGCACAACAGCATGGATGCGGGCGACCAGTTCTTCGCGATGGAAAGGCTTGGTGACATAATCGTCTGCGCCGAAGCCGAAGGAGCGGACCTTGCTGTCCATTTCCGCTACGCCGGACAGGATCAGAACCGGCGTCTGCACCTTGGAAGCGCGAAGCTTCTTGAGCACATCGTAGCCGTGCATGTCC
>JAHFPU010000170.1 GCA_023266635.1 Sphingobium sp.
ACGAACGGATGTGGGGTGTAGGAGACTCCGCTTTTAGCCGCTCAGCGCTCCACGCACATGGCAATGCCCATGCCGCCGCCGATGCACAGCGTGGCGAGGCCCTTCTTCGCGTCGCGCTTGCCCATCTCATAGAGCAGGGTCGTCAGCACGCGCGCGCCCGATGCGCCGATGGGGTGGCCGATGGCGATCGCGCCGCCATTGACGTTGACCTTCGAAGCGTCCCAGCCAAGCTCCTTGCCCACGGCCAGCGCCTGCGCGGCGAAGGCTTCATTGGCTTCGATCAGGTCGAGGTCGGACAGTTTCCAGCCGGCCTTCTCTAGCGCCTTGCGGCTTGCCGGGGCAGGGCCGATCCCCATGATCGAGGGATCGACGCCGCAGGTAGCCCAGGAGGCGATGCGACCCAGCACGGCCGACCCGCGCTTCGCCGCCTCGGCCTCGCTCATCAGCACCAGCGCGGCCGCGCCGTCGTTAATGCCGCTCGCGTTGGCGGCGGTGACGGTGCCGTCCTTCTTGAAGGCGGGGCGAAGGCCCTGCATCGCCTCGATCGTCGCACCGGCGCGGATATATTCGTCCTTGTCGACGATCGTGTCGCCCTTGCGACCCTTTACGGTCACCGGCGCGATCTCATCGTCGAAACGGCCGCTCGCACGGGCGGCTTCCGCCTTGTTCTGGCTGGCGACGGCGAAGATGTCCTGCTCCTCGCGCGTCACCTGATATTTCTCGGCGACATTCTCGGCCGTGATGCCCATGTGATAGGCGTTGAAGGCGTCGGTCAGGCCATCGACGATCATCGTGTCGACCAGGCTGGCGTTGCCCATCTTCGTGCCAGCGCGCAGCGCCTGTGCATGAGCAGACAGCGACATGCTTTCCTGCCCCCCTGCGATCATGATCGCCGCGTCGCCGGTCTGGATAGCCTATGCAGCGAGCGCCACGGCGCGCAGGCCTGATCCGCAGACCTGATTGACGCCGAACGCGGTCCGGTCGACGGGAATGCCTGCATTGACCGCCGCCTGACGTGCCGGGTTCTGACCCTGCGCAGCCGTCAGCACCTGACCAAGGATCACTTCATTGACTTCAGCGGAGGCCACGCCGGCCTGCGCCAGAGCCGCCTCGATGGCGATGCGGCCCAGTTCATGCGCAGGCGTCGTGCCGAACGCACCCAGGAAGCTTCCAACGGCCGTGCGCTTGGCGGCGGTGATGACGATACCGGTCATGATGAAAGCTCCTGTTTCTGATAGGTTCGCGCGCGCCTTAGCATCAGCCTCCGTGCTTGGATAGCCACCCGGAAAGAGGATCCCACAGCAATTCGCGCGCTCGCCCGCTGACGATCATGCCGACATGGCCAAGGCCAAGCGTCCAGTTTTCCGCCAGCATGGGCGCAGAGGATGCAGGCACGATGCGGTCGGTTAGCGAAGCAATGGATAAGGTCGGGCAATCAAGCTCTTGCGGAACGCATGGCCTGCCGTCGACGGACCATTGGCCAAGCCCCGTGACATTGCCGGCATAGAGCCGCTCGAACAGTTCCTCGCCGGCGGCATAGGTCAGCGGCGGACCTTCATTGGCCCAGTCTTCTACCGCCAGAAAGGCGCCCTCCGCATGAGAGCCGGGAACCATATCGGCAAAGGCCACATATTTCCGGATGGTGCGGGCTGGGTCCAGCGACCAGAAACCCGATTGCAGCACCTCCATCGGCACATAGCCCAGCCGGGCGCATACGGCCTTCGCCTCTGCCCACATGCGTCCAATCTCTTCGCGGGTTTCCGCCGGGAATCCATCGAAGTTCCAGGGCGAGGCAATGGTCACGATCGCTGCGGGCGAGAGACTGCCCAATCCAAGAGCGAGCGTGCCGCCAAGGCAATAGCCGGCGAGGATGACGGGCCGACCGATCGTCGAAATCAGCGGCGCCAGTTTCTGCGCAATATGTCCCACAAGATCGAGCCCGCTTTCGCTCTGTTCCGGCGCGCCCCAATCAATGAGCCAGGGATCGTGACCCCGACCTGCGAGATAGCGCAGCATGGATTGCTGTTCCGACAGATCTAGCACCGTGGGGGGGTTGATGAGCGAGGGGATGAAAACGATTGGAACAGGCGCGGTAAGCTGTTGTGATTTCTTTGTTTTAGCAGGTTTTTCCGTGCCATAATGCAACAGTCGGCTATTTTGCGCGGATGCTGCGACGCGAGGCGGCGGTGGAGGTGTAGGGCGCACAGCGTCCTGATATCGGGACAATCCCGCGAAAGCGCGGCGGCGCAGTTCCGGGTCCCCGTGCGTTTCGCGCCACAACATGTCGAGAAACAGCGGCAAAGGCCGCGGGCCATGTTGCGGTGCGGTAATGTTTGGTGCTATTGCAGCATCAACTGGGATGGGAGCTTCATTCATGGCCAAAGCTAAGACGGCGGGCGATTCGGAACCGGTGACGATCAAGAAGTACGCTAACAGGCGGCTCTACAACACCGAAACCTCAAGTTATATCACATTGGACCTTCTTTCGCAGATGACGCGCGAGGGGCGGGAGTTCGTCGTCGTCGATGCGAAGACGGGCGAGGACATCACGCACAATGTCCTGACGCAGATCATCATGGAGGAGGAACAGCGCGGCAAGAACATGCTGCCGGTCAATTTCCTCCGCCAGCTCATCTCCATGTACGGGGATTCGATGCAGTCGATGGTGCCGCAATATCTCGAGGCGTCCATGGAGGCGTTCCGCAAGAACCAGAAGCAGTTTCAGGATGCGATGCAGGGCGCCTTTGTCGGCGGTCCCCTTGCCGAAATCGCCAAGCGCAACATGAAGCTGTTCGAGGCCGCGACAACCGCGTTTCAGGCCAAGGAAGCCGCAGCCGAACCAACCGGGGGCGACGACAAGGATGACGAGATTGCGCAGCTGAAGGCGCAACTGGCCAGCCTGAATTCGAAGATCGAGAAGCTCGCGAAGTAAAGCCGCCTCGACGAGCATCAGCTTTTAAGGCCCGGCCCGAGCAATCGGGGCCGGGCTTTTGCTATCGGGCCAGCCTCGACACAAACGGCATGCTTGCCTATGGGCAGCATATTCCCACAAATTCAGGTCAGATCAGTGAAGCACGCACTTAACGTCACCCGTGAACAGGATTTCGCCGCCTGGTATCAGGCGGTCATTTCGGAAGCCGACCTTGCCGAGGAATCCGGCGTGCGTGGATGCATGGTCATCCGCCCCTGGGGCTATGGCATATGGGAGCGCATCCAGAAATTGCTGGATGCCGAGATCAAGGCCACCGGCCACGAAAATTGCTATTTCCCGCTCTTCATCCCGCTCTCCTTCTTTGAGAAGGAGGCCGAGCATGTCGACGGATTCGCCAAGGAAATGGCGGTCGTTACACACCACCGCCTGATCCAGAAAGACGGCCGCCTGGTACCTGATCCCGAGGCGAAGCTGGAGGAGCCGCTGGTCGTCCGCCCCACGTCGGAGACCGTGATCGGCGCAGCATTTTCCCGCTGGGTGCAAAGCTGGCGCGACTTGCCCGTGCTCATCAACCAGTGGGCCAATGTCGTCCGCTGGGAAATGCGCACCCGCATGTTCCTGCGCACCAGCGAATTCCTCTGGCAGGAGGGGCATACGGCTCACGCCACGGTCGCGGAGGCGCAGGAAGAAACGCTCAAGATGCTGGAGGTCTATCGCAGCTTCGCGGAGGATTGTCTGGCACTGCCCGTTGTCGCTGGCGAAAAGCCGGAGAATGAGCGTTTTCCAGGCGCGGTCTCGACCTATTCGATCGAGGCGATGATGCAGGACGGCAAGGCTCTGCAGGCCGGCACCTCGCACTTTCTGGGCACGACATTCTCAAGCGCGCAGAACATCCGTTTCCAGAATAGCGAGGGCCAACAGGAACTGGCGCAGACGACCAGTTGGGGCGTGTCCACCCGCATGATCGGCGGCGTTATCATGGTGCATGGCGATGATGATGGGCTGCGCTGCCCGCCGCGCATCGCGCCGCACCAGATCGTCATCGTGCCAATGCTGCGCGATACGCCGGAGGATGAGGCGATCATCGCCTATTGCGCCGACATCGCCAAGGCGCTGGGCGCGCTTGACGCGTTCCGCGAGCCAGTGCGCGCGCATCTCGACCGCAAGTCGGCCAAGGCCGCGAACAAGCGTTGGGCCTGGGTCAAGAAAGGCGCGCCGATCATCGTCGAGGTCGGCGGGCGCGATCTTGCCGCAGGCAATGTGTCCGTGCTGCGCCGCGATCGGCTCTACAAGGACGATGGAAAGCTCGACAGTGCGATTGTCGCCAAGGATGATTTCGTAGCCAGCGCCGCGCAGATGCTCGTCGACATTCAGGCGGCTTTGCATGGCGAAGCGAACGCCTTCCTTTCGCGCAACATAAACCGCGATGTCACGGGCCTGGACGGGTTGAAGGCCTGGTTTTCCGCAGACAAGCCGGGCTGGCTGGAAGTACAGTGGAGCAAGCCGACAGGGGCCGCGCTCGACAAGGTCGTCGAAACACTCAAGGGTCTGAAACTGACGCTGCGCAACGTGCCGATGGATGCGGCGTCAGCTGATGGTGCGTGTATCTTCACCGGCGATAAGGCGGTGGAAAGGGTGCTCGTCGGCCGCGCCTACTAGGGGTTTGCCTTAGTCAGCCTTCGCAAGTTGCGTCGCCTGATGGGCTGGCTTGACCACCACCAGGTCAGCGTGGCTGTTGGGGAAGGATACCACCAGCATCTCAAGGGGCTTGCCGCTCGGGTTGCGGGCCTGGTGTATCTTGCCGGGTTCGATTTCAATGCCCTCGCCGGCCTTGACGACATTGGAATAATCGTCGGCCTCCATCACCAGTTCGCCTGACAGCACATAGAAGAATTGGCGCGACTTCTTGTGGTAGTGGGGAACTTCCTCGCCGCCCGAAACCATGCGTTCCTGGATCACGGTCATGTCGCTGCGCTTGACCAGATACCAGCCGTCATTCTTGCTGCCCCAGGCATAATGGTCGGCAACATCCTTGTTGATGGCAAAGGCGAGGCGGCTCTTGTCTTCGCCTGCATTGGCAGCGCCATGAAGGATAAGCGCGGCGATCAATGCCAAGCCGGACCTGTAGCCATGACCCATGTCTGTCTCCCTTTCGCTGTTCAACGATCAGGAAAGAGTTTCCCACCATGTCCGGAATGCAATTTGTTCGGTGCTGCCGATGAGGAGGCCAAGCTTGCTGCGCCGGAACAGGCAATCCTCGGCCGTCAGCGCATATTCCCGGTCGTGCATCCAGCGCGCTTCGATCTCGGTGAAGCCGCCGCCAAAGTCCCGGCCCATGCACGCAATGTCATTTACGCCGTCCAACATTTCGCGCAGCATCGTGCCATAGGCCCGCACCATCCGTAAGGATCGCGCCTCGCCCAGGAAGGGCCAATTGGCGCGAATTTCGGACAGGAATATGTCGAAATCGGCCATATCGCCGCCGGGAAAGGGTAGCGCCTCCGTGGACGCAGTGCGCCGCCAATGCGCGACCGGCGCGAGCGTGTCGAACACCTCTTCCGCCAGTTTGCGCGCGGTTGTGATCTTGCCGCCGAATACGGACAGGGCAGGGGGACCGTCCGCATCCATTTCCAGCACATAGTCGCGCGTCACCGCGCGGCTTTCCGAAGCGCCGTCGTCATAAAGGGGCCGGACCCCGCTATAAGTGGACGTGACGTCGCGCTGCGTGATCTGCTGCCCCAGATAGCGGTTGGTTGCCGCGCACAGATACAGCACCTCATCCTCGGTGATGGAGGCTTCTTCCGGACGGGCGACGGGCACGTCGGTGGTGCCTACAAGCGTGCTGCCGTCCTGATAGGGAATGGCGAACACGATCCGCCGGTCGGGCTGCTGCAACATATATGCCTGCGCCCCGTCGAACAGCCGCGGCACGATGATATGGCTGCCTTTGATCAGGCGCACCCGGCTGCGGCTTGGAAGCTGCGCGCTGCCCAGCACATCGGCCACCCATGGCCCTGCAGCATTGACCAGAACGCGTGCAGCAATCCTTTGTCCGTCCGACAGTTCGACTTGCCAGACACCGCCCTGCCGCCGTGCCGAAACCAGCGCCGTGCGCGTGACGATCTCCGCGCCATGTTGCGCAGCGTCCATGGCGTTGAGCAATGTCAGGCGGGCGTCGTCGACCCAGCAGTCAGAATAGACGAACCCCTTTCCCTTTCGCCGCAACGGCGCGAGGAATTGCGTGTCGCTGCGCTTCAGGCCGCGTGAACGCGGCAGGCTGATTTTGCCGCCGATCCTGTCGTAGAGCCACAGGCCCAACCGCACCATCCACCAGGGCCGCACCGCGCCCTCGTGCGGCAGGACGAACTGCATCGGCCGGATCAGGTGCGGCGCGGCTTTCAGCAGTCGCTCACGCTCTTTCAGCGCCTCCCGCACCAGCTTGAACTCATAATATTCC
The DNA here is from genome assembly GCA_023266635.1 of Sphingobium sp. Lineage (GTDB taxonomy): Bacteria > Pseudomonadota > Alphaproteobacteria > Sphingomonadales > Sphingomonadaceae > Sphingobium. Next base: position 6,390 of record JAHFPU010000170.1, read on the forward strand.
AGATAGCGCAGCCCGCCATGGATAAGCTTGGTCGACGCCGACGACGTATGCGCCGCCAGATCATCCTTCTCGACCAGCAGCACGGTAAGGCCATTGACCGCCGCCTCCCGCGCAATAGCGCAGCCGTTGATGCCGCCGCCCACGATGATCAGGTCATATGTCACCCGTCATGTTGTGGCCAAGCAGGACGGCGCTGGCAACCATGGTCCCGCGCCCCTATAGCGAAGCCATGGCATCTCCCCCCAGCCGCAAGGCCTCCGCTCCCCGTAAGCCGTCGAAGGTGAAGCCCGCCGGCTTCCCGACCCGCGACCAGATCATGGAACTCATCACCACGTCGGACACCCCGGCGGGCAAGCGGGAGATCGCCCGTGCCTTC
>JAHFPU010000171.1 GCA_023266635.1 Sphingobium sp.
CGATTATTCGGGCCTAACCCATCTATTTGATTTAGAACCATAAAAAATATTTTCTCGGAAAAACTACCGTCAGCGAATCTGGCAAAAAGCTACGCTTCGGAAATTTCAGGATAAATCGGCCACCGTTCGCGACATGCATTCTTCGCGATGTATCGTCTTCTATCGGACAGACTTTGAGGCTGTCTGACCCGATTCATGCACCTCGGGGCGTCGATAAAAATACCGTCGAACGACCGAAATGCAACGCGCTTCATCGCGCGAAAAGCTCTGCAATCCGTACTCCGATCCGACGCCAACACCGGCCTCTCATCCGAGCGACTGAGGGCCAGAGCTAGGATCCGCCCAGCGTGGCAGTTGCGCCAAGTCGATCAATTCTGCGCGTACCACACCATCGAGCGCTTCGGGGAAAAGCCGAACGACAGCCTTCCACACGGGGTGATCGATCGTGACTTGGTCATGCGTCTCCCGTGCATTGCGGACGATTTTCTGAAGCGATGCGCGTTCGCCAAGGGCAGCCGCGCGGGTTACGCCCAGAAACTGCAGGATCATATCTGCATAGGGCGCAAAGGCTGCTGAGCCGACCTTGCTATTCAGCATTGCCAGGAGAGCGCCGTCCCCTGAATGGCGGGTGATATAAACGACGTCGGAGTCCTGAGCGGCGCTATGCGCGATCGAACAGAGTATCGCGAACAGGCTGGCGAGATGCGCCTGGCCCTTATCCGCATGGGTAGTCCAATACGCATCTTTCCAAGCCGATAGGTCCGGAACGTGCGCGCGGACCGAGGCCCATGCGGGGGCAAAGCTCTCGCTATAAAAAGGCGAGGCAGGCTTATCGCGTTGCGCCTGCTGGAACGCCTTCCACCAGCGATTGCGAACCTCACGGCAGTAGGTCGCCAGCCGTTCGCTGCGCCGATCTTCGAGGAAAACTGACCGACCCGAACTGGTCTGTAGATCGTCGAGACCGACGAGCCTCGGCTTTAGGTAGCTGCCCTTGCCATCTTCGAGAAGGCATTTGATGACGAGCGTACCGCGCGCGACGGATGCGGCCTGCGCGTCGTCATCGAAGATGAAGGCATTCCCGCGCTGCATCGTGATGACATCATGGAATCCTTGAGGCAACGGCTCGTCGAGGCGCCGAAAAATCCAGATCAGCCGCACGCCCTCGCGCTCATAGTGCAAATGCCGGGCTGCGATCTCGGGTGCGAACGGCTTGGAAAGCTGCACTTCGAGCGCAAAGCGACCCAAGTCGCCCATATCGAGGAAAATGTCTGGAAAGCGGCCACGAGTATGGATGGCAGGACGCAGGTAGGTATCGATCGCTGACGCTTTGCATCGTGGATCAGCCTTCGCCACCGCTTCGATAACCTGACAAAGCTGGCGATGAAGCGCCGATTCCTGGTTGCCTTTATATTGCGCGGCACGCGCGTCGTCCGGCGTGAGGGTGCCGCCATCGTACCAAGGGCAAGTCGGCGGACTATCGGGAAAATGGGCGTAAAACGGAACATGATCCCCATCCACCGCCTGCGCACGGATGAACACGCCGCCTTCGCAAAGTCGACACCGCGCCAATGCCGTATTCGGAGCCTCCTGACGCCGAATGTTGATCTGGGTACGCAGGTGCTCCCAGCTTTCGCGGGGCATCGCCATAAGGGTCTCGATCGGCACCGCGCCGCGCGGTAGCTCGAAATCGGCGATCCGGATGGTTCGCTGCAGGTCAGTCCCGCGACGCACGGCGCGGCGGCTCCCCAGCCTCGCCGTGGCGACGCATTGGTTTAACCGTGATCATAGCGGTTGATCCGCGCCAAACTTAAAAGCCCCTGCGGATCAACCAGCAGGATCTTCATCACACCTTGCTCGGCCGCTCGCTGTTTTGCCTTATGCATCAATTCGAGGGCGGGGAGCTCGAACCCGCTGAGCCTGCGTGGCTTCGCCATCTGCGCTGTGACCGGACCAACCAGGTTCATTTCAAGTTCGGCGACGATCGATTGCCCAGCGCCTGTAGGACGGTCCACGTAGACCGCGAAATAGGGTTCGCCGGGCGCGATTGCCTGCTCATTCAAAAGAATCTCGGCCAACAACGTCCTCCCTCGATAGCGGAACCTTTATAGAACATCTTGCTCGACGAACAACATATGGGAATAGCTGACTCAACATTTTGCCAACCTGGAGTATCGACGAGGCTATGTCCGTTCAACGCCTGCGCACCATCGTGAATCTGTCGGTTCCGACCCTCTTCCGCCAGATAGCGGGCGGTCGGGTGCAGTGTGAAAGCGAAGCGACCTTGCAACTCCACCTTGGCAGGATCATCGCCACTGCTGCCGATCTCGAAATCACCAGCGAGCGCGAGACCTTCTCCGTTGAGCTGGAAAAGCCCCTACGCGGCGCCGGCGGCAAGCGCGGCCGCATCGATGTGTGGTTCCGGCTCACTGACGATGACGGTCGACAGTGGCGATGCGCGATCGAGCTCAAATTCTTCAAGCGGAAGAACCATCGAGAACCTAACAATCGCTACGAGGTCTTCAAAGACATTGCGCGCCTTGAAAGTTGCGGTGACGTCGCGGATGTCGGCTTCATGATCGTCGCGACCGACCACCTGCACTACGTCAGCAACGAGGTGTATTCCCCTGCGACCAGCGATTTCGACTTTCGCAACGGGGCGGCATATCAGGCCGGAACGACCCTGACTTACAATACTGGCGGAGACTTCGGCCCGCCCATCACGCTAGCGCGCGACTACCAGTTCCAGTGGGCGGATGGGACGACTTCGCTACACTATCTCTTGCTCGAAGTGACACCAACGCCATGATCGCTCGCGTATAGCTGTCGATAATCGCATGAGTAAGAACCGATATGGCTGACGATATTCCTTCCGAAATCCTGACCGAGATCAAGCGCGTCGCCCGCGACGAATGGCCGGGGGATCGGGAGATGCAGCAGTATGCGATCGACGCGGAGACCACCGCTTACCGAGGGCTGGAAGACCTCGATTACGGGGAGGCTGCGGACCACAAGCCTGCGATCCTCACGGAGGCGAAGGAATACCACACCACCTGGGAAGAGATTTACGGCTTTGTCTCGGAGGAGGTCGAGGCCTTCAAAGCCCTAGCCGCCCTCGCGCCCGATGACGTCCCGACCGACTTCATTGCCGAACACAAACGCAAGGCCGCCGCCGAGCATGACTGGTTCGCCATGCAGCTTGAGACGGTGGAACAGGCGATCGAGGGCTATCGCTACGTTCAGCGCACCCGCGCCAAGGTCGGTCCCATTCGCGACATCCTGGTGCGGATGGAGGCGATCATCGGTTCGGAGTGCTACAATGCCAACATCCAGAACTACAGCGCCTGGGGCGTCTGGGAGGGCGAAGGACGGTCGTTCCGATACCCTGTCACATACATCCGCGACGGCAAGGAGGAGAAGCGCAAGGCGCGCGTCGATGATCTCGAGCCCGAAGCGCTGATCACCGGCCACTACAAATTCGGCGCCAACGAGCTGAGCATTCACCGCGCCCTGGTTCGTATCGTCGATATGCTGAAGGCCGATTATGGCCTGACGATTCCCGCACCCGAGGATCCCGCATGATTGTGGCGCGCCGTGTGCTGAGCCCACCAGCGTTCGTCCTCTGCGCCCTTGCTTTCTCGGCGATGGCGACGCCCGCCCGGGCGGACCCCTGCGAAGGTCGCCTGCCCTCTCAGCCGGGGCAGCAGTTTTCGGGAACGGTCCGCTATGTCGGTGACGGCGACGGGCTGTGCGTCGGCAATTCCAACGATCCAAACACCTGGATCGAAGTGCGCTTGGCGGACTTTGACGCGCCGGAACTCCACGCCCCTGATGGCCGCCTGTCCAAATCGCTCCTCGAGGAGGTTGCGTTCGGTCAGAGTGTAGCTTGCGAGGCGCGGCGCGGGCGACGTGGCCGCGTGATCGTCTTCGACCGGGTGATCGCCGTCTGCCGCGTCCATGGCCGCTCAATCGGCGATCTACTCCGCGCGCGGCACGCGCCGGAAGGCGGCAACTGATCGTCGAGCCTCGATCCAGAAGGGTCTGAGTCCGGGAGGGGAATGCCTTCCCCTGCGGTCGAGCCGACACGTCTCGTCCGACCCCTTCTGCGGGGAGCACCCCGCAACGCCCCCCGCGGTGACAACCAATCCTGACGGCGGAATCCATTCGCAGCAACGTGCGTTGTCTCTGACCGTCAGCATGAGACTCACGCGATGAAACCCACGCTTCAGGCACATTTGCTCGAACGGGCAGCGAGCTTCCTCGTCATGGCCGATCACGTCGCCGAACCTGAAGCCCGACTTTGCGGAGAGCCGCTTTTACAGAATGTCGGTTATGCGCTCGAACTGGGGCTCAAAGCGCTCCTGGTTGAGCGGGGATGGGACGACGATCGTTGCCGCATCGAGGTGCGGCATGACATCGCCAAGGCCCTCGGCGAAGCCGCGAAGGTCGGATTTGTACCAGCGCATCGCGACCTTGCCGCTCTGATCGCCACTATCAGCCCCTACTATAAGCGGCACGGACTGTCCGAATTGGTGGCCACCGGCGGCTTGGCGATGTCGCCCGATCAGGCCTTGGCCGTGACGCGTGACGTGACCCCCGTTTCTCATCCAGCCATAACGAGAGTCCTGGTTTGATCTGAGCCTTGGTTGGCTGGTGTTGCAAGAGGCCGGCGCGCGGAGAGGTCAGGGTTCGCAGCGTGCCGGCCGGACTCTCCGGATAGGGCTCGGGCGTAGTCCCGTGGCGTCATCCAGCCGAGCTTGGAGTGCGGCCGGGCTTCGTTGTAGTCCCGCCGCCAGGTCTCCAGCACGGCGCGAGCGTGCGGCAGAGATCGGAAGAGGGTCTCGTTGAGCAGCTCGTCGCGCAGCCGGCCGTTGAAGCTCTCGTTGAAGCCGTTCTGCTGGGGCTTACCCGGCGCGATGTAGTGCCAGCCCACGCCGGTCTCGTCGGCCCAGCCGAGGATGGCGTTGGAGGTGTACTCGGTGCCGTTGTCGCTGACGATCATGTCCGGGCGCCCGCGCTGAGCGATGATGGCGTCCAGTTCGCGCGCCACCCTGCGTCCCGACAGCGAGGTGTCGGCCACCAGGGCCAGACACTCGCGGGTGCAGTTGTCGATCACCGTCAGGATGCGGAAGCGCCGCCCGTCCGTCATCTGGTCGGACACGAAGTCCAGGCTCCAGCGCTGGTTGGCCGCCAGCGGCGTCTCGATCGGCCGGCGGGTCCCGATGGCGCGCTTGCGACCGCCGCGGCGGCGCACCGTCAGCCGCTCCTCGCGGTAGATCCGCTGGACCCGCTTCTTGTTCACCACCTGGCCTTCGCGCCGCAGCAGCACGTGCAGGCGGCGATAGCCGAAGCGCCGCCGCTCCTGGGCTAGCGCCTTCAGCCGTTCGCGCAGGTCGCCATCATCGGGCCGCGTCGCCTGATAGCGCACGCTCGCCCGATCCGACCCGATCACCCGGCACGCCCGCCGCTCGCTCATCTCGTAGGCCTGGCGCAGGTGCGCCACGGCCTCTCGTCTGGCGGCGGGCGTCACCACTTTTTTCCCAGCAGGTCTTTCAGCGCAACGTTGTCGAGCATCGAGTCCGCCAGCATCCGCTTCAGCTTGGCGTTCTCCTCCTCCAGCGCCTTCAGGCGCCGCGCCTCCGACACGTCCAGGCCGCCGTACTTAGCCTTCCACTTGTAGAAGGTCGGCGAGCTGAGCCCGTGCTTGCGGCACAGATCCAACACCGGCACGCCCGCCTCCTGCTCGCGCAGGATCCCGATGATCTGCTCTTCCGTGAACCTTGATCGCTTCATCCGTCCGTCCCTTTCCTGGGGCGGACTCTAGTTATTTCTGGCTGAGTTTCAGGGGGTCACGTCACGCGGAGCCTGCTTGATCAGGTCCGCGTGTCGGTCACTAAGTAGCTGCCGGATCTGCCGGCGCACATGAGAGGGAGAGGGCTGCGGCTGTCGCCGTGACGGGTTTTGAAGGTCGAGAGAGGTTCTCTGGCCGGCCCGTCGCGGAGATACGCGATGACACGCCCAGCTTCCAAAGGCCATGCCCGAACCCAGCGCTCGAACATCTACGACGAGATCACGACCAAGATTATTGCCGAGCTGGAGGCAGGCCGCCTCCCCTGGGTCCAGCCCTGGGGCTCGAGCACGGTATCGGCGCCACTTGCCATGCCGCGGAACGCCGCGACCGATCGTGGCTATTCCGGCATCAACGTCCTGATCCTCTGGGGCGCGGTCGTCCAACATGGCTTCGCCACGCAAGGCTGGCTCACCTTCCGCCAGGCTTTGGGGCTGGGCGGCAATGTCCGCAAAGGCGAACACGGCACCACCGTCGTCTATGCCGATCGCTTCATCCCCGATGACGAGCGTCGCCGGGCACAGACCAATGGTGACGATCCAGCCGCCATTCCCTTCCTCAAGCGCTTTACCGTGTTCAATGTCGCCCAATGTGAGGGCTTGCCCGACGGGCTATCGGCGCCGCCCCCACCCATTCCCGAAGGTCTGATCGTGCCAGAAGTGGAGGCGCTCATTCGTGCCAGCGGGGTCGACCTGCGCCTGGGCGGAGACAAGGCCTTCTATGCACCGGGTCCTGATTTCATTCAGATCCCCAGGCCCGAGGCCTATTTCGAGCCGATCAACTGGCATCGCACGGCCCTGCATGAGCTGGGGCATTGGTCGGGCCATCCCGGACGCCTCGCGCGCGACCTGAGCGGTGGCTTCGGGTCGAAGGCCTATTCGCGCGAGGAGCTCGTCGCC
>JAHFPU010000020.1 GCA_023266635.1 Sphingobium sp.
CGATCCTGAAAGCCATCGCGAGTTGAGGTCGCGCCCAAACTAACAGATCTCGTTGCCTCCACCGCAAACGGTACACCCGCACAGATCTGCTGATCACGTTTTTACACAGCCTGGGTCGTTAGCAGCTGTTTCGCGGCGAAAATGTCGCAAATCTCTCTCATCGCGACGACCAAAACCCCTGTCCTACACCAAGCGCTCCATGATCTACCCCCGGGCATGGAATGGCATCCACACTCGTTCGTTCAGCGCAGCCGGCCTGGGACTCAACCGCGACCTCCATGCGACTTTATCGCGACGCATATGCAACCTGAGTGCGACGCAACTGAGACGTATATGGGACGCAGGTGCGACGTACCTGCGTCGCAGGTGAGACCTACATGGGACCTTATTGCGACTTTCCGGGCCAAAACGCGCCACAACCCGCAACTTCCGCAACTTCGTTGGATTTGCCAAATGAACGAGCGGGTTCAGCCTCCACCACCGCCCAGTCAATGCGGCGCGAAAATCACCCCGCCCGTCATCGGTGCAGGCGCGCCAGTCGTTCCCGGAAAACTGATCGGCAGGCCATGCAGACGACGGACTGCCATATAAGCGAACCCTTCCGCCTCGACGCTATCGCCATTCCAGCCCAGATCGTCGCCGGACGACACGGCGATGCCGGTGGCCTCCTCCAGCATACGCATCAGCGTACCATTGTGCCGACCGCCGCCCGCGACGAAGATCGCTTTTGGGCGCTGGGGCAGCAGGCGCAGGCCCCGCGCCACGGACTGCGCGGTGAAGGCTGTCAGCGTCGCCGCGCCATCGGCAAGGCTGAGGCCGCGCACGGGATCGAGCGTGAAATCCTCCCGATCGATGCTCTTGGGCGGCGGCGCGTCGAACCAGCGGTTATCGAGCATCGCGTCCAGCACCGCCTCGTTGACCTGTCCGGACGCCGCGACAAGGCCGCCCTCGTCAAAGGGCAGGTTCCCCTCCGCCTGCATCCAGTTGTCGATCAGGCCGCTCGCCATGCCGGTATCGAAAGCGACCAGCGCCCCATCAGCGCCGATAAAGGTGATATTCGCGACGCCCCCAAGATTGAGGATCGCTACCGGCTTGGCCAGGTCATGCGCCAGCGCCCGGTGATAGACCGGCAGCAAGGGCGCGCCCTGCCCGCCCGCCGCAACGTCCGCACTGCGCAGGTCGCCCACCACCGTTATGCCGAACGCCCCGGCCAGCGCAGCGCCGTCGCCAATCTGCCAGGTCCAGCGGCGATCGGGCCTGTGGGCGACCGTGTGCCCGTGGAAACCGATGACATCGACCTCCTCCGCCATCAGGCCGCTGCGGCCCAGCAGGTCGGCCACCGCCTGCACATGCAGTTCCGTCAGTTCCTCGGTAACGGCGGCGATCAGCGGTTCGAACCCCGGCGATTCCATCGCCATCGCCCGCTGGCATGCTTCGGCCAGACTTATGCGAAAGCCCTCCTCATAGGGCATGGCGTGAAATTCCAGGGATTCGGTCTCCCCTTCGCCGTCGGTGCGGATCAGCGCCGCATCGATTCCGTCCCGTGAGGTGCCCGACATCAAACCGATGGCCAACATGCTACCCAATCGCGAATCTCCATGGTATGCGCCGCGCGCCATGACGACATTTACATCCGATCTCCTGCGCTTACTCGACACGCGCGGCTATATCCACCAGATCACCGACGCGGAGGGTCTCGACGCGCTTGCGGGCAAGCAGGTCGTGCCGGGCTATATCGGCTTCGATCCCACCGCGCCCTCGCTGCATGTCGGCAGCCTGGTCCAGATCATGATGCTCCGTCGCATGCAGCAGGCCGGTCACAAGCCGATCGTGCTGATGGGCGGCGGCACCGGCAAGATCGGCGATCCCAGCTTCAAGGACGAAGCGCGTAAGCTGATGACCGGCGACGTGATCGCGTCCAATGTCGCCAGCATCAAGCGCGTGTTCGAGAAGTTCCTGACCTTTGGCGACGGCCCGTCCGACGCGATCATGGTCGACAATGCCGACTGGCTCGACAAGCTGGAATATATCCCGTTCCTGCGCGACATCGGCCAGCATTTCTCGGTCAACCGGATGCTGAGCTTCGACAGCGTCAAGACCCGGTTGGACCGGGAACAGTCGCTGAGCTTCCTCGAATTCAACTACATGATCCTTCAAGCCTACGACTTCCTGGAACTGTCCCGTCGCGCCGACTGTCGGCTGCAGATGGGCGGCTCCGACCAGTGGGGCAATATCGTCAACGGCATAGAATTGTCCCGCCGCGTCGACAGCACGCAGGTCTACGGCCTCACCACGCCGCTCATCACCACGGCCGATGGCGGCAAGATGGGCAAGACGATGAATGGCGCGGTATGGCTGAACGCGGATGCCCTGCCGCCTTATGATTACTGGCAATTCTGGCGGAACACGCAGGATGCCGATGTCGGCCGCTTCATGCGTCTGTTCACCGACCTGCCGCTGGACGAGATCGCCCGGCTCGAAGTGCTGCAAGGCGCGGAAATCAACGACGCCAAGAAAATCCTCGCCGATGCCGCCACGGCCATGGCGCATGGGTCCGATGCGGCGCAGCTTGCCGCCGAAACGGCGCGAAAAACCTTTGAGGAAGGGGCATCAGGCGACAACCTGCCAACTATCAGCCTGGGCGCGGACGGCCTCACTGTCGTGCAGGCCAATGTCGCGCTGGGGTTCGCTGCATCAAACAAGGAAGCGCGCCGAAAGCTGGCCGAAGGCGCTATCCGGGTGAATGGCGCGGTCGTGTCCGATCCTGCCTTCGCCCTGTCGGCGGGCGACAAGATCAGCTTCGGCGCGAAGAAGCATGGCCTGATTACCCCTTGATGCGACGGCGGCTGCATTAACCATTTCCCCACACGCTGTTTCAGCACTCTTCCTGTAACCCTTTGGTTCGGGTCGAAAAAAAACGGGATAATGGAAAAGTGGTCAATCAAGTGAGCGGCGCAAGAGCGAGCGATCCGAGTGAACTGCGCAGGGCGGTACGCGAACTGGTCGATTTCGGCGCAAAGGCGGCGCTCCGCGGCGTGATGCACGACCTGCGCGTGATCAATATCTCGCCGCTGGGCCTGATGGGCCGGATCGACGCCGATGTGCAGAAGGGCGATCGGCTGATCGTCGAACTGCCCCATGTACGCACGCTGGAGGCCATCGTGCGCTGGGTCGAGGACGGCCGAATCGGCACGGAATTCTTGAGCGCCGTGCCGCCGCATGACTATGGGCTGATGCTGGCGTCTATGCCGAGACGTCAAACCGCCTGGTGAATTCCTCGTCGCTTGCCTGAAGCTGCCGCCGGCGCGGCAAGGCTTCGGGCATTTCGGTGCGCAGGAATGTCATCACCGCCTCGCGCACCTCACACCGCAGGTCGAACGCAACCCCGGCATTGCGGGCGCTCAGCAATCCGCGCAGTTCCAGCGCATCGGCCTTGTGTTCCGTCACCTGCACGATCGCGACCCGCTTGTCCCAGCGCGGATTGGCCTGCGTCGCCTCCACGAACTTCCTGCGGATACGCTCCACGTCTGCCGTCGGATCGACATAGAAGAACACCGTGCCCAGCAGATCGCTGGTCTGCGTGGTCCAGTTCTGGAAAGGCTTCTCCAGGAAATAGGAGACGGGCACGATCATCCGCCGGTCATCCCAGATGCGGATGATGACATAGGTCAGGCGGATATCTTCCACCCGTCCCCATTCGCCCTCCACGATCACGACATCGTCCAGCCGGATCGGTTCGGAAAAAGCCATCTGGATGCCAGCGATCAGGTTCTTGAGCGCGGGTTGCGCAGCTGCGCCGACAGCGAGGCCAGCAAGCCCCGCCGACGCCATCAACGTCACGCCCACGGTGCGCACCCCGGGAATGGCGATCAGCATCAGCGCGACGACGATGAAGCCGATCACAAACTGCATGATGCGATAGAGGATGCGCACCCGTGTATGCCGCCTGCGCGCCTTCAGATTATCCTCGACACTGATGTCGCTCTTCATCTCGACGATGCGCCGGGCCGCCTTCAGCAAGCGGAGCGCCAGCCAGCCGATTATCACCGCAAGAACCATCTTCGATCCGATGGACCAGAGCGTCCCGATGCGAGACCCCAGCGTCAGCGGCTGCAGCCCGGCAGCGAGCGCCAGCAAAACCACCAGCCAGCGGGTCGGCTGCCTGACCGCCGCCACGATGAGATCGTCGCTTTCGCTACTGCCCCTGCGCGCCAGCCGGGTCGCGACAGCGAAGAACGCCCAATGGATCGCAAAGGCGATAAGCACCGATGCGCCGATCGAGAGTGCGGCGGTCAGGGAGATGCCGGAAAAACTAAGATCTGGATGATTGGCCATGCGTGGCCAACGCAAATGTGCGGCGTTTGTTTCGCAGATGCAGCATGTGGCGGCGAGCTAGTCAAACCTACATCCGTTCGCTTCGAGCATAGTTGGAGGTTCGCCGCCTACCCGCTCCGCAACAATCCCACGGCTGCATCCCGCTCGAATAGATAAAGGCAGGTTCGGGCAGCCTGTCCGCGCGGCAAATCCAGCCCGCCGTCCCGATCAATCAGCAACCGCGCATCATCCCGAGCCGGATCGATCAGTTCTGCGATTTGCTCGGGGTTCGCCAGCCGGAACTGCGCCTCTCCCGACTGCCGGGTTCCCAGCAATTCGCCAGCGCCGCGCAATTTCAAATCCTCTTCCGCGATCCGGAAGCCGTCATTGGTCTCCCGCATCAACGCTAGCCGCGCTCGCGACGTTTCCCCTAGCGCGCCGCCGCGCAGCAAGAGGCACACGGAAGCCTTGTCGCCCCGCCCCACCCGGCCGCGTAGCTGGTGGAGTTGGGCAAGTCCGAACCGGTCCGCCCCCTCGATGATCATCAGCGTTGCATTCGGCACATCGACGCCGACCTCGATCACCGTGGTCGCGACCAGCACCTTGGTCCGATCAGCGGCGAAGGCTTCCATGACGGCGTCCTTGTCCGGCCCCTTCATGCGACCGTGAACAAGGGCGATCGCATCGCCGAAGCGCATCCGGAGCGACTCCGCGCGCGCTTCGGCCGCCTGCTGATCACTCGTCTCGCTCTCCTCGACCAGCGGGCACACCCAATAGGCCTGCCCCCCGCCCGCTATATGCCGCCCGAGCGCCTCGATCACCTCGTCAACGCGGGCAGTAGAGAGCACGCGCGTTTCGATCGGCTGGCGACCCGGCGGCATCTCGTCCAGCCGCGACACCTCCATCTCGCCATAATAGGTGAGCGTCAGGGTGCGGGGGATCGGCGTTGCCGTCATCACCAGCAAATGGGGTGTCCGCTCCGCTTTCGCCGTCAACATCATGCGCTGGGCGACGCCGAAGCGATGCTGTTCGTCGATCACGGCAAGGGCAAGGTTTCGATATTGCACGGCATCCTGAAAGATCGCGTGCGTGCCGACCAGGATGTGGATGCCGCCGTCTGCCAGCCCCATCAGGGTTGCCTCCCGCGCCTTGCCCTTCTCTCGCCCGGTCAGGATCGCGATGTTGACGGGCAAGCCGGCCAGCATATTCTGAAGCGTCGCAAAATGCTGCCGCGCAAGTATTTCCGTCGGCGCGAGCATCGCACCCTGCGCCCCAGCCTCGACCGCGTTCAGCAGGGCCATGAGCGCGACAAGCGTCTTGCCCGACCCCACATCGCCCTGCAGCAGCCGCAGCATCGGCGTCGCCTGCGCCATGTCGCCCTCAATCTCACCGATCGACCGCCGCTGCGCGCCCGTCGGCGCAAAAGGCAATTTCAGCATCGATCGCAAATGCCCGTCGCCTTCGATCGGCGTGCCCCGGCGCCTGCGGGAGGAGGCGCGCACGAGCATCAGCGCCAGTTGTCCGGCGAATATCTCGTCATAGGCCAGCCGCGCCTTCGCGACCATATCGGCGGGGTCCGTGTGCGCCCGCGCCAGCGCCTCATGCCAGCCCGGCCAGTCCTTTTGCGCCAGCAGGCTCGGCTCGATCCATTCGGGCAGGTCCGGCGCACGCTGCAGCGCCTGCGCCGCCAGTTCGCGCATCCGGTTATTGGTCAGCCCTTCCGACAAGCCATAGACCGGCTCGCGCTCCGGAATATCCTTGGCCTCCTCAATCGGCAGCACATGATCGGGATGGACGATCTGAAGGTCCTGCCCATAATGGTCGAGCTTTCCGGACACGAAGCGCGGCTCGCCCAGCGGCAGCAGCTTACGCGGCCAGCCGCTGTTGCGGCCGAAGAAAATCAGCGAGACATAATTGCCGTGCCTGTCCGTCGCCTGCACCCGGAACGGGGCACGGCTTCCGCCGCTCGCCTTATATTCCACGGGTGTCAGCACGATTCCGATAATCCGCCCGGCATCGGCCATATCCAGCGTATCGGTCAGCTTCCTATCGACCCAACTGCCCGGCAGATGGAACGCCACATCGACCGCCCGCGCCAACCCCAGCCGCTCCAGCGGACGCGCCAGCGCAGGTCCAACCCCCTTCAGGGCGGAAATTTCGGCAAACAGCGGATTGAGTATGTCGGGTCGCATGGCTATCTCGCCACTATCGCAGCCCGTGGGGTCCATGCAAATGGCCACGGGCCAATTTCTCGTGCCCGGCTTTCGGGCCAGCAAGGATATCCATGGACAAGAACCCGATCCTGCGCCGTTTGCACTTTCGGGCATGGCATCGCGGCACGAAAGAAGCGGACATGATGGTCGGCGGTTTCTTCGACCGGTATGGCGCCGAATGGAATGCGGAGGAGATCGCCTGGTTCGAGCTGCTGCTGGAAGAGCAGGATGTCGATATCATGGCATGGGGCCTCGGCACGCTGCCGGTTCCCGAACAGTTTGAGGGCCCGTTGATGGACGCATTCCGCAAGCTCGACTTCATCACCATCTCCAAATGAGATTGCCGCAAAATTCGTGACTGATATCCAGAAGATCCTCAAGGCGGCCTCGCCCCTTACCCTCTCGGGCGTTCCGGCGGGGTTTCAGCCATGGCTGCTTGCCGATGTCGCCAGGGGCGCGGCGAAGCGTACCGTCTTCATCGCGCCCGACGAACAGCTCATGCAGGCCGTCGCCGATACGGTGCACTGGTTCGCTCCGGAAATAGAGGTCATCCGCATCCCCGCCTGGGACTGCCTGCCCTATGATCGCGCATCGCCATCGCTGCGCACGGCGTCGGAACGGCTGGCGGGATTGCACGCCCTGCAGTTCAAGCCGCGCGGACCGCAGCTGGTTCTGACGACGATCAATGCGCTCACGCAGCGCACCCTTACCCCTTTCCGCATCCGGCAACTGGTGGCGCGCCTTGCGCCGGGGGAACGGATCGCGATCGACAAGCTGGCGCAACTGCTTCAGGCAAACGGCTATGTCCGCACAGATACCGTCCATGACGCGGGCGAATATGCGATCCGGGGCGGCATCGTCGATCTCTACCCGGGCGGCGAACCGCAACCGCTGCGCCTCGACTTCTTCGGCGACGAGATAGAGACCGTACGTCGTTTCGACCCCGCCACCCAGCGCACCAGCGAGACTGTCGAGGGCTTCACCTTGCTTCCTGCGTCAGAAGCGCTGCTCGACGAGGAGAGCATCAAGCGGTTCCGGGGACGCTATCGCGAGACCTTCGGCGCCACGGCAACGGGCGATCCACTCTACCAAGCGGTGAGCGATGGTCGGCGGCTGGCGGGCATGGAGCATTGGCTGCCTCTGTTCGAGGAACGGCTGACGCCGATGTTCGAGCATCTGGGCGACGACACCGTCTTCATCCGCGACCATGGCGTCACCGGTGCAGCGGAAGCGCGGTTCGAGGCGATCCGCGACTATCATGCCAACCGTATCGAGGCGAAATCTGCCAATCCAGGCGCCTATCGTCCGCTCGACCCGTCTCTGCTCTATCTGAACGCGGCCGAATGGGAGGAGGCGGTCAGCGGCCACGCTATTCATATCACCTCGCCCTTCCATGAGCCGGAGAGTGATCGCGTTATCGATTTCCATGTCGACAGCGCTCGCGATTTTGCACCCGAACGCGCGCAGAACATCAATATCTATGAAGCCGTCGCCAAGCATCTTGCCACTTTGCGCCTTGGCACCAAGAAGATCGTCATCGCCAGCTATTCGCGAGGTGCACGGGAGCGGCTGACCGGCCTGCTCGCCGATCATGGCGTCGCGAAGATGGCCGAGGCGGACGGCTGGCAACAGGCGCTGGGCGTCGCCGCATCGGGCAATATCGCCCTGGTCGTTCTGCCGCTCGATCACGGTTTCACCGCGCCTGACGTCGCACTGCTGACCGAGCAGGACATGCTGGGCGACCGCCTCGTCCGGCGGGCCAAGCGCAAGAAGAGCGCCGACGCCTTCCTACAGGAACTGGCGACCCTGACGCCCGGCGATCTTGTGGTCCATGCCGACCACGGCATCGGCCGCTATGACGGCATCATGTCGATCCCGGTCGGCAACGCCCCGCACGACTGCGTGGCGCTGGGCTATGCGGGTGGCGACAAGCTCTATGTCCCAGTCGAGAATCTCGATGTCCTCTCCCGCTACGGCTCAGAAACCGATGGCATCGCGCTCGACAAGCTGGGCGGGGAAGCGTGGCAGCGCCGCAAGGCAAAGATGCGCGAGCGCATCCGCGAGATTGCCGGCGAACTGCTCAAGACCGCCGCCGCTCGCGCCCTGCGCCCCGCCCCGGTCGCGGAGCCCGACGCGGCCGGGTATCCGGCGTTCGTCGACCGCTTCCCTTATCAGGAGACCGACGACCAGGACCGCGCCATCTCGGACGTGCTCGCCGACCTTGGCGACGGCAAGCCGATGGACCGGCTGGTCTGCGGTGATGTCGGTTTCGGCAAGACCGAGGTTGCGCTACGCGCCGCTTTCGTCGCGGCGATGGCGGGGATGCAAGTCGTTCTTATCGGCCCGACGACGCTGTTGGCCCGCCAGCATTTCAACAATTTCGAGGAGCGTTTCAGGGGCTTCCCGCTGAAGGTCGGCCGCCTCTCCCGCCTGGTCCCCGCCGCCGAAGCCAAAGCGGTGAAGGAGGGCCTTGCGGACGGCACGCTGGACATCGTCGTCGGCACGCATGCCCTCCTGACCAAGGGGCTGGAGTTCAAGCGTCTGGGCCTGGTCATCGTTGATGAAGAGCAGCGGTTCGGCGTCACGCACAAGGAGCGGCTGAAGAGCCTGAAGACCGACGTGCATGTGCTGACGCTGACGGCGACGCCCATTCAGCGGACGCTGCAGATGGCGATGTCGGGCCTGCGCGAACTGTCGGTCATCCAGACGCCGCCGGTCGATCGCCTGGCCGTGCGCACCTATGTGATGCCATGGGACGGCGTGGTGATCCGCGAGGCGTTGCTGCGCGAGCATTATCGCGGCGGGCAGAGTTTCTTCGTCGTGCCACGGATCGCCGATCTGGCCGATATCGAAGAGTTCCTGCGCAATGAGGTGCCGGAGATCCGGCCCGTGGTGGCGCATGGGCAGATGAGTCCGACCGAGGTCGAGGAGCGCATGTCAGCCTTCTACGACAAGCGCTACGATGTCCTGCTTTCCACCACCATCGTGGAAAGCGGGCTGGACATTCCAAGCGCCAACACGCTGATCATCCACCGCGCCGACCGGTTCGGCTTGGCGCAGCTCTATCAGCTGCGCGGGCGGGTGGGCCGGTCGAAGACCCGCGCCTACGCCTATATGACGACGCCCGCCGATCGCATTATCACGGAGACAGCAGAAAAGCGGCTGAAGGTCCTGTCCGACCTCGACACGCTGGGCGCCGGGTTCCAACTCGCCAGCCACGATCTCGACATTCGCGGCGCGGGCAATCTGGTCGGCGACGAGCAGTCCGGACATATTCGCGAGGTCGGATTCGAACTCTACCAGTCGATGCTGGAAGAGGCGATCATGGACGCCAAGGCCGGCGGACTGTTGCGCGACCGGGCGAGCGAGAAATTCTCGCCGCAGATCACGGTCGATGCGCCGATCATGATCCCGGAAGAGTATGTGCCAGACCTCGACCTGCGCATGGGCCTGTATCGCCGGATCAACGAGCTGGACGACCGGCAGGGAATCGAGGCGTTCGCTGCCGAACTGATCGACCGGTTCGGCAAGCTGCCTGCGCCAACGCAGAATCTGCTGAAGCTCATCGAGATCAAGCAGAACTGCCTCGCGGCATCAGTCGCCAAGATCGATGTCGGGCCAAAGGGCGCGCTTGTCACCTTCCAGAATGACAGCTTTCCCAACCCGGCGGGCCTCATCGCCTATGTCCAGAAGCTGGAGGGGACGGCCAAGCTGCGCCCCGACAGCAAGCTGGTCATCACGCGTGGTTGGGGAGATCCGGTAGCGCGGCTTAATGGCGCATTGCAACTTTCCAAGGGGCTGGCGAAGGTTGCAGCGTAGGACTGAGAATTCTGCGTTCGCTTCCTGCATTTCCCGCATAACTCGACATTTTATTGCGTTGTTCTGATCCTGTCGGAAATGAGGTCGTGTTTGATCCGACGATGGGAAAGAGCGTGTCGGGAATTTATCAGGGATACTGCTATGTAGGACAGAGCGGGATGTTCTGAGTTCATCGCCTTTGTCATCCCGGGATGTGGATTCGCATTCGAAGTGCGACGGGATGAAAGTTTCGGTTGGAGTTTTGAAGCCGAGGCATTTTCTGGGTGTGTTGTATGTTGCGATGATGGTGTCGAGCGTTTTTCTTGGCGGCTAGCTGAGGTCAGTTTTGCGAGGTAGGTGTCGTCGCAGTCGTCCGATAGAGTTTTCGACGCCGCCTTTCTACCATGGGGCGCGGGGATAGGTCGGCTGGTAGCCGACTTTGTTGCCGCTGTTGCGTTTCAACTTCCGCGCAATGGGCGACGGCTGGCGATCCAGAGCTGCAGCGATTTGCCGGATCGATTGCCGGCTTCGCGAAGCCGGGCAATCGAACAGCGTTCCTCGATCGATAGATGACTGTAGTTCGACATGGCGACACCTGCCTCAGATGTTGCACTTTGTTTGTGAACTCAGAGGGGTCCATTGGCTTTACGCCCGCATGACTGCGCAATCGTCTGCGCTTATGAATCCTGAAACAAGTTCAGGATGACGAGATAAGCACAAAAAAGACCCGACGGCACTGGGGGGTGCCGCCGGGCCACTCCGCCCCTTTTTTGGAGAGCGGGGGCGGATATCGGTCTCTTCAGGTCTGGTGGATGATCGTGAAGGAGCGGCTCTGCAGGAACCACTTGCCATCGCGCTTCACCAGCTTGTCATTGTAGCAGGCGCGGGCGCGCTTATCCTTCAGCGTGCCCGGTTCCTCGTAGATTTCGGAGATATAGGCGCGGGCGTCGGCGGTATCGCCATTGACGTGGATCATGCCGATACCGATCAGGAAGCTGAGCTTGGGATAATGCGGCATCGCATCGCGCCACAGCTTCACGACCGCCTCTTTGCCTTCGACAATGCCGAGTTCGGGATAATGCGACAGGTCCCAATGGCTGTCCTCGACCCAGAGAGACGCCCATAGCTCTTCGTCCACCCGGTTCACGGCGTCGGCATAGGTCTCCAGCACTTCGCGGATCGCCATGCGATCTTCCAGCGACCCGGTAAAATTGGCTGTCATGCGTTTCTCTCTCCTTGGCTTCTTGTCATCAGGCTAACCCCGTCGCCGCGCCGCCGGACCTGCTGAAAAGCAGAGGTCAGCGATATTCGTCGCGCAGCAACCGGCGCAAAATCTTACCCGACGGATTACGCGGCAGGGTCTCGCGGAAATCGACCGTCTTGGGCGCTTTATACGCCGCGATCCGCTCGCGCGCCCATGCGATCAATTCCGCCGGTTCAGGCGATGCGCCCTCGACCGGCACGACTATCGCCTTCACCGCTTCGCCCCATTTG
This sequence comes from Sphingobium sp., assembly GCA_023266635.1. Taxonomy (GTDB): domain Bacteria; phylum Pseudomonadota; class Alphaproteobacteria; order Sphingomonadales; family Sphingomonadaceae; genus Sphingobium. Next base: position 11,820 of record JAHFPU010000020.1, read on the forward strand.
GGGTCCGGAACGCCGATCACCGCGACGTCGCTGACGAGCGGATGGCTGTAGAGCGCATTCTCGACCTCGGCGGGATAGACATTTTCACCACCGGTGATGATCATGTCCTTGATGCGATCGGCGAGGTAGATATAGCCGTCCGCGTCCATATAGCCCGCGTCGCCGGTGCGCAGCCAGCCCTCGGCGTCGATCGTCTCCGCCGTCGCCTCCGGCCGGTCGTGATAACCGGTCATGTTGGATGGCGACCGGGTGGCGATCTCGCCCACCGTGCCGCGCGGCAGTTCCACGCCATCCTCGCCGACGATCCGCATCTCGACGCCGGGCAGAGGCACGCCGACGCTGCGCATCCGCTCATTGCCCTCCGGATCATGGTCCTCGGGCGGTAAACCGGTGATCGTGCCGGCAGTCTCGGTCATGCCGTACATTTGCGCAAAGCCGCAGCCGAACACCGCGATCGCCTGCCGCATCAGGTCCAGCGGAATGGCCGATCCGCCGTAGCAGATATATTTGAGGAAGCTGAAATCGGCGCCCGCTGCATCCGGATGATCGCACACGATCCGCATCGCGGTCGGCACCATCATGATTTTGGTGATCTTATATTTGACAAGCAGATCAAGAACTTGATTGGAATCGAACTCGCGCACGACGACGCCCTTGCCGCCATGCTGCAGCGACCACATGCCCCAACCCGATCCGCTGATATGGAATACCGGCATCGCGATCAGCGCGACATCGTCGGCGCTCCACCGGTTCCATTCCGGCATGACATCCACCGGCGTCTCCTGCCGCAAGGCCAGCAGGCTGCGGTTCGACAGCATCGCGCCCTTCGGATTGCCCGTCGTGCCGGACGTGTAGAGTTGCAGGACCGGCTCGTCATATCCAACATCGCGGCGCGGATCCAACACCGCAGCCGCATCGCGCCACCCCGGATACCCACACACTTCGCCGCGAACATCATCCGGCTCGGTCACCAATATCCGGTATCCGTTCGCCTCATCCAGCCGGTCAAGGAACATGGGATCGGCCAGCACGATCTTCGGCGCGCTGTCGCCCAGCACATAGGCGACCTCCGGCGGGGCCAGCCGCCAGTTGACCGGCACCAGCACCGCGCCGGCCTTCGCCGCGCCGAACCAATATTCGAAATAGAGATCGCTGTTCTTGCCGATGAACGCCACACGGTCCCCCGGCTGCACACCCTCGCCGATCAGCGCATTGGCCACCCGGCTCGCGTTGCTGTCGAACAGCGCATAGCTGCTCTCACGACCCTCGAATATCAGGGCCGTGGCGTCAGGCCGCTCGGCGGCGTGCGTGCGCACTATTTCTGCAAGAACCGGCTTGCCCATGCTCAGGCTCATCTCTCCATCATGTCGGCCTGCTGCAATAGGCCAGGACGGCCCAGTCCGCCCCTATGAATTTCATGGGGTGCCCGGCGATCGCCAGACACTGACGGAAACGCCAGTGCAGATCGCCGCCGCCCGGACTAAGGTGCGCCGATATTCAAACGCCTAACGTCAGGAGAGCGGCACATGGATTTAGGACTCAAAGGCAAAAAGGCCATCCTCGCAGGTGCAAACGCCAGCATCGGCCTTGCAGTCGCCAGAGTTCTGGCCGCCGAAGGCTGCGATATCGCGCTGTGCGGACGGACCCCGGCAAAGGTCGATGCGGCGGTTGCCGAAATTGCCGGCCTTGGCGTTAAGGCGATCGGCGGCGCCGTCGATGTCACTGATGCCGAATCTTATCCCGATTGGGTCGCAAGCGCGGCAAACGAGCTTGGCGGTTGCGACATTTTTATTTCCTTTGTTTCGGCCAATCCTGGCGTGGACACGCCGGACGGATGGATGACTGTTTTCACCGCTGACATTTTGCCGCTCGTTCGGGGGATCCAGGCGGCGCTGCCTGCCTTGGAAAAATCCGATGCGGGATCGATCGTCACCATTTCATCGACAGGTGCGGTAGAGGAATTTATGGGTCCTCAACCCTATAACGCATTAAAAGCGGCGGTAATCAATTACACGTCGGCGCTTGCCCAGAAATATGCAGCGCAGGGCCTTCGCGCCAACTGCATCACCCCTGGCCCTGTGTTCACGTCTGATGGCCCCTGGGCTTATATCAAGGCAAACATGACCGAATTTCACGATTCGATCGTGTCGCAAATCCCAATGGGCCGGATGGGCACGGGCGAGGAAGTCGCCAAGGCCATCGCTTTCGTCGCATCGCCCGCCTGCCGTTACATGACGGGCGCCAATCTGGTCATCGACGGCGCCTTCACCAAGCGCGTGCAGTTCTGATCGGATCGCGCCATGACAGACCAGCCCGCACGGATCGACTGCGTCCTGATCGCAGGCGGCCTTTATCACGACATCGATTTCGCGCGCCTTGAACTGCTCAAGCTGCTCGGTGAGGACCCGCGCGTCCGCACCCGGGTGTTCGAGGATTATACGCATATCGACGCCATAACGAAGGCCGACTTCCTCATCACCTACACCTGCGACGTCGTGCCTTCGCTGGAGGCGCAGGAGGCGTTGCGGGAATGGGTGAAGGGCGGCGGGCGCTGGTATGCGCTGCATGGCACCAACTCGGTTCTGCGCCTGTTCGAAAATGGCCTGTATGGAAGTCCGCGCTGGGCGCCGCTGTTCATGGAGACGCTGGGCACGCAGTTCATCGCCCATCCGCCGATCGCGCCCTATCCGGTGAGCGTCGCCGATCCGGATCATCCGATCACCAAGGGTATAGAGCCGTTCGAGACCACGGACGAACTGTATCTGGTGGAAAAGCATGGCGACCTGCACGTCCTGCTCGACACCGAGTTCGGCGGCGACGCGACTGGCTTCGACGAGCATGAATGGGCGCATGATCGCCACCCGGTCCTCTACATCAAGAAGCAGGACAAGGGCGCGGTCCTCTATAATACGCTGGGCCATTGCCGTGGCCATTATGACATGCAGCCCTTTCTCGACTGGTGGCCGACGGTCGACCGTTGCGCCTGGGACCTGCCCGTCTTCTACGAGCTTCTGCGCCGGGGCATTGCCTGGGCGAAGGAGCCCAAGGCGGGCGCGTAAGACAGTCGAAAATCCAACGAAGTTGCGGAAGTTGCGGGTTGCCATTGCATCCCGCAACTTCGCCTGATGCGGGACTTGCGTGGGGAGTCGGTGACGGTTGAAGGGGACATTGCCCACAGCAGATTGTCTCCAAAACCCACCATTTTGCGGTACTCCCAGTCAGTGCAAGCATCGGAGTAATGCTATCAGTGAGAGTGAGGTGTAGGACAGCGGCTCGCTCTTTTGCCTGTTTTAGATGGGGCGGTACTCCTGCGAAAGCAGGAGCCCAGTTCAGGCGTTGCGACTAGGCTCCTGCTCTCGCAGGAGCACGCTCTCTAAAGGCTCACTCTAGTGAAAATCCCGCGACTTGGGCAGTATCCGCACATTGCGTGGGTGGCCGCCTGTCCGGGGCGGCTGGGGATGGGTGAAAACATCGGCGCGGCATAGAGTGACCTGCGCCTTGTGATTTTCGGACAGGCTGTCGAGCGCCTCCGAGCGATCGATGACCCGCGACGCCATCAAGTGAACGACGCCTTCCTTGCTTCGCTGCACCTCCCCCTCCACGACCATCAGGCGGGACGCCATGACGGGCCTGCGCTGCATCTCGAACAGCCGCGCCCAGAGGAGGATATTGGTAATGCCGGTCTCATCCTCCAGCGTGATGAAGATGGCGTTGCCCTTCCCCGGCCTTTGCCGGACCAGCACGATCCCCGCCGTGCGGACACGGGCGCCGTTCTTCGCCGCCGACGTCTCCGCGCAGCTCAGTACGCCCTCGCTCCGGAACAGCGAGCGGAGGAACTCCATCGGATGTCCTTTGAGCGACAGGCGGGTCATATGATAATCGGTGGCGACATGTTCCGACAGCGCCATGGCGGGCAGCGCCGCGTCGGGCTCCTGCCCCAGTTCACGCGCATCGGCGGCGGCGAACAGGGGTAGCTGGCTGGTCGGCGTGCGCCGCACCTCCCACAGGGCGTTGCGGCGGTCATGCCCCAGCGACCGGCACGCATCGGCGTCTGCCAACAGGCGTAGCGCGCGGGTCGGAAGGCTGGCGCGACGGGCAAGGTCCTCTATGCCCGTGAACCGCCCGGCCTCACGGGCCTTGGCGATGGCGTTGGCCCAATCTTCCCGGAAGCCATCGATCTGGCGGAAGCCCAGGCGCAGGGCCAACGGTCCGCCCTCCGCCACCCGTTCCACATCATTGTCCCAGCAGCTGCCATTCACATCGGCCCCGCGCACCTCCACCCCATGCTCCCGCGCATCCCGCACCAGCTGCGCAGGCGCATAGAAACCCATCGGCTGCGAATTGAGCAGCGCACAGGCGAACACCGCCGGATGATGGCATTTGATCCAGGCGGAAACATAGACGAGGCGGGCGAAGGAGAGAGCGTGGCTTTCGGGGAAGCCGTAACTGCCAAAGCCTTTGATTTGATTGTAGCACCGTTCGGCAAATTCGAGTTCATACCCTCGCGCCACCATACCGCCGACCATCTTTTCCTTTAGATGGTGGATGGTCCCGACATTGCGGAACGTCGCCATGGCGCGGCGAAGTTGGTTGGCCTCAGCATCCGTGAAGCCCGCTGCGACGATGGCTAAGCGCATCGCCTGTTCCTGAAACAGGGGAACGCCTTTGGTTTTTCCAAGAACGGATTTCAGTTCATCGGAAGGACCATGTTTGGGGGAAGGTTTGGGATATTCGACCTTCTCTTCCCCACACCGTCGGCGAAGATAGGGATGCACCATATCGCCCTCGATCGGGCCGGGACGAACAATGGCGACCTGAATGGTGAGGTCATAGAGATCGCGGGGCCGAAGGCGCGGCAGCATGTTGATCTGCGCCCGGCTTTCGACCTGAAACACGCCGATGCTGTCGCCCTTGCAAAGCATGTCGTAAACCTTGGGATCGCTGGAATCGATATCGACGGTGAGGTCATAATTGCCCACCTCATGGGCGCGCAGAATGTCATAGGCCTTGCGGATGCAGGTCAGCATCCCGAGCGCCAGCACGTCGACCTTCATCAGGCCGAGGGCATCGATATCGTCCTTGTCCCATTCGATGAAACTGCGGTCAGGCATTGCGCCATTGTGGATCGGCACGGTTTCATCGAGCCGGTCCTGCGTGAGAACAAACCCTCCGACATGCTGGGATAAATGCCTCGGGAAAGCAGGTTTTAAAAGCTGCTCGACCAGCGTACGCAAACGCACGATTTCGGGATTTTCCAAGTCGAAACCGGCCTCCGCCACCCGTCGGTCGCCAAGGTCGCCCGAATAGCTTCCCCATACCGTGCTGGCTATCCGGACCGGGATATCCTCGCTCAGGCCAAGCACCTTCGCCACTTCACGGACTGCGCTTCGCGACCGGTAATGGATGACGGTCGCCGCGATCCCTGCGCGATGACGACCGTAGCGCTTATAGACATATTGCATCACTTCTTCGCGGCGCTCATGCTCGAAGTCGATGTCGATATCCGGCGGTTCGTTGCGATCCGCAGAGATGAATCGGGAAAAGAGCAGGTCATACTGCATTGGATCGACCGAGGTGACGCCAAGCAGGAAACAGACGGCCGAATTTGCCGCCGATCCCCTGCCCTGACACAGAATGGGCGGCTGCTGATCGCGCGCGAAATTCACCAGATCGTGGACCGTCAGGAAATAATAGGCGTAGTTACGCTCCGCGATGAAATCGAGTTCCTGTCGGACGGTCCTGCGCAGTTTCTCGGGGATTTTCCGGCCCAGTCGCCTGAAGGCCGCAAGCCAGGTGACATGTTCCAGCCATGCCTGCGGCTTCCAGCCCGGCGGAACGGGTTCGTGGGGATATTCGTAACTCAGCTGCTCCAGCGTGAAACTGATCCGCTCAACAAAACCGATCGTCTCTGTAACCGCCTCCGGACAGGCGCGAAACAGACGCGCCATTTCCGCCCGCGATTTGAGATGGCGTTCCGCATTGGCCTCCAGACAGCGCCCCGCATCCTGTATCGTCCTGCCGTGCCGGATGCAGGTGAGAACATCCTGCATGGGGCGATCACCAGGTTGGGCATAGAGCGCATCATTTGTTGCAAGCAGGGGAACGCCCGTCGCCTTGCCGATCGCCTGCATCTGCGCCAGACGCCGCGCGTTGCGCTCGGCATAGTCTCTCGTAACGCCTATCCAGACCCGATCTCCCACGATGAATTTAAGGCGACGGACCGTCTCTTCAACGCCGACCGGGGCCGATGGAGGAACCAGCTTCAGATGCGGCGGGAACGCGAATTCCACACGACCGAGTTCATAATCCGGTGGGTTGGGATGCGCCTCCTGTCCGGTCGCCGTCGAGCAGGGCATCACGATAAGCAGAAGATCCTCCAGATATTCCAGCAAGTCACTGAAATACAGGATACAATCCCCTTTTACCGCGCGCATGTTGCCAGCCGTCAGCAGGCGGGTGAGACGACCCCAGCCCTTCCGTGTTGTCGGATAGGCGATGATGTCCGGCGTATCGTCCGAAAACACCAGCCGCGCGCCGACGATCAGGCGCAGGTCCGTCTCGCATCCCAAAAGCTCTTCTTTGGTAAGTTGGGGATTCTCGCCCCGCTTTTTCTTCGCCTCGATCAGCGCATTGCGTGCATCTTCCGGCGCATCCCGATGCGCAACATAGGCGCGGACGACACCGGCGACGCTGTTGCGGTCGGCTATCCCAATGGCCTTGAAGCCCAGTGCGATGGCTTGGCCAACCATGTCTGCGGCATGTGACGCGCCATATAGGAAACTGTAATTGGTTGCAGCGACCAATTCAGCGAAATCCGGCGCGACTTCCAAATGCATGTGTTGGCCAAGAGGCGGATTCAGTGGGCGATCACTTCTGCGCCTGTCCCTTTCCCGTGGCTTGGCCGGATCAGGATATTGGCCTTTCACGCAAACAGCCCATGCACGAACCAGTTCGGGTTTTTGGTCTCCGCTCCGAACAGCCCATTGCGGAAAATCCAAAAGCGCCGTCCGCGCGCATCCTCCACACGATAATAGTCGCGCGTCAGGCCATGGCCTTCCAATGCGCCATCGGACGCCTTCCACCATTCCGGCGCAATCCGTTCCGGGCCTTCATAGCGGGAAACCTGATGCAGGCTACGACGCCACCGAAATTGCACGGGCGGGCCTTCCGGGACACCGGCCATAACCTCAATCACTTGAGGCGGGTCGAAGAGATGAAGAGGTCGCAGGGGCGGCTCTCCCGGTTCAGGAGCCTCCCATATAGCCGGTGTGCGGTTCTCAACCGCTGGAAGCGCAAGCTGCGCCTGTTCAGGGATATGCTTGTCCTGCGGGAGCAGCCGCTGAATGCGAAGCCGCCCATTGCGCGTGGAGAGGGCATCGACCAAGGCTGCAGATTCGCCATTCTGGCGCTCCTCCCCACCCTTAAGCGCAAGCTGGGTCGGGCCAAGCGCCTCTGCGACAGGAACGCTCAACCGGACCAGATCGAACCCGAAACCGGGATCGATAGGGTCGGACAGGCTGTCGATCCGTTCGCGGAACAGGCGCATGATGGCCGGCGGATTGCGGACCGGCAGGCTCGTCTCGACGCGCAGGGGGAAGGCCATCCCGTCGCTGCGGAAGAAGGTGGCGGTGAAGCGGCGGCCGCCCTGCCCCCTTTCCCCCAGTTTTCCGACGGCCTCAACCACCAGTTCCTTCAGCACCGCAAGGGCATAGGCGGTGCGGGCGACCGGTTCGGGGAAACGCCTTTCCAGGCTGATCGCCGCCGCGACCTGTCGCGGATCAAGCGGCTTTGCGGCCTTGCCGAGCAGTCGGTGCACCGCATCCACCGCTCCCGCCCCGAAGCGCGCAGCAAGGGTCGCGGTGGGGCGCGACGCCACGTCGCCAACCGTCTTGAGGCCTGCGCGGCGCAGAGCCAGTTCGCTCTCCTCCTCCAGCCGCAGGGCCGCGACCGGCAGGCGGCGCAGAGCCGATGCCTCGTCAGGCGCGGGAGCCGCAGCGAAGCGGGCGAGCGCATGCGCCGCCTCCGGGGTCAATCCCAGTGCATGACGCACCCGCATGCCGGAATGGGCCAGGCGATCGAGCGCATCATCCACCAGTTCGCTCTCGCCGCCGAACAGATGCGCGCAGCCGGTAATGTCCAGGACCAACCCATGCGGGGGATCGAGCGCAGCCATCGGCGTGTAGCGCCGTGCGCCATCACACAGCCGCTCCAGCCAGTCCTGATCGGCATGGGGATCGCAATCGAACACGCGCAGTTCAGGAATGCGCGCCCGCGCATCGGCGAGCGTCATGCCCGGCAAAAGCCCAAGCGCCAGCGCATCGCTATTCACCACCGACAAGCGCATCGCGCCACGTATCTTCTCTACGGTGGCGGTGGGAAGGTCCCGGGGGTCATCCGGCGGCGCCCAACGCAAGGGCTCCGCCATCCGCAGCCGGTCCAGGGGCAGGAACGGGAACCACAGCGCCAGGAAGCGGCGGCTCGACGAAACATCTTTGGTCACGATTCCACTCCAGGCGCCAGGCAAGGCCGTCCGGCCCGGCGCGGCGGCGCAACAGGTCAATGTCGAAACTGCTGTGCCCCGGCGCATTGGCGGCAAGCGGCGCAGAAGGTGCGGCGGCGATCCGCCATCGCGTTTCGGCGGTGCTGGGGGACGGCTGCGCATCCATGCGGAGCAGCAAGGCAGTCGTCCCGGCGCTTTCAGCCGCCAGGGTCAGGCGGCGGCTGGCCGTCAGGTCGAGTATCTTGGGGCTGCCCCAGCATTCGATCACGACCGCGCACAGGGCGGGACATCGCAGCGCATCCGCCGCCGCCCGCAACAGCGCCAGGGCGTCGGGCATGACCGCCAGAATGATCCCGGCAGGATCGATGCCCATATCCGCAAGGCCGGGGCCATAGGGCATGCCTGACCGCCGCATGGCATCATCCGTGCGCAGCCAGAGCAAAGGACTCGCCTGCGCCGCTTCACCGGATGTTTCGGCAAGCAGGGCGAGCAGCAGGGTGAAGGCGCTCGCGCTTCCGGCGTCCTCCGGCTCCGCGCCGAAAACCTCATGGAGCCGTCCCCGCGCGAGACCGCCGCCGATCGCCGCATCAAGCCCGGCATGACCTGCCGAGAAACTTCCCGAGACGCGCCTGTCCCGCCCGTCGCCAAGGCGGTCTATGCGCGCTCGCAGCGCATCCAAGGCAGAGATCGAATCGTTCACGCACATATGTTCCCTATTTGTTCTATTCTCGCTTTTCGGGCTGGTCTGTCAAGAACCGTTGGGACGCATTGCAATCCTCGCCTTGCTGCGGATAGGACAAGGCCATGTCCGCGCCCCTGATCCGGCCTTTTTCGGCCTCTCCGGAAATCATCGAAAGACTGAGCGCCATCCTGATCGCCGTGGTCGCTGGCGGAGGCTCGGTGGGCTTCATGCATCCCGTCGGCATGGACGACGCCCGCCTGTTCTGGACCGAGTCCCTAACCGCCGCCGCCCGGGGCGAGCGCATCGTCCTGGGCGCGTGGGATGGAGACGTGCTGGCGGGGACCGTCACGCTGCTGCTTGATTTCCCGCCCAATCAACCGCACCGGGCGGAGATCGGCAAGATGATGGTCGATCCTGCGTATCGCGGCAAAGGGCTGGCGATGGCGGCGCTTCGTGAGGCCGAACGGCTGGCCATCGATCATCATCGCACGCTGCTGGTATTGGACACCGCAGCGGAGGACGGCGCTGCGCCCCTCTATGAAAGATGCGGCTTCACTCTGGCCGGGACGATCCCCGATTTCGCCCTGAAGCCGCATGGCGGCCTTACCGGCACGCATCTCTACTGGAAACGGATCGGCGCTCCCATCACCCGATGACAACAAAAAAGGCGCCCTGAAGGCGCCTTTCCCGTGTCTTTCCGGATGCCCGGATTACTTCTTCAGCGTCAGGCCGCCGAAACGCTTGTTGAAGCGCGCGACCTGGCCGCCCTGGTCAAGCTGACGCGTGCCGCCGGTCCATGCCGGGTGCGACAGCGGATCGATGTCGAGCGTCATCGTGTCGCCTTCCTTGCCCCAGGTGGTGCGGGTGCGGAAGGTGCTGCCGTCAGTCATCTGGACGGTGATGAAGTGGTAATCGGGATGCGTATCGGTCTTCATGTCATGCCCCATAAATGGCCGGTTCCGACCGGCGCAGGATGCTGGAAACTGTGCGAAGCGGCGCGGTTAGCGGGTTTGCGCTGGAAATGCAAGCGGGAGTGCGCCCCTTCTCCCATGGGGAGAAGGATATGCAGCCTTGGCTCCGCAGGAGCCTTAGGCGGAATTGGATGAGGGGGCCTGCGCTGTCGAGCGCGCTCAACCCCTCACCCACTGCGACTAAGGCGGTTACGCCGCCAAGTCTCGTTCCCTCTCCCAATGGGAGAGGAGTTGAACGCCTCAATCCTTGGGCGGATCGGCGACCATGGCGACACAATGCGCCTCTGCGCACAGCTTGCCGTCGACCATGGCCTTGCCGGAAAACTTGCAGATGGCGCCGCGTATCTGGGTGATCTCAATATGGAAATCGACCAGACAGCCCGGCTCGATCGGGGCGCGAAACTTCGCGCCGTCGATGCCCATGAAATAGACAAGCTTGCCCGAGCCGCGCAGCCCAAGCGATTCCACCGCCAAGATACCCGCTGCCTGCGCGATCGCCTCGACGATCAGCACGCCGGGCATGATCGGCCTTCCGGGGAAATGCCCCTGGAAGAACGGTTCGTTGATCGACACGGCCTTCACCGCATGGATCGAGGCACCATGCACCATCGATACCACACGGTCGATCAGCAGCATCGGGTAACGGTGCGGCAAGGCCGCCATGACCCCCCGGATATCCAGGGGGCCAAGGGCGGTCGGCGCGGCCGCGTCAGGACCGTCGGTCATATGTTATCAGCGCGACTGCGGCTGCTGCGCCGGGTTGGTCGGCGCGGCCTGACCGGCCTGGCCCTGCTGGCCGGGCTGCCAGCCTGCCGGCGGCGTGATGCTGACGCTGGGGACCAGCGCATTGATCTCGGTCACCACGGCGGCCGAAATGTCGACGCCCGGCTGATAGGAGACGGTCGCATCAGGGTTCAGCACCAGGTCGACCTTCGACTTCGTCATCGCGGTCTTGAGCGCGTCGGACAGCTTGGCGCTGATCTGCTCTTCGACATAGGCGTTGGCGAGCGCGATCGGCTGGCCAAGACGCTGCAGTTCCGCCTGCGCGGTCTGCTGTGCCTGCTGGAACTGCTCATATTGGGTCTGCAGCGCAGGGGTGGACTTGCCACCGGCAGCCTTCAGGCCGGCCTGCAGCGCTTCGCCCTTAGTCTTGAGGTCAGCGTCAATGGCTGCCTTGCGCGCGTTGAACGCATCGATCTGCGTCTTGTACGTCGTCTGCATCTGGGTACGCGCCACGGTGTAGGCGGCGCTGGTGCCGACGACGCGCTGCAGATCAACGACAGCGACGCCCTGCTTGGACTGGGCGATAGCCGGAGCGGCCGTCAGAGCGACGGCGGCGACGGGCGCGAGGCCGAGGGCCGCGGCTTTAAGAATGGTCTTCATCAGAATTGGGTTCCTACGTTGAAATTGATGAGCTTGGTATCGTCCCCTGGTTCCTTCAGCAGCGCCTTGGCAACGTCGATGCGGAACGGGCCGAAAGGCGAATTCCAGTTCACGCCGAAACCAACCGACAGACGCGGCTTGAGCGTATCGCCCAGATATTCTTCTCTAAAGCCTGTGCCGGTGACATGCGTTCCGCTTGTGCAGATCGGCGTGGCTGCGCTCCCGGTCGCCCGGACAGTTGAGGACGTGCCGTCCGTGGCCGTTATCGAGCAATATCCAGGGAAATTGATCGTCGCAGGGTTTTTCAGACCTGCGACAGCACCCACATCGGCGAAAATGGAAGGACGCAGCCCCATTTCACGCGCACCAGCGCCCAAAGGAATTTCCAGCTCCGCATGCGCAAGATAGTAAACCTTGCCGCCCAGCGCGTCATCCGACCGATTGTTGTTGGTCGTCGATTGGACGCCCGTAATATTGCCGTTGGCATCCGTGGTGCTGTCGAAATAATAGCGCTTCACGCGCGGGCCGACGCCTCGGATATCGAAGCCGCGCAGTTGCGGGTTGCCCAGGAAGAAGCGGTCGGTCAGGCGGATCTTGTCAACCTCGGTCACGCCATCGGAGCTGAAGCGCGTGCCTTCAAGCGAATGGATATAGCCGCCCTCGCCGCTGACCGAGAAGATGAAGTTGCCGAGCACGCGCCAATATTTGGAGGCGTTCAGGCGCGTGCGCACATATTTGACGCTACCGCCAAGCCCGGCAAAATCCTGGCTCAGCGACAGGGACTGGCCGCGCGTTGGCCGGATGCGGTTGTCGCGATTGTCGAAGATCAGCGAGTAACCGACCGATGAGGTGGTGCGCTTGCCGATCGCGTCGCACAAA
>JAHFPU010000021.1 GCA_023266635.1 Sphingobium sp.
CATGGATCGATCGTCGGCCCGCCATTGCCATCGGGGCCAATGCAGTTGAGCGCCTTGGCGATCAGCCGCGCGGTCGACGTCTTGCCGACCCCGCGCACGCCGGTCATCAGGAACGCATGGGCGAGGCGACCGCGCTTTATCGCGTTGGCCAGCGTCTGGACCATGGCGTCCTGACCGATCAGCTCGTCGAAATTGCGCGGGCGATATTTGCGGGCGAGCACGCGGTAGGGCTGGGGGGAATCGGTCATGAGGCCCTTATTAACCCTAAGCGCCGGGCCTGTCGAAAACGCCGGTATCGCGTGGAACTGCGTGGCGAAGGTGGGAGCCGGAACGACCCGCGGCGAAATCGTTGTGGCTGCTTCCGTCAGGACCTGACCAGATTGGCGACGACCGCGCCCGCCCGACTCCCGCGGCGCATATGGCCGCTGCGCATCAATCTTGCAAGCCGTTGGACTTGTGCGGCTTACATACCCTGCATGTTCCGGCTTTCCGCCGGCATCCGAACCGTCAGCGTATCATAGCTCTCGTCGACCACGATCTGGCAGGCGAGGCGGCTGTTGCGGGTCGCGGAAGCGGCAAGGTCGAGCATATCCTCCTCCGCTTCGCTGGCGCGGGCAAGCTTCGCGAAATCCGCCGGATCGATGATGACGTGGCAGGTCGAACAAGCCATCTGCCCTTCGCAGGTTCCCTCCAGCGGCTGGCCGTTCGCCTGCGCGACATCAAGAAGGATTTGCCCCGGCTGCGCGAAAACCTCATCGCGTTTCCTGCCATCGGCACTGATGAACGTGACCCAGACCATTATGTTATAGCGCCTCCTGCGGCGGCAGATCCTGTCGGCCCGCCGCTTCGTTGATCGCCTTGCCGGCCCTCTCCAGTTCTTCCAGTGTCGTGTATCGGCCGAATCCGATCCGCACTGATCCCCCGGCCTCTTTCTGCGACAATCCAAGGGCTTGCAAGACGTGGCTTGGCCGCCCCGACCCGCTTGCACAGGCCGAACCGAGCGAAAATGAGACAGTCCGGCATTCGGAAAGCAGCCGCGCGCCATCCAGCCCCGCCCGGCGAATGTTGAGATTGCCATGATAGCGCTGCGTCAGACTGCCGTTCACGGTCCAGTCGGGAAAGAGCGTCAGCGCCGCGTTCCAGAGGGTTTCGACATGGGTGGCATCATCTTTCATATGGGTATCAAGCAGGCGCGCAGCCGCACCGAAACCCGCACAAAGCGCAGGCGACAGCGTACCGGACCGCAGCCCGCCTTCCTGCCCGCCGCCATGGATCAAAGGCGGCAGGTCCAGCCCATCCCGTATCCACAGCCCGCCGATGCCCTTGGGGCCATGCACCTTATGGGCGCTGATCGCGATCATGTCGGCGGATGCGGTAAGCGGCGCGCGCCCAAATCCCTGCACGGCGTCGCACAGGAACAAGGCACCGGCCGCATGCGCAAGTCCGGCAAGCATGTCCACCGGCTGGATCACGCCGATCTCGTTATTGACCAGCATGACGGCCACCAGCGCGGTTCGCTCGTCGATTGCTTCCGCCGCCAGGCCCGGGTCGGCCAGGCCATCCGGACCGACGGGTAGAAACACGGCTTCGAACTCTTGCGAAGTCAGTGCCTCCACGGTGTCGCGCACGGCAGCATGTTCGGTGGAGACCGTCACGATCTTCCGCCGCCCGGTTTCCGCACGTCGCGCTGCACCTATTATCGCGATGTTCAGCGCCTCGGTGGCCCCGGATGTAAAAACAAGCCGTCCGCCCGCAACTCCTAGCGCCGCCGACACATCGTCCCGCGCCACCTCGACCACCGCAGCGGCCTGACGCCCTACCCGATGCGCACTATGCGGATTGCCATAATGGTCGCGGAGCAGCGGCACCATCGCCTCGAACGCCTCGGGCGCCAGCGGCGTGGTCGCCTGATAGTCGAGATAAACCGGGGTCATCGTGTGGCCGACTTTGCTATCGCTTGCCACGCGCCGACAAACCGCGCGACATCCGCCGCGCCAGTCGATGGCCCGAAACTCACCCGGACCACTTCGCCCGCCGCCTGCTCATCCCATCCCATGGCGGTAAGGACATGGCTGGTCTTGAGTGTGCCCGACGAACAGGCGCTCCCAGCCGAAACCGATATGCCCGCCATGTCGAACTGGATAAGCTGCGCGCGCGCCGATACGCCCGGCATCCGGTAACTGGCGATCGTGGCGATGCGGGGGCTAGATGCCGCAACGACCTCGCCGCCTGCATCACTGATGGCCGCATCCAGCGCCTGCCGAAGTTCGGCAGCCTCCTCCATCCAATCGAAGGACTCCTCCAGAGCTGCCGCCATCCCAATGACGCCGGGCAAATTCTCGGTCCCCGGCCGATACCCCTGCTCCTGCCCGCCAGAAGCATGAATGCGCGCCAGATTACGGATCAGCAACGCCCCTACCCCCGGCGGCCCGCCGAATTTGTGCGCGCTGATCGCTATCATGTCCGCGTCCGGCAATGGCAGCTTGCCGGCGCTCTGCGCGCAATCGGCGAACAGATATCCGCCCGCCGTCCGAACGGCCGACGAAATCCGCCCAAGCGGTTGGATCACGCCCGTTTCATTGTTTACATGCTGAATTGCGATCAACGCGCCAGTTATCTCGTCGGGCAAAGTCGGTGTTCCCCGTCGGTCCAGCCCCATACGCTCCCGCCCCGGCGTCACTCGCAACACTGCATCATGCTCAATCGGCGATGTCGCCACCTGCTCCGCCTTCGCACGTCCGAGAGCAATCGCGATCGCCTCGCTCGCCCCTGATGTGAAGATCAGCCTGCCGTCCCAGTCCAGCGCCCTGCATATCCGGACCCGCGCATCCTCAAGCGCAGCGCGCGCGGCGCGGCCGTCCGCATGCGGCGAGGACGGGTTCGCCCAGCGCGCAAAGGCGTCCGACATGGCGGTTATGGCGGCTTGGGACAAAGGCGTGGTCGCGGCGTGATCGAGGTAGAGCCGGTCGTCCAAAACAGGGGTTACTCATTTTATTGCTAATTGGATGGTCACTTCTATATAGGCCTCCAATCCAGCGCCACCATGGAAACTATGGCCGGTGCGTCCCCTTTGTCAGCCAGGTGCCATGCCAGACGTAATTTTCCCCGGTCCCGAAGGTCGACTGGAGGGACGCTTCAGTCCCCCGCCGCGTCCGCGCGCACCCATCGCCATGATCCTGCATCCGCATCCGCAGGGCGGCGGCACGATGAACGACCGCATCACCCAGGCGCTCTACAAGACTTTCGTGAAGCGCGGCTTCGGCGTCCTGCGCTTCAACTTCCGTGGTGTCGGCCGCAGCCAGGGCACGTTCGACAATGGCATCGGCGAACTAAGTGACGCCGCCTCGGCCCTCGACTGGGTCCAGAGCTTCCATCCCGAGGCGCAGACGACCTGGATCGCCGGCTTCTCCTTCGGCGCTTGGATCGGCATGCAGCTTCTGATGCGCCGCCCGGAAGTACGCGGCTTCATCTCCGTCGCCCCGCCCGCCAACATGTACGACTTCTCGTTCCTGGCCCCCTGCCCGGCCTCCGGCATCATCGTGCAGGGCACGTCTGACGAGGTTGTGACCGCCGGCGCCGTGCAGAAGCTTGTCGACAAGCTGCGCACGCAAAAGGGTATCACCATCCATCATGACGAGATTCGCGGTGCGAATCACTTCTTCGAACATGAACTGGATCAGCTCATGAAGTCGGTCGATAACTATCTCGACATGCGCCTGTCTCCAGACTCCCCCATTCGCTGAATATTCAATATGAAATCAGTATATCTCGACAACGCATCGCATCCGATGTTGCCGGATGGGATGTAACCGTTGCCGATACAGTTCTTCTTGATCTAAATTTGCCCCTCCCATAGCATCACACCCTAACATACGCTGCGGGCATGCGTGGGGCGAAAGATTTTGATGATGGTCGCAATGGCGACTATGCTTGTAAGTTGCGACAAATTTACCAAGCCATCTCTAAGTTGCTCGGATGAACAAGGCCAAGCAACCGCTTTGTCTATTATTGTTGAGCAAATTGAAAAGGCTACCGCAGACGAAGCGGGTAAGGACGAGGATGGTTCACCTCACCTCGCTGCTTCAAAGATTCGTGCAGCCCTGAAGTTAGTAAAGCTGCGGATCGATGACATCCGAACATCGAAAGAAGACCCAAACAGCACCAAAAAATTCTGTATCGGGAAGCTAAAAATGGTTTTCCCAAGTGAGGTGATTGAAGAAGCTGACAAAGCCAGGGAATTAGCGGGCATGAGCAGCATATCCACTTTAGCGGAAAATGCAGACATGGAACGCGATGCCAATAGCTTTTCCTCCGACATTAACTTTTCCGTGCAGCCCACTGATGATGGACAAAAGGTTTATGCGGAAGTCGAGAATGGAGGAACAATCTATAAATGGGGCGGAGAAGTCTTAGCTGCGCACCTTATGCTGAACGCAATCGAAACTGCCAAATTTGAAGAACAGCAGGCTCAGGAAACGCAAAATAGACAACAAGAAACGGCTCTCTCAGAACAAAGGCAGGCAAATCTCGCGCAAGCCAAAGCTGAAAACGAGCTTTCTATGCAAACAATCAACACCATTTGGCAGGCTATAGACCCAGAAAGCCGTGGTAGATTACTCGACATTCAACGTGCGTGGATCAAGAAAAAATCCATTGATTGTAAGACAGAGTCGTCATCGACCTCCATCGAACCAGTAGAGATTGAAACGAGCAGGTTAGGCTGTGAGACCCGCCAAAACAATGAACGATCAAGTTATCTCAAGCGCTTCTTGGATAACGAATCCTATTAGTATCTTTTGGTTATAGGGGCACCGCCCAGATCGCGACGTCGCCGAACATGACCACGCCCGCGACCACCATCAGCGTCCCGCGCAAGCGATCCTTCTTCTTCACCAAAAGATAGACGCCGCCGCCCGTAAGCGCCACGCCGGCAAGCATCAACAGGGACAGGATCGTTCCGGACATGGTAGCGCCATAGGGCGGCCTTTGTCCGGTGGCAATTGTGTGACAGCGCGACTAGATAGGCGCCATCCGAATCACCGCATCGTTGAAAGGCCAACCGGCAGGTGAAAATCGCCATCGCTTCCGATCACGCAGCCATTGAGCTGAGAGCCCTGCTGGCCGACTGGTTGCGCGAGGAAGGGCATGAGGTCGACGATCTCGGCCCGGCCACCGACGCGCGCGTGGATTATCCCGATTTCGGCTACAAGCTGGCCCAGGCCGTCGCGAGCGGCGCGGCGGAACGCGGCATCGCGCTCTGCGGTTCCGGCATCGGCATCTCGATCGCCGTCAACCGCAACCCGGCCTGCCGCGCGGCGCTGGTTTCCGAACCGCTCTCCGCTGCCCTCGCGCGCGAACATAATGACGCCAACGTCATCGCCATGGGCGCGCGCCTGACAGGGCCGGACATGGCCAAGGCCTGCGTCACCGCATTTCTCACCACCGACTTTGCCGGCGGGCGCCATGAAGGCCGCGTCGAAAAACTGTCGAACCCCGCGCTCTGAAAGGAACGAGACGATGAGCACCGCCACCCTTTCCCAGCCTATCCGTCAGGCAGGCTTCTTCAGCGAAGACCTCGCCTCTGCCGATCCTGCGATCTTCGACGCCATCGGCAAGGAGCTGAAGCGTCAGCAGGACAAGATCGAGCTGATCGCCTCCGAGAATATCGTGTCGAAGGCCGTCCTGGAGGCCGCCGGATCGATCTTCACCAACAAATATGCCGAGGGCTATCCGGGCAAGCGCTATTATGGCGGCTGCGAATATGCCGACGTCGTCGAAACACTGGCGATAGAGCGCGCCAAGGAACTGTTCGGCGCGAACTTTGCCAATGTGCAGCCCAATTCCGGTAGCCAGATGAACCAGGCGGTGTTCCTGGCGCTGCTGCAGCCGGGCGATACCTTCATGGGCCTCGACCTGTCTTCGGGCGGCCATTTGACGCATGGCTCGCCGGTCAACATGTCCGGCAAATGGTTCAAGCCGGTGCCCTACGGCGTGCGCGCCGACGACCATCTGATCGATATGGACGAGGTCGCCCGCATCGCGCGGGAGTGCCAACCCAAGCTGATCATCTGCGGCGGCACGGCCTATTCGCGGGTGTGGGATTTTGAGCGCTTCCGTCAGATCGCCGACGAGGTGGGCGCCTTTCTGCTCGCCGACATGTCGCATTTCTCCGGCCTCGTCGCCGGCGGTGCGCATCCCAGCCCGGTGCCGCACGCCCATGTCACGACGACGACCACGCACAAGTCGCTGCGCGGCCCACGCTCCGGCATCATCCTCACCAACGACGAGGCGATCGCGAAGAAGATCAATAGCGCGATCTTCCCGGGCCTTCAGGGCGGCCCCCTGATGCACATCATCGCCGCCAAGGCGGTGGCCTTCAAGGAAGCGCTGCAGCCCGAGTTCAAGGCCTATGCCCATCAGGTCGTTGCCAACGCGCGCGCCTTGGCCAGCACGCTCAATGAGCAGGGCCTCAGCATCGTGTCCGGCGGCACCGACAATCACCTGATGCTCGTCGATCTGCGCGCCAAAAACACCACCGGCAAGGCTGCGGAAAAGGCGCTCGATCGCGCCTACATCACCTGTAACAAGAACAATGTCCCCTTCGACACGGCCAGCCCCTTCGTGACCTCCGGGGTTCGCCTCGGCACCCCCGCCGGCACGACGCGCGGCTTCGGCGAGGCGGAATTCCGCGAAATCGGCCTGCTGATCGCCGAAGTGGTCGAGGGCCTGAAGCGTAATGGCGAAGAAGGCGATGGCCAGGTCGAGGCGCATGTCCGCGACAAGGTGCTCGCCCTCACCGCCCGCTTCTCGATCTACGAGGGCTGACGGAAACGAACGGATCATTTAGGACATGCGTTGCCCCTTCTGCGCCCATGAGGACAGCCAGGTAAAGGATAGCCGCCCCACGGACGACGGCGCGGCCATCCGCCGTCGCCGCCAGTGCGAGGCGTGCGGCGCGCGCTTCACCACCTTCGAGCGTATCCAGCTGCGCGAAATGTGGGTGGTGAAGAGCGAGGGGCGTCGCGAACCGTTCGAGCGCGACAAGCTCGCCCGCTCGATCGGCATCGCCTGCCGCAAGCGGCCGATCGACCCGCAGCGCATGGAAAAGCTCATCTCCGGCATCCAGCGCCGCCTGGAAACCAGCGGCGACAACGAAGTCCCCGCCCAACGCATCGGCGAGATGGTGATGGAGGGCCTGAAGGGGCTCGACAGCGTCGCGTACATAAGATTTGCGAGTGTTTATAAAGACTTCGGCGAAGCAAAGGACTTTGAGGACTTTGCCAGCACGGTGAAGGAGGTCGGGGGTGAGTGATGCGGGCATCCTTCCCTTGCTCCACAAACCTCCGTTCGCCCTGAGCGAAGTCGAAGGGCTCGGTCGAGCGAAGCGAGACCCCTGACCACCCATGTCCTTCTATACTTACATTCTTAGATGCGCCGATGGTTCCTATTACACGGGCCACACAGACGATCTCGAAATACGCATCGGACAGCATCAGTCTGGGGCGCTGAAGGGATACACTCATGATCGTCGGCCACTGGAATTGGTCTGGTCGGCAGAGTTTGCCTCCCGCGCCGAGGCAATGGCTTCGGAAATCCAGATCAAAGGTTGGTCCCGTAAAAAGAAGGAGGCGTTGATCGCCGAGAATTGGGGACGGTTGAAAAAGGCTTCTGTATCGCAAGCCTCGCCTGCGTTCGGCGAAGCCCTTCGACTTCGCTCAGGGCGAACGGAAGACAAGGCAATGGTTACGCAAATGGCTGACGCGCACCTCCCACCCCTAATCATCCTCGTCCGCCCGCAACTCGGCGAGAATATCGGCAAGGCGGCGCGCGCCATGCTGAACTTCGGCCTTACCGAACTCCGCCTCGTCTCCCCGCGCGACGGCTGGCCCAATCCGGATGCAGGCCCCGCCGCATCGGGCGCGGATATCGTGCTGGAAAAAGCGCAGGTCTTCGAAACCCTCGCCGACGCGGTTGCCGATTGCCAGCACGTCTACGCGACCACCGTTCGCAAGCGCGGCGTCACTAAGCCGGTCGTCACGCCCGAGGAGGCCGCCCGCGAAATCCACGCCGCGCCCGGTCGCAGCGCCATTGTCTTTGGTCCCGAACGCTCCGGCCTGGAAACCGATGACGTCGCCCTCGCCCGCAAGATCCTGACCGTGCCGATCAATCCCGAATTCGGCTCGCTAAACCTCGCCCAGGCCGTGATTCTATGCGCCTATGAATGGTCGAAGGGGCAAGGGCAGGCCCTTGCCTCCCCCACCACCACCGACCTCGGCGTCCCCGCCCCGCAGGAGGAGCTGGACGGCATGATCGCCCAGCTGGAAAAGATGCTTGAGAAAGCTGGCTATTTTTACCCGCCGGACCGCACGCCCGTCACGAAGCGCACCCTGCGCGGCGTCCTCACCAAGCCGGGCTGGAACAGCCAGGAAGTGCGCACCCTGCGCGGCGTATGGTCAACCCTGGCCGACCCGCACGAGCGGTAAGCATTGGCCTCCTGGATTCCGACTCCCCAACATCCGTTCGTGCTGAGTAGAGACTGAGCGAAATCGAAGGCTCGTATCGAAGTACCTTCGCGCCAAGTTCCGGTCCTTCTATACGTTTAGCAGGTCGGATCGTCCCCCGGACAATCCTGAACCATCCGGGGGATGGTTCACCTGCTCAATTCGACAAGCTCAGTGGCACTCAGGACGAACGGATTAAAGACGCCGAACCTTACCCCTTCAACCGGTCAAACTCCGCCATCTCATAGGCGATGGACGCTTCCACCAGCCGATCCCATATCTCCCGGATCGCCTCTACGGGCAGCCCCAGCCGTGCCGCCTCCGCCGCGACATTGTCGATCACCTGCGCCTTGCGCGCCTCATCGCGCACATGGCCGCGCTCCGGCTTGATCCGCGCCGCCGCCCGCATATAGGCGAAGCGCTCGTCCAGCAGCGCAACTAGCCGCTGGTCCACGGAGTCCACCCCGGCGCGAACGTCGGTCATTGTCAAACAGGCTTCGGGATCGGGAATGTCGCTCATGCGCCCGCTCCTATGGCCCGCGCAGCCGCCTGTCGAGGGTTGACATCACATCCCTCCCCCGTCATAGGCGCGCCTTCGCAATTGGCCCCGCACCCCGGTGAAGCGGTGGCCCTTTCCGGCGTTGAGGAAACTCTGGTCCGGACAAGAGCGGCATACCGGGATCGAAGCCGCCTCTTTCAGGGGTGGATGACGTTGTAGCAATTGTAAGGACTATCATCATGTCGAAGCGCCAAAGCGCCAAGTATAAACTCGACCGTCGCATGGGCGAGAACATCTGGGGCCGCCCCAAGTCTCCCGTCAACAAGCGCGAGTACGGCCCCGGCCAGCACGGTCAGCGCCGCAAGGGCAAGACCTCCGACTATGGCATTCAGCTGCGCGCCAAGCAGAAGCTGAAGGGCTATTATGGCGACATCACCGAGAAACAGTTCAAGAAGAACTACACCGAGGCGTCGCGCATGAAGGGCGACACCGGCCAGAACATGATCGGCCTGCTGGAGCGCCGCCTGGACGCAGTCGTCTACCGCGCCAAGTTTGCGCCGACGATCTTCTCGGCCCGCCAGATCGTCAACCACGGCCACATCTATGTGAACGGCGTGAAGTGCAACATCGCCAGCCGCCTGGTGAAGCCGGGCGACGAAGTGACGCTGGGCAAGAAGGCGCAGGAAATGGCGCTGGTCATGGAAGCACAGAGCCTCGCCGAGCGCGACATCCCCGATTATGTCGCACCGGACGGCGCCGCCAAGATCACTTATGTCCGCGTGCCGACGCTGGACGAAGTGCCCTATCCGGTGAAGATGGAGCCGAACCTGGTCGTCGAATTCTATTCGCGCTGATCGGTAGCACTTGAATTCGAAAAGAGGGCGGTTCCTGCAGGAGCCGCCCTTTTTGTTTGTCCGCCTATTTACCGATACCCAATGTGGTGCGCAGGAAGGCGTCGCTCTTCCTCAACATGTCGGCTCTCGCGGCGGAATCGGAAAGCTGATGATCGAGCTTGGGATACACCACGAGTTGCCCTTGCTTGCCCGCATCGCGCAGACGGTCGGCCATCAGCCGTGACTGCAGAATATTGACGTTCACATCATGATCGCCGTGGAAGATTAGTACCGGCGCCTTGATCCGCGCGGCATTAAGTGCGGGCGAGCCTTCGCGGATATGCGGCCCGTTGCCGACGAACTGGTCGACCATCAGGAAATTGCTGAAATTGCGTGACTGATCGCGCAGACCGGCCAAGTCCGTCACCGGCGCAACGGCGACGATCGCCTTGAACAGGTCCGGATCAAGGACAGCGGACTGGAGTGCTGCATAGCCGCCATAGGACCAGCCCAGAACCGCCAGCTTGGCGGGGTCGGCAATCCCCTGCGACACCAGCCAGCGCCCGCCGTCGTTCACATCTCCAACGGCTGTGCGCCAGGACTGGAAGCCGTTCTTCTCGAACCATGCTTCGCCATAACCGGCCGATCCACGAAAATTCGGCTGAAGCACGGCATAGCCCCGCGCCACGAAGAATTGTACCAGCCAGTCGAACCCCCATTCGTCCCGCGCGCCGGGGCCGCCATGCGGCATCACGATTGCAGGAATGCGCTTGCCCTCCGACCCGGGCGGAACGGAAAGATAGCCAGGTATTTGCGCGCCATCGGTGGCGCGATAGCTTACCGGCTTCATCGGCGCGAGCGTCCGGCCCTCCAATTGCGGGCGCGCCAGCAATATTTCCGACAGCGCCTTCTTGTCGCGGTCGAAGACATAATAGCGGCCCGGATCGACATCGCTGCCGGCCCAAAGCAGCAGCTTGCGCTCGTCCACGCTCGAATCCACAAAATTGACCAGCGGCGCGTTGGGCAAGGCCTTGGACAGCGATGTCGCCAGCGCCTTCAAGGCCGGATCGAAATAGACGGCGGTGCGCTTGTCGGTGGCGAAGGTCGCGCCAACCACACGGCGCTCCCGCCCGATCCGAATAAAGCCATCCACATCCACCTGTGGATGCGCGAACACCAGTTCTTTCCTCGCGGAGCCATCGAGAGCGATGCGATAGGCGGCCTTGCGACCATCGGAAGCCTCCAGGCCATATACCGCGTCGAGGGTCGGATCGACCGCATAGGGATTAAACCCCCGGTCGGTTGAAACATCCAGAGTTCCCAGGTCCCGCCAATCGCCGCTGGTCTTTGTCCGATAGGAATAACGGATGATATTCCCCGGATAGCCATAGCTTGTGGCAGGCGGCATCAACCCCATGACGCGCACATTGCCACGCCCATCAGAGATATATTCCACGGCGGTTCGCTTCGGCGATTCCACATGGCGGGCGTTCAGCGTCAGCGTATCGACCAGATCGACGCCAAGCCCATCCTTTGTATTGGCGAGTTTCGTGCCGATCTGCTCCTCGGGCACATAATCCCGGGCAATCAATGCGGCCCCGTCCTGCCCGCTGAAATCGACGATCCGCCCGCCATATTGCGCATAGCCCACCGTGCGAACCGTAGTGCGGTTGCTGACCATCTTCACATTGCCGCCGTCCTGGTCGATGGCGAACAGGCGGCTATAGCCGATGATCCCCGCGTCGGAGTCCGTCAACATCCGCACCGTGCATAATAGGCGGCGGACCGAGACCCAGTTGCATTGGGACATCCGTTCAGGATTTCCATCCGCGCCGCTGATGGGCACGGGTGCTTTGCCGCCGGTCACGCTGGCCACGAAGAGTGACGATCCCTGGCCCGATGCTGGTGAGAGAAAGGCGACCTGCGCGCCATCGGGCGAGAGGCTGATCTGCTCGATATTCTCGCGCGCGCCGAATATCGCGGCCTCATCTGCGGACGTCTGGGCGCTCGCCTGCGAGGACAGTGAAAGACCCATGGCCGCGCCGACTATTAGATATCGCATGATACTCCCCCTTGCATCTGCCTGCCTCCGGCTGCTTCAGCGAGCAAGTACAAACGCGGCCTTATTGGATGTATCAATCGGTATCGCGTAAAGCTGCGACCTGCCTTGCCCCGCGCTCCCGCCAGTGGCATTGCGGGCCATCGAAAAAGATCAGAACGAGGATCCCCCGTCATGCGTATCCGATCCCTGGCGCTGGCTTCGGCCGCGTCGCTTCTCGCCCTTTCCGCCTGCGCTACGACGCAGGGCGAAGCGCCATCCAGCGCAGCGAGTACACCTGCTCCCGCTCCGGCAGAGATTGCGCCGTCCATCGACACGATGAAGCGCCTCGTTCAGGCTCTGTCCTCCGACGCGTTCGAGGGGCGAGCGCCCGGCACAATCGGCGAGGAAAAGACGCTCGCGCTGCTCTCCGACGAATTCGGCAAGCTCGGCCTGAAGCCCGGCAACAATGGCAGTTGGTTCCAGGACGTGCCGCTGGTCGAGATCACGGCGAAGAATGTCTCGCCCCTCACCTTCACCGGCGGCAAGACGAAGGTTACCGCCGTCTACGGCGCGGAGATGGTTGTCGGCACCCAGCGAGTAACGCCGAAGATCGACGTGAAGAACAGCCCAGTCGTTTTCGTCGGCTACGGCATCGACGCGCCGGAAAAGGGCTGGAACGACTATGCCGGCGTCGATGTGAAGGGCAAGACCGTCATCATCCTGGTCAATGACCCGGACTATGAGAATCCGACGCTGGACGGCCCCTTCAGCGGCCGGGCGATGACCTATTATGGCCGCTGGACCTACAAGTTCGAGGAAGCCGCGCGACAGGGAGCCGCCGCCGCGATCATCGTCCACGACACGGTGCCCGCCGCCTATGGCTGGAACGTCGTCCAGTCGAGTTGGACCGGGTCGCAGCAGGTCGCCGACAACGCCAACGGCAATATGAATGCAGCGCCAGCCGTCGGCTGGATACAGAAGGACAAGGCCGCAGCATTGCTGGCCAGCGGCGGGCAGGACCTGACCGCGCTCATCGCCGCCGCCAAGAAGCCGGGCTTCAAGGCCGTGCCGCTGAAAGGCGTGAAGGCCTCGCTCTCCTTCGAGAATAGCCTGCGCAAACATATGTCGAAGAATGTCGTCGCCCTGCTGCCCGGCAAGACTCGGCCGGACGAATATGTCCTCTATACCGGCCATTGGGATCATCTGGGCCATTGCGAAAAGGCCCCGGACGGGGACGATATCTGTAACGGTGCGGTCGATAACGCGACCGGCACCGCTGCCCTCGTCGCGCTGGCGCAGGCCAATGTGCAAGCGGGTCCCACCGATCGCAGCCAGGTCTTCATCGCCGTCACCGGCGAGGAATCCGGCCTGCTCGGCTCGCAATATTATGGCGAGCATCCCGTATTCCCGCTCGGCAAGACGGTCGGCGGCGTCAACATGGACGCGCTCAGCATGGCGGGACCGGCGCATAACGTGATCGTCGTCGGCAAGGGCAAGTCGGACCTCGACGCCTATCTCGACCGCGCGCTGGTGGCGCAAAGCCGCGTCGCGACGATGGAGCCGACGCCTGAAAAGGGCTTCTACTATCGCTCCGACCATTTCAGCCTCGCCAAGCAGGGCGTGCCGATGCTCTATTTCGATGCTGGCGACGATCTGCTGAAGGGCGGCAAGGCGGCGGGAGAAGCGGCGGCCAAGGATTATGAGGAGCATCGCTACCACGGCCCGAAGGACGAATATGATCCCAATTGGGACTGGACCGGCGTCGCCGCCGACCTGAAGCTCTATTATGACGTCGGGCGGGCGCTGGCGAACACCACGGAATGGCCGAACTGGAAGGAAGGCGACGAATTCCGCGCCATCCGCGACAAGAGCCGGGCGGCCGCGCAATGACTTTCCGCATGCCCGCCGAATGGGCGCCCCATGACTGGGTCTGGATAGGCTTTCCCAGCAACGCCGCCGAATGGCCGGACGGCTTTGCCGGGGCGCAGCGCCAGATCGCCGCCTTCGCCGACGCCGTCCATGCCGACGGTCGCGGCGAACAGGTGCGCCTCGTCGCCGCTGACGAGGCCAATGCCGAGATAGCCCGCGCCCTGGTGGGGCCAAGTGTCGTCGTCCAGACCGAGCGGCATGGCGACATCTGGCTGCGCGACACCGGCCCCATCTGCGTCGCCAATGGCGCGGCGCGCGCGCTGGTGGATTTCGACTTCAATGGCTGGGGCGGCAAATATGAGATGCCGGGCGACGAGGATATCGGCGCACGCCTCGCCGCGCAGAGCGACCTCTCCGTCCTGCGGCAGGAATGGGTGTTTGAGGGCGGCGCGATCGACACCGACGGCACGGGCCTCTTCGTCAGCACTGAGCAATGCCTGCTCAATCCCAACCGCAACCCGGCGCTCGATCGCGTCAAGATCGAAACCCTGCTCGCGGGCAGTCTCGGCCTCTCCGACATGCTCTGGCTGGGCGAGGGCCTCGCCAACGATCATACCGACGGCCATGTCGACAATCTCGCCCGCTTTGTCGCGCCCGGCATCCTCGCGCTTCCCGAAGCCACGGATGCCGATGACCCCAACGCCGAAATCTACGCCGACGCCCGCGCCCGCGCGCTCGCCCATGGGGTGGAGGTCGCCTCCATCCCTTCACCCGGCCGGGTCGAGGTGGACGGCGAGGCCATTCCCGCCAGCTACATGAATTTCTATGTCGGCAACGCCGCTGTCATCGTGCCCATCTATGGTCGGCCCAATGATCAGGCAGCGCTCGACGCCTTCCGTCCCTTCTTCCCCGGCCGGGATATTGTCGGGCTGCGCAGCGACGCCATATTGACGGGCGGCGGCAGCTTCCACTGCTCCAGCCAGCAAATGCCTTCAGCAGGATAGTCATGACCAGCGTAACCGTCGCCGCCCTCCAGCTTCCCTTCTCGGACGATGTCGCCGCCAACATCGCACTCGTTGAATCCCACGTCCGCAAGGCGGCGGCGCGCGGCGCGAAGATCATCCTGCCGCCCGAACTGTTCGAAGGTCCCTATTTCTGCAAGGTCGAGGATGAGGCGCTGTTCGCCACCGCCCACCCCTTGGAAAGCCACCCCGCCGTCATCGCCATGCAGGCAGCCGCCAAGGACCTGGGCGTCTATATCCCCACCAGCTTCTTCGAGCGCGACGGCCAGCATTATTACAATTCCCTCGCCATGATCGACGACACGGGCGAGATTATGGGCGTCTATCGCAAGAGCCACATTCCCGACGGCCCGGGCTATGAGGAGAAATATTATTTCCGCCCGGGTAACAGCGGCTTCAAGGTCTGGAAAACCCGCTATGGCGTGATCGGCGTCGGCATCTGCTGGGACCAATGGTATCCGGAGACCGCGCGGATAATGGCCCTGATGGGCGCGGAGATGCTCTTCTACCCCACCGCCATCGGGTCGGAGCCTTATGACGCCGACCTCGACACCAGCCGCATGTGGCGGCGCGCCATGCTCGGCCACGCCGTCAGCAACTGCATGCCCGTTATCGCCGCCAACCGCATCGGCGAGGAGGATGGTCAGCGCTTCTACGGCCACAGCTTCATCACCGACGAATGGGGCGATTTCGCCAGCGAGGCCAGCGACAAGGACCATGGCGCGCTGATCGCCACCCTGGATCTGGAACGCGCCCGTAAGCACCGCGCCGGCATGGGCTTCTTCCGCGATCGCCGGCCGGATCTGTACGGCCGGATCGCGCAGGATATTTGACAGGAGGGGGCTATCTCATGACCATTGCACGCACCTATTTCATGCACGCCAAGGAGGGCCAGGATGCCGCGCTGGAAACGGCGCTGGCGGTCTTGGCCGACACAGTCAGGCCAATCGCGGGGTGTTCCGGCGTCGAGATACTGCGCGACCTGGGGAACGAACGGCGTTTCCTGTTCATTGAGAAATGGGACAGCGAGCAAGCGCATCAGGAGGACGGCAAGGGCCTGCCCAAAGACACGTTCGCTCCCGTGATGGCCACGTTGGATGGCCCGCCGGACGGATCCTATTTCGACTATCTCAAAATTGTCTGACGGCCAGTTCCAACGCCCGCGCAAACACCTCTTCGAACATCGGCGCAGTCAGCCGCCCCGTGTTCGTGTTATAGCGTGAGCAATGATAGCTATCGACCAGCATTCGCCCATCCGGCATCCGGTGCTCGGCCAGATGGGCGAAGCGCGCTTTGGGCAATCGCCCGCCCAGCACCTTCACCGCCGACTGATGTGCAATCTGCCCTAGCGCGATGAACACCCGCGCATTGGGTAGCGCGCCCACCGCCTTGCTGAGGAATGGCCGGCACGCCCGCACCTCTTCCGGCGTCGGCTTGTTCTGCGGCGGCAAGCATTTGACCGAATTGACGATGATGATGTCGCGCAGGGCCAGCCCGTCATCGACCCGCGCGTCATAGCTGTCGTTGGACAGGCCGAACTTCGCAAGCGTTGCGAACAGCAAGTCTCCGGCATAGTCCCCGGTGAAGGGCCGACCCGTCCGGTTCGCTCCATGCTTGCCGGGCGCTAGGCCTATGATGGCGATCGCCGCCGCCGGATCGCCGAACGAGGGCACCGGCGCATTCCACCAGCCGGGAAATTCCGCCTGGCAGGCATGGCGATAATCAACCAGCCGTGGACATAGCGGGCAATCGCGCGGCGGTTCGGTTTCGGCTATCGGGCTTTCCATGTTCATGATGAGGCGATAGGCGCTTGTCGGTGACACGCGCAAGCTACGCCATCGCCTTGGGCTCGAACCGGCCGCTATCCGCCCGCTTAACTCCGCAGGCGCTCGTGATCGCGGCCATGGCGGCACTGGACCAGCTCCCGCTGAAGCTATGCGCGACATCTCCAGTGATCGGCTCCGCGCCGCTCGGCCCGTCGCTGCGCCGCTACGCCAACGCCGCAGCGATCGTCGAAACAGACCTGTCGCCGCCCGCGCTGCTTTTACGTCTCAAAACCCTGGAGCGCACGTTCGGGCGGCGAAGCGGTCAGCGCTGGGGCGCACGCACGCTTGATCTGGACATCATCCTCTGGTCCGGCGGGCGGTGGGACCAGCGCGGACTCCATGTCCCTCACGAAGCTTTTCGTCAGCGCGCCTTCGTGCTCTCCCCTTTGGCCAGTATAACTCCCTTGTGGCGCGATCCCGTCACCGGTTTGCGTATCCGTCATCTCTTGGCGCGCACAAGGCAGTCAAAGCCGGTTGACCGGATCGGCAAGCCTCTCTAGGTGCCCCTTACCGCATCGCCCGGCCTTCCCGGCGCACATGGGGGCCCTTAGCTCAGTCGGTAGAGCAACTGACTTTTAATCAGTAGGTCGCTGGTTCGAACCCAGCAGGGCTCACCATCATACAAATGCGAAGCCCGGTACAGAAACGGTGCCCCGGGTTAGCTCCATATCGGACTGATAAGGCAGCAATTGCCCGCTTCATCCTTCCGCTTTGAACGGTTTCGTAACCAATCCAGATTAGCGTCCTGCAGACAAGGTCGGCTTCATATCCGGCGCGTAGGTTTTGGAGAGGCTCGTGAAGCAAGGATTGCAGGCTACGCCGCCCGATCTGCGTAGCACCCGCCGAAGCAAGGTCTTTCTCCCGATTGCTGTGGAAACCGTCGTCGGCCCACATCGCGCGCACCTTCTCGACATATCCCAATCCGGCGCGCGCATGCATGTCGATGCCGCCATTGCGTGCGGGGAAGCGCTGATGCTGCACTGGGGTGCGATCGATATTGCCTGTCAGGTCTGTTGGAGGCGTGAGCTCTTCTGCGGCGTCCGGTTCGATGAGCAGTTGAGCGGTGAGAAGGTGGATGCCTTGGTCACGGCCAAGAACGACGCCTGAACCGGGCCACCGCGCGACGATACCTCAGAATGTATATTCCACGCCCAGCGCCCCGCTGAGCTGGTTCGCCCTACCCGCGATATCCACGACCGGCGATAGGCGATATGCGCCCAATATGCGAGCATAGCCCCCGGTCACGAATAGGCCGAAGCCATGGGTCAGGTTCCCGGTAAGCGCCTTGGCCGCCATCATGCTGACATTCCAGTCCTTCAACCCGGCCCGGTCCGTGCCGTCATAGGCGCGCAGACCGCTCGCCTCGCTTCCGGCCGCATCGACATCATAATAATACTCGCCAAAGCCGCGCCCGACATAATCGGCCGATGCGGAAAGGCTGACAAAGGTTGTTGTGGACAGGGGCGTGTCATAATCGATGCCGGGGCTCAGGACATAGCTGCCATGGGCGTGTTTCACGTCATGCTGATAGGATGTGCTGAACGACAGCGTGTCATAGGGGCTGGTGATGACGCCGGTCCGCTGGATGCCGATCGACCCGCCCAGCTCCAGCGCCTGCTTACGCTTGCCCAGCGCAGCGACGCTTGGCGTCTTGATGCTGTTGCTCCGGTCGAGCCGCAAGGCGACAAGAGGCCCTGCCTGCAGTTTCCAGCCCGGCCCGCCGCTGCCTGGGATGGCATCGACATAGAGCGCGGTGCCCTGGCTGTTGAACGATATGCCGGAAACCTGTCCTTCGACGGCCAGCGTCGGTACCGTCACGGATTTGGCAGAGCCGATATAGCTGGGAACGAACGCCGCACCGGCGCCTACGGTGATCCGGTCGCCGCCGATCTTCAGATCATCGGGCTTTCCCGATACGTCCTGCGCAAGAGCGGGATTGGCAAGGGCCGCCATGGCGAACGCAGCCCACAGGCATGACTGGAGGCTATGCTGCATTCCTTCTCTCCGGATTATGTCGGACGGCGCTTCGGCGCTCCGGTGGAAACCGGAACGCCGAGCATATCAGCCAATAAGATCAGCAATTAACCCGCGTGCGTTGCAGCAGCCTTCTTCGCGGTGTGCGGCCGTTTCGCTGCGGGGGTCATGCTGGCCATTTTCGTCGCCGGGGCGGCGGTCGCTGTTTTCGCAGAAGGTGCGCTCGCCGTCTTCTGCGATTTGGCTGCGGCACTGGCGACCTTGGTCATATGTGCGGGTCGCGCTGTCGCTGCGGCCGTCGTCGCGCACCTCGCGAAACGGCCATGCGCGTCGCGGCAAGCCGCCGCATTGGCCGGAGCAATAGCGAGCGACAGCATCGATGCGCCCAGAACCGCCGCGGTCGAAATCCGATGGAAAAGCTTCATGATCATTCTCCCATATCACGGCCGGCCTTGTCCGGTCCGATGCCTGTATGGAGGAGGCCACACTACGGAGACGTGTTTGGCGGGTTACTTATCGGACATGTTCGCGGGGCGCGGAATCATATCTCCGGCAATGCCTGTTTCGCCTCACCCCAGCTTGCAAGCGCCTTGCTGTCCACCCTTTCCAGCAACCTATCCACATCGCGGATGGTAAAGGGTTGCGCAGATTTCAGCTTTGCCAGTTCGTCCCATGTGATGGGCGCGGCGACGCTCGTGCCATCCCGCGCGCGGGCGGAATAGGGCAGCGCCGCCGTCGATCCCCGCTCGTTGCGCAACCAGTCGAGGAATATCCGCCCTTTGCGCTCGCTCTTGCGCATATTGGCTGTGAACCGCTTCGGGTGCGCCTCTGCCACCGCGCGGGAGAACCGGCTGGCGAAATCCTTCACGGCGGGCCAATCGGCCGATCCGTTGAGCGGCGCGACAACATGCACGCCCTTCCCGCCTGAGATCATGGGGAAGGTCTGCAACCCCATTTCACCCAGCAGATCGCGCAACTGCGCCGCCGCTACGCGCACATCTCTGAAGTCCAGCCCCTCATCTGGGTCCAGATCGAACACCATGCGGTCTGGATGCTCGACATCATCGGCCAGTGCGCCCCAGCCGTGAAACTCTATCGTGCCCATCTGCACGCAGGACAGCAGTCCCTCACCGTCGTTCACGACCAGATAGTCCTCCGACTTTCCGTTCTTCTCGCGGATCGCGACATGATCGACATGGCCGCCGAAGCTTCCGGCGTCATGCTTCTGGAAAAAACAATGGCGACTGCGCCCCTGTGGGCAGCGGACCAGGCTGACGGGTCGGTTCGCCAGCCAGCGCAGGATCGGCTCCGCCATCTGCGCATAATAGTCGGCCAAATCGCCTTTGGTGACGCCGCCTTTCGGGTCGATCACTCGTTCTCGGCTGGAAATGGCAATCCCGAACGGCTTCTCGTCCACCGCGATCGTGCTGGGCTTTGCCGGCTCCTCGGAAATGACCTCGCCCGCCGACTTGTCCTCGCGCAGGCCGATGAAGCTGGCATGGCGCACCACATTCTCGGCCGTGAACTCGGCAAAGGCCACCTCCGCCACCAGCTTGGGCGTCACCCAGCGCATCCCCCGCACCGCTGCGCGCGGCACCTCTGCGGCAGCGGTCTTGCGCGCCAGCGGCTTCAGCTTCTCCAACAGCATGGCGCGCGTATTGGCATCGAACCCGGTGCCCACCCGCCCCGCATAGCGCAGCTTTCCGTTCTCATTCAGACCCACTGCCAGCGACCGCAGGTCCCGCCCCGCCTTCTCGCTCTCGATATAGCCCAGGATCACGAATTCCTGCCGCCTTGTGCATTTGATCTTCAGCCAGTTGCGCGTCCGCGCCGCGCGATAGGGCGCATCGGCCCGCTTGGAGACAATACCCTCATAGCCTTCGCCGCACAGGCCGTTCAAAAGCTTCTCGCCGCCCGACGTCACATGGTCGGCATAGTGGATCGGCGTCTCCACGCCCGCCAGCACTGCCGCCAGCCGCTCCTTGCGCTCCGCATTCCCCAACTTGGTGAGATCGTCGCCATCCTGCTCCAGCAGGTCGAACGCGAAATAGTTCAGCTCGCCACCATTCTTCAGCGCGTCCTGCAACGCAGAGAAGCTCGGCCGCCCCTTGGCGTCAAAGGCAACAACCTCCCCATCGATCAGCGCGCTCCCCACATCGATCTGCGCAGCCGCCTCAACGATAGGCGCAAAACGGTCGGACCAGTCGAGCCCGGTGCGCGTAAAGGCCTTCGCCTTACTCCCCGCCACAGCGAGCATCGCGCGATAGCCGTCATATTTCACCTCATGCAGCCATCCCGACCCCGTTGGTACGGCGTCAACCAGTGTCGCAAGCTGCACCTCTTTGAAATCAGGTATTTTTCCTGTTTTCCTAGATGAACCGACCTTTTTTAAAAGGCCTTCGGTTGTCGCCTTTCCTTTGGGGTTGGCTGCTCCCTTATCGGCTTTCGCTTTCTTCGCGTTCGAGTGCCAGACCGGGTCGTTGCCCTTGGCGATCTCCAACATCGTCCGTCCCGTGGTGACGCTAGTCAGCCCCTTCTCCACCAATGTACCCGAAGCACCCGCATGCGCGTCCTCGACCTTGCGCAGCAGCCAGCTCTCCCGCTTCTCACCCGGCCGGGGCTTCATGCGGACCAGAAGCCATTCGCCCTTCATCCGCTCGCCATGCAGGATCACATGGACATGGCCATCATTGATCGTCTTGGCCGGGTCCTTGCCGCCGACCGCCTCCCATGTTCCCGCATCCCACAGCATCACCGTGCCGCCGCCATATTCGCCCTTCGGGATCGTGCCCTCGAACCCGGCATAATCCATCGGGTGGTCCTCGGTCCGCACGGCCAGCCGCTTGTCGTCCGGGTTCAGGCTCGGCCCGCGCGTCACCGCCCAGCTTTTGAGGACGCCATCTATCTCCAGCCTGAAATCCCAGTGCAACCGTGTCGCATCGTGCTTCTGGACAATGAACAGATGCCCCGCATCCTTGCCGCGCACGCCCTTGGGCTCCGCCGTTTTCTTGAAATCCCGCTTGCGGTTGTATGTTTCGAGAGGATCGGCGCGCGCGGCCATGTCAGGCGCTCTTGCGGGTGCGCGCCGCCGGTGCCTTTTTCGCAGGAGCCTTGGTGGCCGTCGTCTTCTTCGCAGCAGCCTTCTTGACCGGTGCCGCCGTCTGGGCCCCCGGCTTGTCGATCGACTTTTTCAGCGCCGCCATCAGGTCGATGACATTGGAGCCGCGCGACGGCGCTTTCTCCTCGGTGTCGAGGGACACCTTGCCCGTCTTCGATTTGCGCTTGCGGGCGATGAGGTCCTTCAGCGCATCAACATAGCGGTCGTGAAATTCCGACGCATCGAACTTGCCAGCCTTCTTCTCGATCAGCGTGGTGGCGAGGTCGAGCAAATCCTCATCCGCCTTCGCGTCACCGATGTCGCGGAAATAGCTCGCCGCCTTGTTCACCTCATCGGCATGGCGCAGCGTCTCCAGCACCATCCCCCGGCCGCAAGGTTTCAGGCTCACCACATATTCCCGCCCGCGCAACGCCAATTGACCAAGCCCCACCTTGCGCGTCTTGCGCAGCGCCTCGCGCAACACGATGAACGCTTCCTCGGCCAGGTCGTCAGCGGGCACGACATAATAGGGCTTGTCGTAATAGATCGCGTCGACCTCCCCGACATCGACAAACTGGGTCAATTCCAGCGTCTTCTTGCTCTCCAGCTTGACGCCCTCAATCTCTTCCTCGTCGAGCAGGACATATTCGCCCTTCTCATATTCAAAGCCCTTCATGATCTCATCGGGGTCCACCGGGCCGATGCCGTCCACCACCTTCTCGTAATGGATGCGCTTGCCGGACGGTTCGTGGATCTGGCGGAAGGACACGGTCGCGCCGCTCTTCGTGGCGGAATAGATTTCCACCGGGATCGACACCAGCGCCAACCGTATCTGGCCCTGCCAATATGCGCGCGCCGGCATCTCTTCACCTCATTTCATTGCAGAGGCGATTCAATCCGGGGCGAGGCTGTCGGTTCCATCGCCCCTCGATTCCGTGCGCGGCAGTAGTCCCTTTCGCAGGCCTTCTGAAAAATTAGGCCTCGCCCTTCTGAACTCGCAAGCCTCCCACGGGTTATCCGGCAATGCCATTGACCGAGCAGCACGACCTTCGCGGCGGAACCACCACATGGGTAGAGGATGCATGGGACGTTCCGCCGCCCGATCCCTTGCCCGATACGTCGACTGATATCGCCATCATCGGCGCGGGCATCATGGGATCGGTGCTTGCCGAACGCCTCAGCGCAGAGGGACATTCCGTCCTGATGCTGGACCGACGCCCGCCCGGCATGGGCAGCACGGCTGCCTCGACCGCCGAACTGATGTGGGCGATGGACGTCCCGATGTCGGCGCTCGCGGCGCAGATCGGCGAGCAAGGCGCTGCGCAACGCTGGGTGCGCGTTTACCGGGCCGTGCGCGATTTTGCCGACCGCATCGACATGCTCGCGCTTGATTGCGACCGCATCGACCGCGCGACCGTCTACCTCGAGGGAAAAGAACTGGATGCGGATGGCCTCCGCGAAGAGGCAGCCCTGCACGCGGCCCACGGCCTGCCCAGCCTCTTTCTCGACAGCGCCGCCATCCAGCAACGCTTCGGCATTACTCCAAGGGCCGCCATAGTCTCGACAGGAGGCTTTGAGGTCGACCCGGTAAAGCTCGCCCACGGCCTGCTCAACATCGCCCGCAAGCGTGGCGCTCGTCTAGGCTATCCGGTCGACGTCACATCGATCACAGAGCAAGGCGATGGCGTGGCGTTGGCGCTCGATCATGGACGGCAAGTCGTTGCGAAAAACGTCATCCTCGCCGGTGGTTACGAGCGCGCGCCGCTTTTCCTGCCTCCCGAATTCTCGCTGCTCTCGACATTCGTCATGGCGAAGGCGCCCGGCGCCGCTCCACTATGGCGCGAAAACGCCATGATCTGGGAGGCTTCCAATCCCTATCTCTATATCCGCACCGATGCAGACGGCCGGATCATCTCCGGAGGCGAGGATGAGGATTTCTCCGACGCCCGCCATCGCGACGCACTGATCGGGGAGAAGGCGGGCACAATCGCGGCAAAGACCGGCGCGCTGTTGGGCCGCGAACCCCTTGCCGTGGATCGCGCATGGGCCGCCACCTTCGGCAGTTCGCCGGACGGCCTTCCTGCTATCGGTAAGGCCACGAACATGGACAGGGTCTGGCTGTCCGCCGGGTTCGGCGGCAACGGCATCGCCTTTGCGGCGCTTGCCTCAGAGCTATTCGCCAGTGCCTTTTCCGGACACGACGACCCCGACGCGATCTGCTTCGACCCCTACCGCTTCGCTACACCGGCATCCGTCGCCATCGGCCAGAACTGAATGGCGAGCGGCGGCAAGCGGGTCATTTACGCGGCGCTGGCGGGCAATCTCGCCATTGCCGTAACGAAGTTCGCAGCCTCGCTTATCACCGGCAGTTCCGCCAT
>JAHFPU010000022.1 GCA_023266635.1 Sphingobium sp.
ACACGCAAATCCATCGAAAGAGCCATCCATGCCAGCCTCCTTCACCGGCACGAAGGCTGAATCAGAAAATCAGTCTTTTGGGAATCCTCACCCGATTCACGGCGGTCGAAAAACGCTCTAATCGTCCTCATCATCGACGCCGACCTGCATGATCTGCGCGGGCCGTTTATGGACAGCCAATCTCGTCAGTCCCAGCCGTTAGATTTCATCTCCGGCCGGCGGAGCTTCCCGTTTTGCCTTCTCAAGAAATGGCAGCATGTCAGCTGGGCTTGCGCTGCCAGCACGGCGCTTGAGAAAGTCAGACGCGGTTTCTACCACGCCTATCTTTTGTGCGATGGCGACAGCAATCCATTGGTTCAGCGACACGCCGTCCTCCTTCGCCAGCCGAGCAGCGGCTGCTTTGACGGATGACGGGAGCTTGAGCGGGTAGGATGCCTTGCTCATGAACGTAACTCCTTCAACAAATCTCCGGGTGTCATCACCCTTAGTCCAAACCTTTCCGCACCACGGGCGAAGTCACGCACATTGTGGGTGATCAATGCATCGGCGCGACCGTTAATTGCCGCCTCCAGGACCATCTCGTCATTTGGGTCTGTAAGCTGCGGTCGCCATTGAAAACTTACGTCCACGGCTTCGCAAGCGCTGGCCAAGGCAGCAAGGAAGCGGTCAATGTCCTGCAATCTCAATTCATGTGCAAGCCGCTGTTCCGGTCGCTTAAGCACCGCCTCATATTCGAGAAAGAGCGTGGGCGTCGCCAGAAATGTTAGCCGGCCATGCGCCACTTCTCGCAAAGCTGCGTTGCTGCCGCCAGACGCGCTTCTCAGTGCCGTCACAATGACATCGGTATCAAAGGCGAGCCTTTGCATATCTCATGAGATATGATGTTCCAATAGCCTGCACGAATCACCCCGCCGGCCGCACCCTGATCATCCAAACATCCGGCGGCGCGGCCAACCGCAACGGCACGCTGCTTGTTCCCACGCCGCCCGATACGATGATCGTCTTGCCGTCCACATCATAGCGCCCGCATGCATAGGGCAGCTTCTGCGGCACATAGACCGGGCCGTAGAAGGGCAGCGCCACCTGCCCGCAATGGCTGTGCCCGGCCACCACCAATCCCCGCCATCCACCCAGTTCCGTCACCGCATCGACATTATGCGTCAGGAAAATCGGCGCGCCGCCCAGCGCCCGCATCGCCCTGAGGGTGGCGGGAACGTCCGGGGCATTCTTGGCGAAATCCGGAATGCCGCCGATGACCAGCGGCCCGCGCCGCACGGCCTCGTTCATCAGCAGGCGGATGCCCGCATTCTTGAACCCCTGCAACAGCTTGGGGGCCGAACTGCCGTCGCGGTGCGACACCTCATGATTGCCCAGCACGGCCAAAACGCCCATCGGCGCACGCAGCCGCGCGAGCGGCGCGATCATCTCGCTATTGCTGTAGATTTTCCCGAACGGCTTGTTCCGGCTGACATAATCGCCGCCCAGCAGGATCAGGTCCGGATGCATCCCGTTCACTTGATCGAAGATGCGCGCCAGCCGTTCGGGCGAATTATCCGGCCCGGACAGATGCGTGTCAGTGATCAGCGCGATCGTCAGCGGGGTCTTTGGCGCATCGGCCGGATAGAGCAAAATGACCTCGGTCGTCCGGATGACCGGCATCGACTGCGCCAACCAGAACATATAGCCGACCAGGCCAGCCAAGGCCGTGCCGACAAGAGCGCCGACCCATATCCAGCGAGGAATCCTCATCGCAGCTGAGCTGTCCGTTCAGAGCGTGGCGATGAGCGCCTGCGCATCGGCAGCAAAGCTAATCTGCGCGCCGCCTTCAACGATCCAGCATTCGCTTTCCCGCCAATCTTGCCCATCGATCGCGCCATGCCCGGCCAGCGGGATGAACCAGCTTTGCCCCTCCGGCAGCGTCAGGCTCTCGCCCGCCGCCGGGGCGACCATGTCCAGCGTGAAGGGCTTGTCCGCGCCTTCCAACATCCGGGCGGCGCAGTCGGCAGGGAAAATCTGCTCGGCCATAGGGTAGGGGAATGCCTTTGCCACCGCCACGCCATCGTCCAGATGCAATTCACGCGGTCGCCCATAGTCATACAGGCGATAGGTCACGTCATTGTTGAGCTGCACCTCGACCAGCGTCAAACCGCCGCCGATGGCATGAACAGTCCCAGCCGGAATATAGTAGAAGCTGCCCTTGGTGACCGGCTTCCAGTCCATCACTTGCTCGATAGATCCGTCCAGCGCCGCAGCGCGCAACGCCTCGGCGCTCAACGGCGTTTTGACGCCGATGCCAAGCACCGCGTCCGGCTCCGCATCCAATATGTACCAGCATTCTGACTTGCCGCCGGCTAGACCGCGCTCCCTGGCTTCCGCATCATTGGGATGGACCTGGATCGACAGCTTTTCGCTGGTGAAGATATATTTGACCAGCAGCGGCGGATGCCTGCCTTCCGGCCCGTCGAACCAGATTTCGCCGATCTGCTTTGTGTCGGGGTTGGGAAAGATCGCCGGAAGATCGGTTCGGCCCCACGGTTTTTCCACAGACTTTGTATGCAGCTTCACAGCGGTCACGGCGATGGCGTTCCTGTCGTCTCGTTGGCCTGTGCTGCGGGGGGCGCGGTTTCGCCCTTCACATAGACCCGTTTGCCGCCGATCCATGTTTCAAGAACCTGAATATTCCGTATCTCCGCCGGCCGGGTCATGCTGATATCGCGGTCAATGAGCAGGAAATCGGCTCTTTTGCCCGGCGCCAGCGTGCCGAAACGGTCTTCGGCAAAGCCGGCATAGGCGGCGCCGCGCGTGAAGGCGGCCAGCGCCTCCTCAAAGGTCAGCCGCTGCTCCGGCATCCATCCGCCCGCAGGTTCGCCCTTCGCATCCTCGCGCGTCATCGCTACCGATATGCCGGGGAAGGGATTAGACGACTCCACCGGAACGTCGGACCCGAATGCCAGGGGGACATGCGCGTTCAGCATAGTGCGCCACGCATAAGCGCCTTTGAGCCGCGCCTCGCCCATGCGGGCCGTCGCCATGCGCCAGTCCGACGCCTCGTGCACGGGCTGCATGGACGCGATGGTCGCATTCTGGGCAAAGCGGGGCAGGTCGATAGGATCGATGATCTGGGCATGTTCAACCCGCCAACGCCTGTCGCCCTTATAGGTTTCCGAAAGCTCGGCGATGGCGTCTACCACCTCGGCATTGGCCTGGTCGCCGATGGCGTGGACCGCCACCTGAAATCCGTCCATCGCCGCCCGGCTCATGCTGTTGCGCAACTGCGCGCCAGTCATCAGCGGCAGGCCGCGCTGGCCAGGCGCATCGCTGTAATCCGCCTTCAGCCACGCCCCGCGCGATCCCAGTGCGCCATCCAGGAACAGCTTGACGCCGCCCATCCGCAGCCGGTCATCATACAGCCATGGCGTGGGGGCGGGGCCGGCGATGGCGACCATATTGTCCACCCCCTTGGCATAGACCATGATGCGTACGCGCAGCCTGTCCCTGTCACCCGCGCGACGATAGGTCTGCCAGTCATTCATGTCCGCGCCCATGTCGGCAATGGCGGTAATACCTTGCGATAGCAGCAGATATTGCGCCTTCTCGAACGCCAGGTCGCGATCCTTGGGGGCTGGCGGCGGCACGACGCGGGCGATCAGCGCGCTGGCGGCGTCCACGAACACGCCCGCCGGTTTGCCTGCCGCCGTTTCGATCCGGCCTCCTGTGGGCGCCTTGGTTGCGGGCGTTATCCCGGCCGCCTTCATCGCGGCGCTGTTCGCCCAGCCGGCATGGCCGTCGACCCGCTCCAGCCACGTCGGAATGTCGCCGGTGACTGCATCCAGCTCCGCTGCTGTGGGAAAACGGCCCAGGCCCCAGGTCTCCTGGTTCCAACCGCCGCCCAATATCCATTTGCGGCCCGGATTATCCTTCACATAGGCCGCGATCTTCGCCTGCGCCTGCCCCAGCGATTTCGTCTCGCTCAGGTCAAGCGTCAGCAGGGAGAGGCCAAGCCCCATCACATGCCCATGCGCGTCGATCAGTCCGGGGATCAGCGTGCGGCCCTGCCCATCGAGGCGAAAGCTGTATGCGGGGGGAGGGGGGGTATCGTCGCCCCTCTTCCGGCGCTTCTTTTCCGGCAGCGGCGCCTCGACCTTGCCCTGCACCAGCTTGGCGACCTTGCCCTGATCATCAATGATCAAGCCATTAAAATGAATCAAATGTCCTTGGGCGTCGAGGGCGATGCCATTGACATTGTCCACCACCCCCGCCGTCATGACCGGGCTCGCTGCGAGCATGCCCCCGACCACCGCACATGCCGCTGCAACCTTCATGCGCGGGTGATCCGCCGGACGAGCGCGCTCGTGTCCTGCCGCCCGCCGCCCAACGCCTGCACATCGGCATAGAATTGGTCGACCATTGCCGTCACCGGCAGCGTTGCTCCGCTGACCCGCGCCTCGTCCAGCGCCAGCCCCAGATCCTTGCGCATCCAGTCAACGGCGAAACCGAAGTCGAAACTGTCCTGCGCCATCGTCTTCCAGCGATTCTCCATCTGCCAGCTCTGCGCCGCCCCGCCCGATATCGCTTCGAACACCTTGTCCAGGTCCAGCTCCGCCGCCTGCGCGAAACGCAGACCCTCGGACACGCCCTGCAGCACCCCGGCGATGCAGATCTGGTTGACCATCTTGGTCGTCTGCCCCGCACCGGCCGCGCCGACATGCACGATCCGCGCGGCATAGCAGCCCATGGCGATTTTCGCCGCCGTCACGGCCGGCTCC
Source organism: Sphingobium sp. (assembly GCA_023266635.1). Lineage (GTDB taxonomy): Bacteria > Pseudomonadota > Alphaproteobacteria > Sphingomonadales > Sphingomonadaceae > Sphingobium. The sequence continues at coordinate 4,767 of JAHFPU010000022.1, forward strand.
GTACCGCCGCACATGATCGACAGCTTGCCATTCTCCGCGCCCGCCTGTCCGCCGGATACCGGCGCGTCGACGCAGTGAATGCCCCGGCTCTCGCCCTCGACGAACAATTGCCGGGCGATCCGCGCCGACACCGTCGTATGATCGATGAACAGCGTGCCGCTGCCCATGCTGCGGAACGCGCCGTCCTTGCCCAGGGTGACGGCGGCGAGATCGTCGTCATTGCCGACGCAACTGATGACGATGTCCGCCCCCTGCGCCGCATGGGCGGGGCTTATCGCCACCGTGCCGCCATGCGCCTCGTTCCAGGCCTTCGCCTTGGCGATGGAGCGGTTGTAGACGCTGAGGTCATGCCCGGCCTTGGCCAGATGCCCGGCAATGGGGCCACCCATCACGCCGAGCCCGATAAATGCGATCTTTGCCATGCGTCCCGCATAAGGGCAGTTTTGCGGGAGAGCCAGCCCTTCTTGCCCGGTTTCCTCCCGTCGCAATATCGGTTAGGGGGCATCCCCATGAACACGCTCAGCAAGATCGAAAGCGCTCTGCCGCTCCCCGTCTCCGTCGACGATATATTGGCGGCGCGGGCGCGCATTTCGGGCGCGATCGTGCGGACGCCAACCCTGCCCAGCAAAACGCTGTCCGCCATGCTGGGTGCTAAAGTATATCTAAAGTTCGAGAACCTTCAGTTCACGGCGGCCTATAAGGAGCGCGGTGCGCTCAACCGCCTACTCCTGCTCGATGACGTTGCGCGGGCCAAGGGCGTGATCGCCGCTTCCGCCGGCAATCACGCGCAGGGCCTCGCCTATCATGGTGCGCGCCTCGGATTGCCAGTCACGATCGTTATGCCACGCACCACGCCGACAGTGAAAGTGATGCAGACTGAGGGTCATGGCGCAACCGTCGTCTTGCATGGCGAAACTTTTGACGACGCCTATGCCCATGCCCGAGCGCTTGAGGAGGAGCGGGGGCTTACTTTTGTTCATCCTTTTGACGAACCGGACATCATTGCCGGGCAGGGCACCGTTGCGCTCGAGATGCTGGAGGATGCACCGGATATCGACACGCTGGCGATCCCCATCGGTGGTGGCGGCCTTTTTTCTGGAATGGGCACGGCGGCGCGCGCGATGAAACCGGATATGCGGTTGATCGGCATCCAGGCTGAACTTTATCCCTCCATGTATGATCATATCAAAGGCGTTGACTTGCCATGTACCGGCGACACGCTGGCTGAGGGTATTGCGGTTAAGCAGCCAGGCCTGTTGACCCGCCGCTTTGTGGAACGGCTGGCCGACGATGTGGTGCTGGTGAGCGAACGCAGCCTGGAACAGGCTGTCAGTCTCCTGCTTCAGATCGAAAAGACTGTTGTGGAAGGCGCGGGGGCTGCGGGTCTTGCCGCCATGCTTACGCACAAGGAGATGTTTGCCGGCCGTACAGTCGGTGTCGTCCTGTGCGGCGGCAATATTGACACGCGCCTGCTTGCCAATGTGTTGTTGCGCGACCTTGCGCGGTCAGGCCGCCTGGCACGCCTGCGGATCCGCCTTCAGGACCGGCCCGGAGCGCTTTACCATGTCGCGCGCATTTTTGACGAGCAGCAGGTCAACATCCTAGAACTCGCGCACCAGCGCATTTTCACGAATTTGCCGGTGAAGGGCCTCAGTCTCGACGTCGAATGCGAAACGCGGGACAATGAGCATCTACAGCGGCTCATCGTGGCGCTGCGCAATGCTTCCTATGATGTTTCTCCAATCGAGGTCGCATAGCAACAGCGAGTGGGTCCTGGCCGATTGACCGGATGCTGAGGCGCAATCAAAGGTGCCAGGCACGGGTTGGCGAGCTTCACCCGTTCTCACGACCAGCGACACGATTAGGACTTCTCACGCGCAACGTCTGCGCCTACAGGGGCGCATCCCCGGGGGGCCGCTGACGCGCGGCTGAGAGGTGGTCTGCAGACCATGACCCGCTGAACCTGATCCGGCTGATCACCGGCGTAGGGAGGGCATGGCGGTGTGCCCGTTGTCCCTCCATGTGGAGTGGACGCAAGACGATGGCATTAGATGTAAGATCGGGAGGGCGGGCTGCGCTCGCCACTATTGGGCTGCTGGCATCGCCTGCAGCCGGAGCCGCAGATGGCGACCAAAGCGATGGTTTGAGCATTCAGGTTACCGGCCATCGCGACCCTGAAGGATTGCTTCCAGAGCAGACAGCGCCCAAATCGATCAGCGCCATTTCCGCTGATTTCATCATCAAGCAGGCGCCCACGCTAAACGCTTTCCAATTGGTCAATCTGCTGCCGGGCGCAAACGTGGCGTCTAGCGATCCTTATGGCCTGTCAGCGACATCCAGCCTGACGGTGCGCGGCCTTGGCCAGGATCAGATCGGCGTCTTGCTCGAGGGCGCGCCGCAAAATGATATCGGCTATTATTATGCCTATCCCTCCCAATTTGCCGATTCCGAAAATGTCCGGCAAATCACACTGGCGCAGGGGGCATCGGCTATCGAAGCGCCTGTCGTGGCGGCTGCGGGCGGGGTGATGTCGCTGGTATTGGATGATCCAGGGTCTCAAACGGGCGCGCTAATGAATCTCTCGCTTGGTTCTTATGGCGCGCGACGAGTGTTTTTGCGCTTCGACACCGGAGAAATCGGCGGCAGCGGTTTAAAGGCGTTTCTCTCCTACTCACATAATCGTGCCGATAATTGGCGTGGGGCTGGGTTTGATAAGCGCCAGCACATTGATGCCAAGCTGCTGCATGAGTGGGGCGAGGGCAATCGCGCCAGTATTGCGCTTTCTTATAATGACGCGATCACCTCCACCTATCCCAGCCCGACCATGGCGGATTGGGAAGCCAGTGGCCGTGGCTTCAACTTCTCAGACCGGTATAGCGCTGGTGATTCCGGATATTGGCGGCTGTACCGCGCGCCGTTTCGCAGCCTCTACTTCGCTGCTCCAGTGCATCTGCAATTGGCTGACACACTGACATTTGACAGCAGTACCTATCTTCAGCGCGGGCATGGTAATTCGCCCTATGGCACTCAGCTCGCCGCCAGCGGCAATTATCTTGGAACGGAGGCACTGAGCGAGCCACTGCTCTTGCCAGGCGCCGTGGACGGGGTTGCAACTGTGCTTGGCAATTACACTGGCAAGCAATTACGCATTGGCGACGTCAGCAAGCTGACGTTACAGGCAGGCAGTCATACGATCGCCGTCGGGCTGTGGTTCGACTATGGCACTGACCGAGTAACCCAAAGCTATACGTCGATCGAGGCCAATGGGCAGCCAGTCGATGTCTGGGGCTATCAGAGCAAAGCGATCCGGACGGCCGAGGGCCGTCTCCTTGCTTACGAAAATCAACGCACGGTAACTGTGACCAAAGGCTTTTTCGTCAATGACAGCATGGCGGTGACGCCACGCCTGGGCGTTGAGCTTGGGTTCAAGGGCGTAAGCCTGCTGCGCAACGGACGCACCTATTTGCCAGGCCCGCAATCGACCGTCCATGCCGACAGCTTTGCCGCATTGCCGCGCGCAGCTGTTCACTATGCGTTGGATGATAGGCAGCAATTATTCGCCAATATCGCCACCAGTTTCCGTACCCCCAACGAGTTTGCGCTCTACAACAGCTATTATGGTGGCGCGCTGGTTGCGCAGGGGACGGGATCTCTAAAGAATGAATATGCGGTCTCTCAGGAACTGGGCTATCGGTATATCGGGCCGAGCCTATCGGTCTCACTAACTGCCTTCCACTATCATTTCCGAAACCGACAGGTCGCAACCGTGATCAACAGCGGCGGCGCTTTGGTCAATTCCACGATCAACGGGGGCGGCCAGACTGGCTACGGGCTGGATGCCGAGATCGACTATCGTCCGGCCAAGGGGGTCAGCCTCTATGTCTCTGGTGAATATCTGCACGCCCGGTTGGACGACGATCTGCTTGTGGGTGGCGATATGCTGCCGACACGCGGAAAACGGGCGATCGCGAGCCCGCAGGTCCAGTTCGGCCTCGGCAGCGCCTATGATGACGGGCGGCTGTTCGGAAGCACCGCGCTCAAATATGTCGGCCGGCAATATGGAACCTTCATGAATGATGAAAGCATCAAAGGCTATGCCACGCTCGACCTGGCGCTCGGGATCCATCTTGCCGGATTGATTGATAGGCAGCGAATGGATCTGCGCTTGAATGTTATTAACGTCACTAATCCACGCGTGCTGTCAGGCATTCAGGCCATCAGCAGCAATGCGTTGGATGCGGTCAGCCGCAGCGAGACGCTCATCCAGGGATCGGCACCCAGCTACTATATTGGCAGCGGCCGTGCCTTCGTCACGACCCTATCGCGGGCCTTCTGACAATGAGTGACGGCCATCTCGTCCATGGGATGGGAACGGCGTTGAAACCGCCAACATGGCCTGCCATAGCAGCCGCCGAGGCGGAGACGATCCTCGGCCGCTTCCCGGCCGCAGGTCGACTGATTGATATTATCTGGCATTCGCCGCGGCCCTTTTCAGCGGCAGCGTTGATAGAGGCCGAGCAGGGCACCTACTTCCTCAAGCGGCACCATCAGAAGGTGCGCTCTGCGTCCGGCTTGGTGCAAGAACATTTGTATATTGCACATCTGCGGGCGGCGGGGCTGTCCGTTACGGATGTTATGGCTATGTCTGACGGGGCGAGCGCTATCGCGCTGGGCGAGTGGACCTATGAGTTGCATCGTCGTGCGCCTGGCATTGATCTGTACCGCGATCGACAGTCCTGGACCGCTTTCTTGACGCTAGGCCATGCCTATGAAGCAGGCATTGCGCTGGCGCTGCTACATCAAGCGTCGAACGGATTTTCGGCGCCGGCGCGCACGGATCAACCCCTGGTTGCCAGTTTCACCATTCTGCCTGCGCACGATCCGTTTTCTGCGGTGCACGCCTATGTCGCCGCCCGGCCGGCGCTGGCCGCTTGGCTGGGCGGAATGCCCTGGCGTGAAGAAATAGCGCGGCTGTTCGTGCTGCTAGGCGGTGGGCTGGCGGAACGCCTGCGGGCGCAGCCACCGCTTTGGACCCATAATGATTGGCATCCCTCCAACCTCTTATGGTCAGCTGAGGGAAAGGTCAGCACGGTCATTGATTTCGGGCTGGCGACACGCACCAACGCTCTGCACGACCTCGCCACCGCGCTTGAGCGCACCGCCTTCCGTTGGCTGACGCTGCGCCAAGGTAACGCCGTCGGCGACCTAGATTCGGCTCTTGCGCTCCTTGCCGGCTATCGCAGTATCATTGCGTTGACAAAAGCCGACCTGAGCACGCTCATCCGCCTGTTACCGCTAGTCCATGTGGAGTTCGCGCTGTCAGAAATAGCGTATTTTATCGACATTGTCGGCGATCGCGACCAGGCGGCCGTGGCGTGGGAGGACTATTTGGTCGGACATGCTGACTGGTTCTTGTCGGTATCAGGTCAGGACTTTCTGCATCACTTTGCAGACGCGGCGATCTCCTAATGTCCCCCCTGGAGATCATTGCCGTTGCCGTCAGCATCGTGGGAATCTGGCTGACGGCAAAACGGCGGATGCTCTGCTGGCCGGTCAATCTGCTGGCCTGTGCGCTTTACTTCAAGATATTCCTCGACGTGCGCCTCTATGCCGACATGGTGTTGCAGGTACTGTTTTGCATCGCACTCATCTATGGCTGGTTCCAATGGGTGTGGGGAAGGGCAGATAGCGGCGAGGTGCGGGTACTGCCCCTGACTCGCGCGTCGGCACTTGCCGGCCTCACGGCCGGCGCGGTTGCCGCCATTGCTATTGGCTGGTTCATGCATCGCTTCACAGATGCGGCGCTGCCATGGATGGACGCTGCGCTCAGCAGTTTCAGTATCGTCGCCCAATATTGGACAGCGCGCCGCCACGCAGCCAGCTGGTTGCTGTGGATCGTGGTGGACATCATCTATGTTGGCATGTTTGCTTTCAAGCATCTGTGGCTGACTGCCGGTCTTTATGGAGCGATGTGCCTCCTGGCCGTGTTGGGCTACCGACGCTGGCGGTGGTCCCAGACCCTGTCATAACAGTGGCGCCTCATTGTCTCCCTAGATACGCGCGGATGGACTCCCATACGATGTGCGAAGACCACAAATAGCGCCAAAGCTCGGGGGGAATGTCAAGACGAGGAGCATGATCAAGATCGAGAAAATCGACCGCCGGACCGATATCTGCCTTTGCTTACCGGCGGCAACTCCTGCGCCTAAGGTAAAGAGCGCGTTTTTCGACCGGCCAGTTTCATGATATCGTTTACGTGGACCATGCTGGGAGGCTGAATTGCGTAGCCCGGATATTGACAGCGATCGCATTGATGACGCGGTTTTGGCTCTGATGTTTCTGACGCTGCACGACATTGATCGTGATTTTGGCACGGCGCGGGCATGGAAGTCTTTTGATTGGGGTGCTCTTGGTCGCTTGCATGAGCAAGGCTGGATTCACGATCCAGTCGGCAAGGCCAAGTCGGTGGTATTGACAGCTGAAGGGCGGCAACGAAGCGAAGATCTGTTTTTTCGGTTATTTGGCAAGCCTTGATCAGGTGGCTCAGATGATCGCGCTTGTCGGGCTGATCCTCTGACACTCACGCCAATCGATATAAGCTTCATGATAAACCTGGAAGCGCACCTGCCACGGTCTAAAGGCTTAGTGCGAAGCTGCAAAAGCGCATCAGCGTCAGGGTTTCTAGCCATTGCTAATCATCGCAAAATATCCCGGTCGCCATGCGAAATTGGCAGGGTAATCGGGCAAGACTGCTCTGCGTGTTACAGTGCGCCGACCTGTTAGACAGGATGGTTGACCACCACAGCGCGTCTCATGTCCGACATAGGGGTAGGGCGGATGGGCCCGTTCTGCCTGTCAACGCGTAAGAGCCTATCGCTATAAAGGCGCAGAGACACGGCCAATCGACGGTGTGAAGCGCCAAACGCCTAGCATGCTTAGACAATGTCATTCAGCACAAGGCGGCTTTCAAAAGTCTCCTCGCACATCTTCTGAAAGCGGCGGTCTCCTGTACCGATTGGACGTGCCGCTGTTAAAAGGCGTTGCGATGCACCAGCACTCGGAACGTCGCCATGATGATCATGATGTCATTTAGCAACGACCAATTGGCACGATATTCCAGGTCGGCTTGTAGTCGGTTAGACAGATCGGCGCGCACTTCTGTTGCCCCGCGAAAACCCCGGATCTGGGCAAGGCCGGTAAGGCCCGGCTTGACCGCATGGCGATGGAAATAGCGATCGTCGATATCCCAGAACAACAAGTTTTCCGCCCGCGATCCTACGGCATGGGGGCGCGGGCCGACGATGCTCATGCTGCCCAGCAGGACGTTGAGAATCTGCGGCAGTTCATCGATGCTGGTCTTCCGGATGAAATTGCCGACGCGCGTAATGCGATCGTCGTCGCGGCCCGCCGAGCGATTGCCCTGCGCATCGCAGAGCTCAACCCGCATCGAGCGGAATTTGAGGATGTGAAAGGGGCGGTTGCCGCGTCCGATCCGCACCTGGCGGAACAGGACGGGGCCGGGAGACTCCAGCTTGATCGCCATCGCCACCAGCGCCATCGGAATGGCAAGGAAGGGTAAGACGCTGACCACCAGCGCAACATCGAACGCCCGCTTCATCAAGCGGCTGCGTAAACCCATTGGTCCCGCTGAAACGACCATAGTGGAACTATTACCCAATTGGCACATGGACACGGCACCCAGTTCGTCCAGTTCGGGCACACACAGTTCCGCGTCGATATCCAGGGCTTTTAGAACAAAGGCCCATTGCACGCGCCGTTCGGGCGGACAGGCAACGACGACGCGGTCAACATTGTGGACGAAGTTGCCCAGTCGCTGAATATTGTTCGGGTCGCGCGTCGACGGCTGCAGGCCATAGGCTGCGGCATCAATGACGACTGCATCATAGCGTTCCGGCAGCGTAACGCCGTCGCGAATGATCAGTTCGGAAAAGGGATTGGTGCCCATAACGCGCCGGGTCAGGCGAATGAAGAACAGACGCAGCCCAAGCAAAAGGGGAACACACATGACGGTCGCAATGCCGAATACAAGGCGCGAGAAATCGGTGCTGGCCTTCAGGAAAAACACCATCAGCATCACCGTGCCGATCGTGAACAGGAACGCCATCACGGAACGCTTAGCGCTGGTCCGGAAATCCCGAATCGCATCGAGGTCATAGGCTTTGCTGTTGAGAGCTGTCCCAAGATACACAGGCAGCGTGACAAACATCAGGGTCAGCCACTGGTCCAGCCCCCCAACCCCGTGGCGGAGATAGGCTGCAATGCCGAACGTCGCGACGATTGCCACGATCTCGCTGGCAAGCAGCGCAAATCGCAGCATAAGGCGCATCTGAAACTTGTTCCGGCTCCTGCTGTGGTCGTTGAGTGGAACACCGTGATCACCCATGGCATCGCTGCCTACGGCACTCGATAGTGTCCCGGCATCAACCATCGCATTCTGGTTCCGGGCGCTTAATAGCATATAAATCCTCGCTGCCTTGCAGGAAGCGACCCCAATTCGCGCTACCATGCATTGGGTTCTTCGCTTATGCAATATTTTTAAAGACTTTATGAGCGACCAAAGGCTCGATTGAACAGATTTGGCACAGTGTGGCGTAAAAAGGTTAATGGATTTGGAGCATCAATGACAATCCTCGTCACGGGCGTCGCGGGCTTCATCGGCATGCATGTTGCCGACAGCCTGATGGCTGCCGGCCGCGCCGTCATAGGCATCGACAATATGAACGACTATTATACGGTCCGGCTCAAGCAGGATCGTATCGCCCAGTTGCAGGCGAAACACGGTGGGCTGTTCTCTTTCACGGCGTGCGACTTTGCCGACAACGCTGCGCTGGCGGCGGTACTTGACGGGCATCTGGTTGAAAGCATCATCCATCTGGGTGCGCAGGCCGGCGTGCGATACTCCCTGGAAAATCCTCATGCCTATGTGCAGTCGAACCTTGTCGGCCATGTGAACATGTTGGAACTGGCCCGCCACCGGCAGGTCCGGCATCTGGTCTATGCGTCGTCCCCGTCGGTCTATGGCGGCAATGACAGCCTGCCGTTTCGTGTGGAGGATCGCGCGGATCATCCTGTCTCGCTCTATGCCGCAACCAAGAAAGCGGATGAGTTGATGAGCGAAACCTACGCGCATCTGTATCGCACACCGCAGACCGGGCTGCGCTTCTTTACCGTCTATGGTCCGTGGGGCCGGCCGGACATGGCGATGTGGATCTTCACGAAGAAGATTTTGGCCGGCGACCCCATTCCCGTCTTCAACCATGGCAAGATGCAGCGGGACTTCACCTATATCGACGATATCGTCGCCGGGGTGATCGCGGCGCACGACAATCCGCCGCCGGATGACGGCGCGGAAAAAGCCGGGGGCAGCCGGTCTCCCCATCGCATCTACAATATCGGCAACCATAAACCGGAGGAGTTGATGCGCCTAATCGAGGTCGTCGAGGAGGCTTGCGGCAAGAAAGCAGTGGTTGATCTGCTGCCGATGCAGCCGGGCGATGTCCATGCGACCTATGCAGACATCAGCGCGATTTCCGCTGACCTGGGCTTTCAGCCGAAGACGAAGATCGAAGTAGGGGTGCCGGAGTTTGTCTCCTGGTATCGGCGCTACACCAATGGCTGATGCCACCGCATCCACCGTTTTTTGCTGCATAACTGAGTCGTGCGGTTGACCTTCGGACCGATGAGATGATGTTAAGAGATTGGCATTATGGGCTGGGAGCCCGCCAGCAGGGGCTTTCTTAGTAAATGGGCTTTTCATCACCGAGGGCGGGGGGCATAGTCGGGCAGTGACAGATGTTCGAGCCAGTTTGAATAGGGTAGGCCAATGACCGCGCCCTTTCGCTTTCCGCGATTTTTCGTAACCAATCCAAGCCCTTGCCCCTATCTCCCCGGCAAGAGCGAGCGAAAGGTGTTTACCGAGCTTTCCGGCGATCATGCCAGCGAGCTGAACGATGCCCTTGGCCGCATCGGGTTCCGCCGGAGCCAGAATGTGGCGTACCGCCCCAGCTGTGCGGATTGCTCTGCCTGTGTCTCCGTGCGCGTCATCGCCAACGAGTTTCGCCCGAATGCGACCCAGCGCAAGCTGATCCGCCGCAACAGGGATTTGGTTGTAACCGCCTGCAAGCCCTGGTCGACGGAAGAGCAATATGCGCTGCTTCAGCGCTATTTGCGCGCGCGTCATCCCGGTGGCGGCATGACTGAGATGGATGACATGGACTATGCCGACATGGTCGAGCAGACCCCGGTCGACAGCCATGTCATCGAATATCGGGAGCAGGGCGTCGCTGGACGTCCGGGTCGTCTCGTCGGCGCATGCCTGACGGACCGTCAGGCTGACGGCCTTTCGATGATCTACAGCTTTTTCGATCCGGATCTGGAAACCCGTCCAGGCATGGGCAATTTCATCATCATGGACCACATCCTGCGCGCGCGGGATGCCGGACTGGCCTATGTCTATCTTGGCTATTGGGTCGAGGGATCGAAGCGGATGCAGTATAAGATACGCTACCGCCCCCTTGAGCGCCTGGGCCGGGGAGGATGGACGCGTTTCGATCCCGACGAGCAGGTCGAGGCTATACGCGACGTGTCCGCCGCTGGCGCATTACCGCCGGTCGAAGCGAGCGGCATTTTCCGGAAGTAGCAATAGGTCAGCGCCTTGGCGATCGAAGCGGCGATGCAATTTCAGGTCGTTAGCCTATAGTCTTAACATCCGCAGCGAACAGCTTTACCGTGACGCGTCCAAGTGCGACGGCGTACAGGAACGACGTCTTCCTCTTCCGTGGTAGTCGTGACCATAGTGCCCGGCTGGATCACAATCGTGGTTCCAGGTGCCGCATAATAGACGGTCGCTCCGGGAGGATAAGCATATCCCGACCCGCCCATCCAATGCGGACCGCCATGCAATGGCGGCTGACTTCCAGTGGCTGTGCCGTTGTACGTGCCCTCATATGTCCCACTGTAGACCCGGCCGTCGTCGCCCCGCCAAGTCCCTCGCCACTGACCGGTATATTCCGCCGGACCAGGATATTCGTTCGATGATGTCACACTGTCGTCATAAGGCATGGACGGCTTTTCGCCCAGTGGCGGACCTTCCGGCGATGCTCGATGAGCGGGGGGAGTCGTTGTCACAGCGAGCGCACGGTCAAAGGGCGGTTCCGGGTCATACCCACCTTCATAGCGCGACCAGTCGATTCCGCTCCTGTTGTCATATACCCTGCCATATTGGTCGGTCAGGACAGCATCGTCATAATAGCGCGACCAGCCATATCCGTAGTCGGGTGTGGGCAGCCCGTAGACGCCGTAGTCGGCGATGAAAAAGCTGGGCTGCAACCAATATTGCGGCAAAGCATAGCCTCGAACTGGGCGGCGATATGCTGACCAGCCACCGGGCGCGTCATGGCCTGCACGCCATTGCCCACCTGTCCGGGGACCCCAACGATGAGCCACCCGCGGCGACGGCGGCGCCATTTTGGGAGGCGCAGATCGGGCGGCGGGTTCTCCGGCGGCCCTTACAGGTAAGGCAAAACCGGAAAGGCTGGCGCAGACGCCAATCATTATAATGCCGCGCATGGTTTGCTCCCCGGTCGCACACTATTGGGGCAAGCTGCCCATACCGTTAAGCGGTTGTTTAGCATCCAGGTTCCCCGGCTTCCAATGGGGTTTGGTGATACTGTCCCAAAACAGAACAGAAGGCAGGCGCTACGCGCACGCACGTGGATGTTTGTTAGACAAGGCGGCTGGCAATCTGGCTGACCAGCGTCTCAAGTCCTACGATGTCCTGTTCGTCGAAACGGGCTGGTTCAGGGCTGTCGAGATCGAGAACGCCGATCAGATTGCCGTCATGAACGACCGGCACCACGATTTCCGACCGGGAATCGGCGTCGCAGGCGATATGGCCTGGGAAGGCATGGACATCCTCGACACACTGCGTTCGGCGCGATGATGCCGCTGTGCCGCACACGCCCTTGCCCATGGCGATCCGTATGCAAGCGGATTTGCCCTGAAACGGGCCAAGAACGAGTTCGTCATCGATCACTCGATAAAATCCTGCCCAGTTAAGGTCAGGGAGATACTGCCAGATGAGCGCGGACAGATTGGCCATATTGGCGATTATGTCCTTCTCCCCTTCGGTAACGGCAAGGGCTGCGCCGATGAGATCGTCATAAAGGACCGGCTTCGGTACGGAAGCATCATGATGAAACGTAAACATTGGTTCGATGTAATGGCGGCGAGGGCGCGCGTCACCCCCAGCCAGATTATTGGACCGATCGGATATTACCTCTTCCAGCCTGTCCTTCGGGCATGGGAAGGCAGCATTCGGGCCGCTCGGGTTCCAGATCCGGAACATTCTCGCCGCGCAGGAATCGTTCCTTCCACACCTGCGTTTCGCCTTCCGATCTGAATACGGCACGCGACAGGGTTTTAAATGGCGGGAAATTGCCGTCAGCTTCGGTTTCGAAGGCGCATTGCTGCATCCCTTGGCGAGGCTTGCCATCGGGACCTCTTGCCCTGTCAGCCCTGTATGCAAGGAATACCGAGCGCGGGCCGGGGCTCTCCCCAGACGGCTGAACGGCATAGCTCACTATTTCAAGTCCTGGTTCAGGCGGCAGCTTGAATCGGACATGCTGCTGACAGGCTCTGACAGCACCTGCGTCGCGTTTGGCGGTCATGGGAATGTTTTCCCATTCTGCCAGAACGAGTATTCCTCCCACGATGACCGTCGCGATCAATGCATAAAGCAGTGACGGCCAGGACGGGCTGTCCGATCCCGTATAAATGTCGCTCGGCTGCAGGATCAGGGGATTGAACCGGGGGGTGTCGCGCGCCATGCCTTTCAAGTGCACAGCCAGAGGGATAGGATCAAGGGCTATCGCCCGTTCTATCTTATCCCAAAGAAATTACGCGCGTGGGTCACTCAATCGAGGCGAACCTTGCCGCGACCCTGCTTAACACCGCTCCGGGCCTTCTTCTCGTCGACCCGACGGGCTTTGGCCGCTTTGCCGGGTTTGGTGGCTATCCGGCGCGCGTCCCGCTCGTGCGCCTTCACCAACAAGGCATCGAGGCGGTCGCGGGCATTCTTCCGGTTGGCCTCCTGGGTGCGGAACTGCTGTGCCTGGATGACCAGTACCCCGGCGGCAGTCATGCGCGACCCGGCAAGCTCCTTCAGCTTGCGAAAAGCAAAAGGGGGCAGGCCCAGCTGGTAGATGTCCACCCGCAGTTGAACGGCCGTCGCCACTTTATTGACATTCTGCCCGCCCGGACCGCCGGCGGTGATGAACTTCTCTTCCAGCGCTTCTTCGGGAACGTCAAAGACCGGCATCGTCGATCAGTGTCGCTGGAAAGCCCGCGTCCACGAAACGGTCGGGCAGAGGCGCTGTGGCTTGCACCGGGGGTTTGGCGCCACGCGGAATGGACAGGAAACGGCTATGAAGGAGCATGGGTTCACCCGGTCTGCCATAGACTGGATCGCCAATGATGGCGGCGCCGAGGCCGTGCAACGCATGAACCCGTATCTGATGGGTGCGACCAGTTTCCGGCCGGAACGCGATGAGCGCGCGATCTTGATGCGTGCCGATCAATGTCCAATGCGTGGTTGCTGATTTCCCCTTTTTGTCGGGGACCATCCGCCAGCCTTCTTCCGCGCTGCTGATTTTCTTGAGCGGCAGGTCGATAGTGCCCATGTCGCCTTCTGGAACGCCATCGATGACCGCCAAATAACGCTTTTCGACGGTTCCCGCTTCAAAGGCGGCGGTGAAGCGTTTGTGTGCCTTCGGATTGCGCGCGAGGAGCAGGCATCCGCTGGTGTCCCGGTCAAGCCGATGGACCGCAAGCGGCCAGCGCTGGAACCCGAACGTCAGTGAAGCCAGATGATTTTCCAGGCTCATCGCGCCGTCGCGCGGAGGATCGACCGGCAGTCCCGCAGGCTTGTCGATGATGATCGCCTCTCCGTCTATGAACAACACGCGGTCGGTAAGCAGGGTCAAGTCAGGTTCCGATAGATGGAGCAAATCGTCATTGGCCCGGCCATGGGGACAATTGACGCGGGTCGCGGTTGCTATAGGCACTTGCCATGGGCGGGGAAAGGGCTGCGGCCGTACAAAGGTTCGAATGGGTCGATGTGGCCCGGGGCATTGGCATCGTGGCAGTGGTCATCGGCCATGTATGGAGCCGAGGTCTTCCGCATACGCTGACCTACAGCTTTCACATGCCGCTCTTTTTCCTGCTTTCGGGCTATCTGTTTCGACCCAAGCCGGTCGTGGCCTTTGCCCGCAGCCAGATCGTCTGGCAGGGCCTGTCCTATTGCGCTTTCCTAGCGCTGCTCGTGATCGTCGATACGCTGATCGAGGGAAGCCGGGGCGGGCGTGGCATTTTCCATACCTGGCCCGCCGATATCGGACGGCTGGCCTTTGGCGGATCGAAGCTGCGCGGGCCGTTCACGGTATTCTGGTTCCTGCCATGCCTGATCGTGGCGCGAATCCTGTTCAATGCGCTGGCGGCGCGTTTCCCCGATCCGCTCGCATATGCATGGGGGATCATTGCGCCGATAACGCTGGTCGTGGCTTATGTGATTGGCCGGGCGACGGATATGTCACCCCTTGGCCTTCTGACCGTGCCCATGGCGCTGTTTCTGCTCTGGGCAGGGGCGGCGCTGAATGTTCTGGGATGGCGCAAATGGATGATCTGGGTGCTTGCGCCGCTATCGATCGCCGGATTGTTCCTCTTTCCCACGCTCAATATGAAGGCTGGCGATTATGGGTGGCCGATCCTGTCGATGGCGGGAGCGATCGCGACATCGCTCCTGATTTTTCGGGCCAGCGATCTTTGGGCAACCGTCCTCAAGCCGTTTTCGGGATTGGGGAAAGCATCACTGGTGATCATGTATCTCCATGTGCCGGTGATCCATTATCTGTCCTACCTGCCGCGCCCGATCATTCTGGTTCTGGCGACGGCAATTCCGCTGGTCGCCTATTATCTGCTGAATCTAACCCGGCCGACGCGCGCGATATTCCTGGGTCAGCCCAGATAAAAGGGGCCAGCGGACCGGCCCCTCCCGTTATGATCAGCCGTGTACCTTGGTCGCGACTTCGGCGACGCGGCGACCCTGATAGCGGGCGCCTTCCAGTTCGGCTTCGCTTGGCTGACGGCTGCCGTCACCGCCGGCAATCGTCGTTGCCCCGTAGGGCGCGCCGCCAACCACTTCTTCATGACCCATCTGGCCTGCATGGCCGTAGTCGAGACCGACGATCACCATGCCGAAGTGCAGCAGGTTGGTGATGATCGAGAACAGGGTCGTCTCCTGCCCGCCATGCTGGCTGGCGGTCGAGGTGAACGCGCCGCCGATCTTGCCGTTCAATGCGCCCTTCGCCCACAGGCCGCCGGCCTGGTCGAGGAAGGCCGCCATCTGGCTGGACATGCGCCCGAAACGTGTGCCGGTACCGACGATGATCGCGTCATAGTCGGCCAGTTCGGCGACGGTGGCGATGGGCGCGCTCTGATCGAGCTTGAAGTGTGCGCCCTTGGCGATCTCCTCGGGAACGGTTTCGGGGATGCGCTTCACATCGACGGTCGCGCCTGCCGAGCGTGCGCCCTCAGCGACGGCGTTCGCCATCGTTTCGATGTGACCATAGGAGGAATAATAGAGGACCAGAACTTTTGCCATGGAATGTCTCCTGCTGTGAAAAAGGGTGCCGCCCGCGCAAGGGAGGGGAGGGGATACGCGGGCGGCTAGGCCTGTCGGGCCCATTCGGTGAAGGTGTTACTGACTGTCGACCAGGACGATCTCGCTGTCCTCGATCGCCGTGATGGTGATCGGCTTGCCGCCCAGGATTGCGGCGCCGTCGCGGGCGTTGAAGACCTCGCCGTCGATCTCGACCTTGCCGGTGGCGGGGACGAGATAGAGATGGCGACCCTCGGCACTGTCATGGATGATGCTCTCCCCGGCCTTCAGCGTGCCGCCGAGCAGCCGGGCGTCGGCGCGGATACGCAGAGCCTCATTGTCATTATCATAGCCGCTGGCCAGAACCGCGAGCTTACCGGTGCGGTCGTCCTTCGGGAAAGGCTTGGCTCCCCAGCTTGGCGCACCGCCCCGTTCGCGGGGGATGATCCATATCTGGAAGAGGGTAGTGGTTTCATCCTCCAGATTATATTCGGCATGGCGGACCCCGGTGCCGGCGCTCATCACCTGGACGTCGCCGGCGGCGGTGCGGCCGGTGTTGCCCATGCTGTCCTTGTGCGTGATCGCGCCGGTGCGGACATAGGTGATGATCTCCATGTCGCGGTGCGGATGGGGCGGGAAGCCGTTGCGGGCGGCGATCTCGTCATCGTTCCAGACCCGGATCGCACCCCAGCCCATGCGGGCGGGATCGTGATAGTCGGCAAAGGAAAAATGATGCCGGGCGTTGAGCCAGCCATGGTCGGCATGGCCGAGAGTGGCGAAGGCGCGTTTCTCAATCATGAGCCAAAATCCTTGTTCGATGTTAGCGGCGAAGTGTGTGCATGAATGCGCTGCGCCGCTTGATTTCCTCCTAGATAGGCGTCAGGATCGTTTCCGAAACAGGCAATGTTGAAACGGATTGTTTCCTTATGCGATTACCGGACTTCGAAGCCTGGGCGATGTTCGCCGCCGTGGTCGAGCATCGATCCTTCACCGACGCGGCCAAGGCTCTTTCCGTGTCGAAAGCCACCGTTTCCAAGGCTGTGGGCCGCCTGGAACAGCATCTGGACACCAGCCTGTTCAGCCGCACCAGCCGCCGCCTGGCGCTAACCGAGAGCGGCCGACGCCTGGCCGATCATGCCGCAAGGATCGTGGGAGAGGGGCTGGCGGCCGAGGAAGCGGCGCGCGACGAGATCACGGAACTGGCCGGGGTGGTCAAACTCGCTGCGCCCATGACGTTCGGGCTGAAGCGCGTCGCGCCGATCGTCGCGGAATTCATGCAGGCGCATCCCCAGGTGACGGTCGATCTACACCTTTCCGACGCGCATATCGACATTGTGGAGATGGGGCTGGACGCCACGTTGCGAGTGGCCGCCATGCCGGACAGTTCGCTGCGCGCGCGGCGGCTTGGCGATGTCCGGCTCTATATCGTCGCCTTACCCGCGTATCTGGATGAACGGGGGCGGCCAAGCCATCCGTCGGATCTCGGCAACCATGACGGGTTGCTCTACAGCAACGCCAAGACGCCGGAGGTCTGGCGATTCAGTGGGCCGGGCGGGCAGGCCGTATCGGTGCAGTTGCGGCCACGCTTTTTGGCGAACAGCGGCGAGGCGATGCAGTCGGCGCTGTACGCCGGGCTGGGCGTCGCCATGCTGCCTGACTTCATCATCGGCGAGGATATAGCCAGCGGCAAGCTGGAAGCGATATTGCAGGAGTGGGCGCCGCCGCCCATCGGCCTGCATCTGGTGACGCCGCCCTCGCGCCTGCGACCGGCGCGCGTGGAGGCTTTGCTGGATTTTCTGGCGACGCGGATCGGCGCGGAATGTCAGCAGCTCGGCGGCTGATATCCGCCGGGGGAAGGAGTGAACATCGCGCCGGTGCGGACATAGCGGACCACGCCGGGTGAGGTGCCGGTGAAGGTCACCTTGAAGCTTTCATCTTTTTTGTCCGGCGCAATCTTGCCCTCGACCGATTCCGCCTGGCCGCTTTCCTCAGCCTCCATTGTGCCGTCATTGGAATAGGCGGTGGGAATGCCATCGGCGAAGATCGTCGGGCTGGACGGCGTCAGCGCCAAAAGGGTCGACGTTTCGCAGGTGTAGCCCTGAAACGTGCCGCCGCCGCTGGCTACGATCACCGGAGCGCCCATAAGGTCGTCCCGCAATTTCCAGGATGGCGGCTGACCGAAAGAGCCGCCCGGTATCAGGTCCGGCCATGACCCGGACACGGCAAAGCCTGCCTCGGCCGGTTTCAGATAGGTGATGCCCAGAAGCCCGCCGCACCCGTGGCAATCGTCCCCGGTCGCGGTCGAGACGAGAACCCATTGATCGCCCACCTTTTGCAGATCAGCGGGGGAGACATGATATTTCTGGTCCTTCACGACAATGTCCACCTTTGGAAAGGCGGTGGAAAATGCCGTGCTGAGGCGCTGGTCGGCGGAGAGGCGATCAGGGTCGAAGGCGGGGGCGGTCGTTACGGCTGCGTTCGACGCGATATCGTCCTGACCGTTCGGAGTCGGCTGTCGTTCAGGGGAGCATCCGGCCAGAAAAACGGTCAGGATCGTTGGTAAAGATATGCGGTTCATCGCATTTTCCCACGCTTTCATGAGGTTAAGGTTTGTCGCCCACCGCCGTTAATCTTTCAAGACCGCAGATGGCGCGCATTTGCCCGGATGGTGCAGTTTTGCGGGCGTTATGGCGACTCCTGAAAAGTTTTTTCAGCTGACGTTAAGGTGATGAAAAGCGATTCGCCCACGCGCGACTCGTGGACTCAGGCCACTTAGGTAAAAATTAACCTTTTGCGTTCATTGATGGTTTGGTTAATGGAATAGGGCCGATGCGGCTCCCGGTAGGGAACGCAATGGGGGTATTGGGGCGTTGTTGGGTCAACGCACTCTTAAGCAAGGGGCTGCATAATGCGCGTGCTGCTGATTGAAGACGAGCCGACAACGGCAAAGGCCATTGAGCTGATGCTGACGACAGAAGGCTTCAATGTCTACACGACGGATCTGGGCGAGGAAGGCCTCGATCTGGGTAAACTCTACGATTACGACATCATCTGTCTGGACCTGAACTTGCCGGACATGCACGGCTACGATGTGCTCAAGAAGCTTCGCGCTTCCAAGGTGCAGACGCCGGTTCTGATCCTGTCCGGCGTAGCGGAAATGGACAGCAAGGTCCGCTCCTTCGGCTTCGGCGCCGACGATTATGTCACCAAGCCTTTCCATCGCGAAGAACTGGTCGCCCGC
>JAHFPU010000023.1 GCA_023266635.1 Sphingobium sp.
TGACGTCGCCGCGAAATTCCCGCCTCAGTTCGTCGCCGGATTTTTTCTCAGGTGGAGACCAGGCGCGCCGGGCAGGTGCCAGTTGATGAGGCGGGCCATAACTGCCTGCCCGGCCGTTTCGAAACGCGTCGCGCTGAATTCCGACTGGATATGCGCCCGCGCGGCGCGTCCCATGGCGCGCGCATGGGCAGGATGCGACGCCAGATGGATGATCGCATCGGCAAGCGCGCCGGCATCATCGGGCTCGACGACCAGACCCGTTTCGCCAGGCAGTACCGAATGATGCATTTCACCAACCCGGGAGACGATGACGGGCAGGCCCGCCTGCATCGCTTCATGCGCGGAGATGCATAGACCCTCGGCGCGCGACGGCTGGAGATAGCCGTCAAGGCCAGCAAGGAAGGTTCGGGGCGTGTCCTGATACCCCGCCAGCATGAGATTGGTGACGCCATGCGTTGCGGCGAGCGAGGAAAGGCGCTCACGCTCAGCGCCCTCCCCGCCGATGACGACCTGCACCTTCGTGGCGATATGGGGAGCGTGGGACGCGACATGGGCGAGGGCCTCGACGAGAATGTCGTAGCCCTTGTTAGGGTGCAGCCTGCCCAGACTGCCGAAGCGGAACAGGCCGTCATCACGGTCGAACGGCGCGGCGGGCGCTTGCGGGTCGGCATGGAAGAGTGGCCAGACCATGATGTCTGCCGGATCGATGCCCAGCGTCTCATGCGTCAGGGCGGCGACCGAGCGGGAGTCGGCGATCCACAGCTTGCTGAGGCGATGCGTCAGCCTGAGCAGGCGGCGATTGGCCGGTTTCAGGAAGGCATTATGCTGCCAACTGATGACCGGCGTCCGGAGCATGACGCCCATGATCTGACCGATGACCGTCGCCTGCGTAAGCGAAGTCCAGATGATGTTCGGCCCGAAAGCGCGCAATTCCCTGTGCAGCCATCGCGCCGCGGCGAAATGGTCGGCCTTGCCCGCATCCGATACCCGGTAATCGATGCCGGCGGCGTCCAGGGCGGCGGCGGCCCGGCCATCGCGCCGGGACAGGGCGAAAAGGCGCACCTGCGCGCCGGCTCGCGCCATAACACCGATTACGTCAGGCACGGGAAGCGCCGCGCCTCCGCCCTCAAGCGAGTTGATGACATAGGCGATGCGTAGACCGGTCATGTCAGGCAACCGCCCGCCATTGTGTCGCCGGCACCCGTTCACCGGCCATATCGAGGATCACGCGCGCTGCGCGTTCGGAGGATGGTTCGTCGGTCAGGTCGAAGCTCATGTCGAACAGCTCGCGCTGGATCGGGCGATAATCGTCGTGCGTGGCAATGGCGCTGGCCAGACCCGATTCCAGATCGGCCGCGTCGTCGATGACCGGACCGGTGCGCCAGTGGGCATAGTTGCGATCGTCGCGATAGGATATGCCATGCGTGTTGAGGAACAGGCAGGGCCGAGGACGGAGCAAGAATTCGTAGATCTGGCTGCTGACGTCCCCCAGATAGATATCGGCGGCGTGCGTATAGCTCATATCGGTAGAGGCCAGGCTGCCAAGGTCGATATGGATGTTGGGCGCGCGCAGATAGCGGTCATCGATCCGTCCGGCGCGGTCGATCCGCAGCCGGTCGATGCTGATGGCGAAGGGCCGCTCGAACAGCATGACATGCGGCGCGAAGATCAGATTATAATCGTCATTGTCGACGAAGAAATCGAGCACCTGCCGCCCGGCCTTGTACCAGGACGAGAGATGCGGCGAGACGTGCGGGTTATAGAGAACCGTGGGTCGGCCATTGGCATGGAACAGCCCCCGCCCGGCCCTGACCAGGTCGAATTTGGGATAGCCGACCACGGACACCTTTTCGGGAGAAAGGCGGGCGTCTTGGATAAGACGATCGCGAATTTTGACGCCGGACGCCAGCACATGATCGAACCCGGCGCTCGCCTTGTCGAAGCCGATCGCCCGGTCCCCCGCGCCATGGCGAGTGTGGATGATCTTGAGATCGTCCAGGCCGTAGCGCGTCTTGAGAACCAGCGAGGTCTTTTCCGCCACGACCAATATGTCGAGTGTGCGAAAGAAATCCAGATTGTCGCGGTAGATGAGAAGCTTCGCCGCCGGCAGCATTGCGTTGAGAGCGCCGTTCAGCGCTCGTGAGACGCCGCGACGTAGCCCCAGTTCGACGAAATCGATCGATGTCCCGGCCCTGCCCCGCGCCAGCCGCTTGACTGCGGCGGTCAGGCGCGGCGTCGTGGTGGCTATGACAATCTCATGCGGCCCGCCCTTTTCCGCCAGCGCCAGGGCGATTGGCAGGCTGTGGGCGACCTGATGGACCTGATCATGATTGAAGAGAAAGCCGATGCGCATTCCGGTATGACGGCGCGATCGACAGCGCACCACAGTGCCAAAAATGGGCTAAGAGAAAAAGGGTTGCGACTCCAGAAAGGACCTCCCCCATGAGCTTCATCACGACGCAGGACGGCACGAATATTTTCTACAAGGATTGGGGCGCAAAGGAGGCGCAACCGGTCGTCTTTTCCCATGGCTGGCCGCTGTCGGCCGATGCCTGGGATGGCCAGATGCTCTTCATGGTTCAGCAGGGATACCGGGTCATCGCGCATGATCGCCGCGGTCATGGGCGGTCTGACCAGCCCGCCACGGGCAACGACATGGATACCTATGCCGACGACCTGGCGGCTGTGATCGACGCGCTCGACCTGAAGAAGGCGATCCTGGTCGGCCACTCCACCGGCGGCGGCGAGATCAGCCATTATGTCGGCCGCCACGGCACCGTGCGGGTCGCCAAGATGGTGCTGATCGGCGCGGTGCCGCCGCGCATGGCGAAGAGTGAGGCCTATCCCGGCGGTCTGGACATGTCGGTGTTCGACGGCATCCGCAAAGGCGTGGCGGACAACCGATCGCAATTCTATATCGATCTTGCTTCGCCCTTCTTCGGCCTCAACCGCGAGGGCGCGAAGCCCAACGAGGGACTGGTCCAGACCTTCTGGGGTCAGGGCATGGCCGGGTCGATCCTGGGCCAGTACCTGTGCATCCATGAATTTTCCGAGGTCGATTACACCGAGGACCTCAAGAAGATCGACGTGCCGACCCTGATCATCCATGGCGACGACGACCAGATCGTGCCGATCGGCAATGCCGGAATATTGTCGGCGAAGATTGTGCATGATGCGGAGCTGAAGATCTATGAAGGTGCGCCGCACGGGTTGACGGCTACGCATCAGGATCGACTGAATGCCGATCTGCTCGCTTTCTTCCGCAAATAGGGCGGCATTTTGCGCCAACGCTGCTCAAAAAGCGGCGTTGGCGTCTCTTTGCATGAGGTAAATGTCCATTATCCAGCCGTGCTTTTCCCGCTCCTGAGCGCGGAGATGCGCGATCTTTTGCCGGACGTCGCCAAGCGGACCTTCCACAAGGACCGCATGCTCCATGCCGAGATAGGCGCCCCACCAAATATGGATTCCCACAGGGTCCAACAGCGCAAACGCACATCCCTCGTCCAGCATGACGGCCACGGTATCGGCCCCCGCAGGCCAGCCATGCGTCCGCAGCATCCGCCCGGTCGTGATCGTCACCGGCGCGCCCAGCCGATTGAGGGGAATGGCGTGGGCTGCGGTCAACGCCTGCAGGCTGGTGATTCCCGGTATCACTAGCACCCGGAGCGCCAGCCCCATGCCCTCCAGCCGCTCAGCGATCCGCAGGCTGCTGTCGTACAGCGACGGGTCGCCCCAGATAAGGAGGGCAAGCCTGCCACCATCGGGCAGGTGCAGCGCGATCTGGTCGGCCCATGCCTGCGCAATGGCGTCATGCCAATCCTGGACCCCGCCGAGATAATCGCCGCCCGCCGCCCGCACAGGAAGATCGAATTCCACGATCCGCACGGGCTGCTTCAGCACGGCGGCGCAGATGGCCCGGCGCAGATCAATGAGATCGGACTTGGCGCTGCCCTTGCGCGGCAGGAGGATAAGATCGGCTGCGTTCATAGCCCGCGCCGCTTCGGCTGTCAGATGATCGGGATTGCCCGTGCCGATGCCGATAAGATGGAGGTCGATCATCCGTCGCTCGCAATCATGTGGAAGAATGTGCCGCTGACCTGCCCGCGCCATGACCCGGTTTCGGCGACGGGCGCGCCCTCGGCGTCAGTCACGCGCATCAGCGGGGCGTCCATCTGCTCGACGATAGTGGAATAGTGAAATTCATGGCCGCGCAGCGCTGTACCCGCGCGCAGGCCCGAAACGGGGGAAAGCAGTTCCGCCCGACGATAGCCCAGATGCAGCCTGCGTTCCGCATGGCTGGTGACCAGTCCGAGAAGACCGGCCATGCGGTGGGCGACGCCCTGCCCGTCGATCAATGCTTCGCCCAGCACCATATAGCCGCCGCACTCCCCATGAACCAGGCGATTTTCGGCATGGCGGCGTAGCCCCGAGAGGAAGTTATCGGCGGCGGCGATGGTCCCTGCATGCAGTTCCGGATATCCGCCGGGCAGCCAGACGAGATCGGCTTTCGTTGCGGGAGCCTGATCGGCCAGAGGAGAGAATGGCAGGATTTCGGCCCCCGCGCGCCGCCAGCCTTCCAGCAGGTGCGGATAGAGGAAAGAAAAGGCCACATCCTGCGCAATCGCGATGCGCTGCGCAGGGGGATCGGGCAAGCGGCCATCCTCGCCAGTCGTGCCGGCCCGCGCGGCTTTGCGCAAAGCGGGGAGATCGACATGCTCGCGGATCATCGCCGCATAGGCCACCATCTGCCGGTCGAGATCGGGATGCTCCCCGGCCTGCACCAGTCCCAGATGCCGTTCCGGCAGGGTGATGTCAGCGCGCCGGGGCAGCGCGCCGAATGTGCGGATGCCCGCAGCCTCCAGCCCTGCGCGCGCCAGCCGCTCATGCCGGGGGCTTGCCACACGGTTCAGGATCACGCCCGCTACCGTGACGCCGGGATCGAGACGGGAGAAACCCAAGGCGGTTGCGGCGCAGGATTGCGCCTGTCCCGATATGTCGAGCACCAGCAGGACCGGCCAGCCCATGTGCCGCGCAATATCCGCCGCCGTGCCATGTCCAGTCGCGCCGGGGCTCGCCACGCCATCGAACAGTCCCATCGCGCCTTCGGCCAGCGCCATGTCGGCGCTTTCCGCCTCGGTCGCGATGCGGTCGATCAGCCCATCGCCCATCGCCCAACTGTCGAGGTTGAAGGACGCCCGCCCGCTGGCCGCACGATGAAAGGCGGGGTCGATATAGTCAGGCCCGCATTTGAAGGGCTGCACCGCCACGCCGTCCTCGACCAGTGCGCGCAACAGGCCGAGCGTGACCATGGTCTTGCCCGCACCCGATGCGGGCGCAGAGACCAAGAGGCCCGGCACCGTCATTCGGTCGATCCGGCGTAGTGCGATCCCGCATGTTGTGGACGAAACCGCCTGTCATAGCCCTGCGCATAGAGGCTGCTCTCGGCAAAATCCTCCGCGCCCAGAGCCTGCCCGACGAGGATGAGGGCGGTGCGCTCCATACTGCCCGCAACCGCCGCCTCTATGGTGGACAGTGTCGCGCGCACGATGCGCTCGTCAGGCCAGCTTGCGCGCCAGACGACCGCGACCGGGCAATCCGCGCCATAGGCCGGGCTGAGATCAGCCACGACCTGCGCCAGATTCTGGATCGACAGGTGGATGGCGAGGGTCGCGCCCGTGACCGCAAAATTGACGAGACTTTCGGCCGGCGGCATCGTGCTGGCGCGGCCCGGCGTGCGGGTCAGCACAAGCGACTGGGCCAGCGCGGGCAGCGTCAGTTCCGCCTCCAGCGCCGCCGCCGCCGCCGCGAAGGCCGGCACGCCGGGTGTCACGGTGAAGGGGATGCCGGCGGCGCGCAGGCGGCGGATCTGCTCCCCCATCGCCGACCAGACGGACAGATCGCCCGAGTGCAGGCGCGCCACATCATGCCCGGCGGCATGCGCAGCCGCAATCTCCGCCATGATCGTATCGAGATCCATGGGCGCGGTGTTCACGACGCGCGCGCCCGGTGGACAATGGTCGAGTATGGCGGCCGGGACCAGCGATCCGGCATAGAGGCAGACGGGGCTGGCCGCGATCAGGTCCCGCCCGCGCAGGGTCAGGAGGTCGGGCGCGCCGGGGCCTGCGCCGATGAAATGGACGGTCATGTCATGCTCCTTCGGCGATCGCGCAGGTCGCCATATGATCGGGGGAAATGCTGCGGATGGCGAGCAGGCGCGCCGCCGCTCCCGCCGCGACAAGGGCGCAGGCTTCGGCGACGCTGCCGACGCCGCGCGCAGCCTGTGAGGCGAGGGATTGGGTCGGGGTGGGTTGGTCGACGATGCGCGCGGGCGCGATCGCGACGAGCGGCAGCGAAAGGAGCGCGGCCAGTTCCTGAAGGTCGGACGCCTTGTCCTCCAGCGTGGCAAGATGCGTCACCCGCCCCTCGCTATCCGTTGCCTCCAACGCCGCACGCAATGAGGCCGTCGTTGCACCGGAGCGGAAACCGAAACCGGCGACGATCATAGCGTCACGCTCCATTGCACCAGCGGATAGCGCGACCGCCAGCCATGGCGACCGCCCAGCGGTACGGCATCGGCCAGCTCGATGCGCAGCAGGGTGCCGCCCCGGCGCTCGTGCCAATGCGCAAGCAAGGCCTCCGACTCCAGCGTCACGGCGTTGGCGACCAATCGCGCGCCAGCAGGCAGGCGTGCGTCCAGTTGCTCCAGCAGGTCCTGCGACAGCCCGCCGCCGATAAAGACCGCCTGCGGCATGGGGCCGTCGGGCAAGACCTCCGGCGATCGGCCCAGAATGACGTTCAGCCTGTCCACACCCAGGGCGCAGGCGTTGCTCCGGGCGCGGTCGGCGCGGGCGGGATCGGCCTCAACCGCGCAGGCATGATTGGCGGGATGGGCGAGCAGCCACTCTATGGCGATCGACCCCGACCCCGCGCCGATATCCCACAGCAGTTCGCCCGCGCGCGGCGCAAGCGCCGAGAGGGTGAGCGCGCGGACCGGCGCTTTGGTGATCTGCCCGTCATGGTCGAACAGCATATCTGGGCGGCCGCTGGCCAAGGGCATGACCGCGCCATCCCCCTGTACCTCCACGCCCATAGCCACGGGATGGCCGATATCGGTCAGCGTCATCGACGCCGCCACGACATTTCGTATCCGTTCCCGCGGCCCGCCAAGGCTTTCCATGACATGCAGGAGAGAGTCGCCAAAGCCGCGCGCGGTCAGCCAGGCCGCCAGGTCCGCAACCGCTGCCCCGTCCCGCACCAGCACGAGCAGGCGCGCGCCGGGGGCCAGATGCGGGCGCAGACGGTCCAGCGGCGCGGCGTGGAGACCAAGGCAGGCGACATGCTGTATCGCCCAGCCCAGCCGCGCCGCCGCCAGCCCGAAGGTGGAGGGCGCCGGATGCGCGATCCATTCATGTGGTTCGAGATGCCGCGATATGCTGCTCCCCGCGCCGAACCAGAAAGGGTCGCCCGAGGCCAGCGCGACCACCCGCAGCCCGCGATGCGCCAGCAGCCGGTCGATCCCATCGGCAAAGGGCACTGGCCATTCCACCGTCGGGCAGCTAATCCCGGCCAGCAGCGAGAGGTGCCGGGCCGGTCCCATGACCAGTTCCGCCTCCGCCAGCGCCGCGCGGCTCCGGGCGGACAGGCCCTCCATCCCGTCCTCACCGATGCCGATGATCGTCAACCAATGCGGGGCAGTCATGTCAGCCATGCCGAATATCCTGCTGCTGGGCGGCACGACCGAAGCAAGCGCTCTGGCGGAGATGCTCGCGCGCCATGGCGTGAGAGCGACGTTCAGCTATGCGGGGCGAACCGCCAATCCCAGGGGCCAGCCCCTGCCCGTCCGCATCGGCGGTTTTGGCGGCGTTTCGGGGCTGATCGACTATCTGCGCGCGCAGGACGTCACCCATCTGGTGGACGCCACCCATCCCTTTGCCGCGACGATGAGCGCCCATGCCGTCGAGGCCGCGCGCGCGACCGGCGTCGCCCATGCCGCGCTGACCCGCGCGCCATGGGTTGCCGTGACCGGCGACCGCTGGAGCCATGTCGCGGACATTCCGGGCGCGGTGGAGGCGCTGGACGGCCCCGTTAGCCGGGTGATGCTGGCGCTGGGCAGGATGCATGTCGATGCTTTCGCCGCCCGGCCGCAGCATCATTATCTGCTCCGCTTCGTGGATGCGCCGGATGCGCCCCCGGCCCTGCCCGACCACAGACTGGTCGTGGATCGCGGCCCGTTCACGGTCGAGGGCGACAGCCGCCTGATGCAGGAGCATCGGATTGACCTGATCGTCGCGAAGAATTCCGGCGGCGAGGGCGCGGCAGCCAAGCTGGCGGCGGCGAGGGCGCTTGGCCTGCCTGTGCTGATGATCGACAGGCCGGCGATGCCCGACCGCATCACATTCCACCGGCCGGAAGAGGCGCTGGACTGGATCGGTCATGGCGCATCTCCCGGCAGGGAGCGTGGCGTATAGAGGATGGGGCCACGCGCCCGCGCGATGATGCGGGTCTGGCTCGATCCGACGATGACCATGGTGCGCATGTCCGCCATGTCCGCCCTCGCCTCCCCCAGCGGAACGATCCGCAAATCCTCCTCCGCCGTGGTGACGGCGCGGGCGAAGAGGATGGGACGGGCGTCGCCGCACGTCTCACGCAATATCTCCAGGACGCGCGCGAAGCCTTCCGGACGCGCCTTCGACCGGGGGTTGTAGAAAGCCATGGCGAAGTCCGCCTCCGCCGCCAGCCGGAGGCGCTTCTCGATCACCGGCCAGGGCTTCAGATTATTGGACAGGTTGATCGCGCAGAAATCATGGCCGAGCGGCGAGCCCGCCCGTGCGGCTGCAGCCAGCATCGCGGTGATGCCCGGCAATATGCGTATGTCGAGGTCTTGCCAGCGTGCGGGGCCGGCCTCCAGCGCCTCGAACAGCGCAGACGCCATGGCGAACACGCCGGGGTCGCCGGACGAAACGACGACCACGCGCCGCCCGTCCGCCGCCAGATCCAGCGCATGGCCCGCCCGGTCCAGCTCCACCCGGTTGTCGGACGGATGCAGGGTCAGTCCGGCGCGTGGTGCGACCCGCGCGACATAGGGGATATAGCCGACGACGTCGGTCGCCTGCGCCAGCGCGGCGCTCACCTCCGGCGTCACGAGCGCCTCGTCCCCGGGGCCGAGGCCCGCGACCGCCACCCAGCCGCTCATGGCCTGCGCCCCTGCCCGTGGATCAGCAGGATGGAGAAATAGGGGGTTATCGTATCGACATCGGCCAGCCGGGTTACGCGCTGACCGGGCATGGCGGCATGTTCCACCAGCCAGGCCGTATCGGTGCGCCCGGCGGCGGCCACCGCCCGGCGCAGCTTGGGCAGGTGGCGGCCGATCTTCATGACGACCAGCGCGTCCGTATCACGGATGCGCCGGACCAGCTCCTCCTCCGGCAGCGTCGCCATCGCGACCGTCAGCACGTCATCGCCCCAGGTGATCGGCATGCCTGTCGCGTTCCACGCCCCCGCCATGCCGGTGATGCCCGGCACCACCTCCACCGGCGTCCGGCCGGTCAGGCGGCTGTGGAGGTGCATGAAGGAGCCGTAGAAGAAGGGGTCGCCCTCGCACAGCACGACCACATCCTCGCCGGCATCCGTGACGGCCAGCAAGCGATCGGTGCATTCCGCGTAGAAGGCGGAGAGGCATGTATTGTAGCGGGGATCGCTGATGGGAATTTCGGTCGTCACCGGATATTCCATGGGCAGTTCGATCGCGTCGGCGCGCAGAAGGCCCTCGACGATGCGCCGCGCTTGCCCCGGCCGCCCGGCCTTGCGGAAATAGGCGACATGGCGGCCGCCCCGCACCAGCCGGTCGGCGCGCACGCTCAGCAGATCCTGCGCGCCGGGGCCAAGGCCAACGCCATAGACAGTGCCGCTCATTCCGCGCGGCTCGCCAGCGCATTGACGGCTGCGACGGTGATCGCGCTGCCGCCGAGGCGGCCCTCGACGATGCAGCAGGGGACGGGCTGCGCCGTCCACAAGGCATCCTTCGACTCCGCCGCGCCTACGAAGCCGACGGGACAGCCAATGATCGCCGCAGGGCGCGGGCAGTCGCGGTCCTCCAGCATGTTGAGCAGGTGGAACAGCGCCGTGGGCGCGTTGCCGATGGCGACGAGCGCCCCGGCGAGATGCGGCCGCCACAGTTCAAGCGCGGCGGCGGAGCGGGTGTTGGCCATTGCCCGCGCCATCTCCGGCACGACGGGGTCATGGAGCGTGCAGAGGATCGGATTGTCGGCGGGCAGGCGCGCGCGCGTCACCCCTTCGGACACCATGCGCGCATCGCACAGGATTGGAGCGCCGTTCGCCAGGGCTGCACGGGCTACGTTCGCGAAATCGGGGGAGAAGCGGATATGCTCGGCTAGATCCACCATGCCGGCCGCATGGATCATCCGCACGGCGACCGGCTCCTCCTCGGGCGAGAAGCGCGCGAGGTCTGCCTCTGCCCGGATGGTGGCGAAGGACTGGCGATAGATGGACGCGCCGTCCTTCTCATAGTCATGGGGCATTAGCAGGCTCCGAAATGGGCAAGAAGGTCGGCGGTGGTGAGACCGGCGCGGATGGGTTCCGCCCCCGCCCGCGCGTCGAGGGCCAGATCATAGCGCCCGTCGCGTCCGGTCAGGACGACATCGGCTAGCATAGAACTGGCGCAGCCCTTGGCGCAGCCGGACACATGCAGCCGTCCCGTCATATGGGGGGCAAGGCGGCGCGCGAGGTCGCGGGTCTCCACGCTCGCCTGCGGGCAATCCGGCGCACCGGGGCAGGCCTCTATCCGCATGAGGGAGTCGACGGCGGGATCGAAGGGCAGTCCGTTCGCCTCGCCCTCGATAAGCAGGATACGCCAGGGCGTGAGTCGAACGTCGCCCGCTCGCATGAGCGCGCGCGCCTCCACCCGGCCAAAGGCGAGACCGTAGACTATGCCCTTGTCCCAGGGACCGGGGACAAGCGGCGGACGCGCCTGCGCAGGCATTGCCGTGCCGGTCGCCCATGCGGGAAGCCGCGCGTCATGGCGGACCATCCGGCCCGCCCGCGCGCCATCGCTCGCCACAAACCAGCGGGCGAGCGCGATCAGCGCATCCACCGCGCCGGGCCTGTCCACCGACACACCGCTTTCCCTGCCGTCCGCGCGGAGCATCAGGCCGCCGTTCGCTGCGCGTTCGATCCGGAAGTCGCCCGGCTCGCGCAACAGGACAGGTTCAGCGCCAGCGTCGATGACGAAGCCGCACTTGCCCGGCAAATCGGGCAATTCGTCCAGCCGCTGCAGCAATTCGTAGGCGATTCGGTGGCTGTCGTCATCCTCCCGCCAGTCTGGCGCGACCAGCATTGTTCGCGCGCCTTCCCGTCTGGCGTCGTTATCGACAAGGCCCAAGCCAAGCAGCGTATCGAGTAGCGGCCGCCAGCCCTCTTCGCGGACGCCGCGTATCTGGAGATTGGCGCGCCGGGTCACATCGATCAGGCCGTTGCCATAAGCGATAGCGGCCTCACACAGCGCCGCGAGTTCCTGTGCCGAAAGGCGACCGAGGCGCGGCTTTACGCGCACGAGCAGGCCGTCGCCCGCGATCATCGGCCGCCAGGCGTCGGGGCACCAGCCCCTGACGACCGCATTGTTCGCGGCCGTCCTATTACTGCCCGCGCCGGTCTGGCTCACAGGCAAATCCTCCGCGCGCCGGGGCGAAAAGAGACCGGGCTTACCGGCATTGCCGGTCGGCGCGCAACGGCGGGCAGGCGCGACTGGCACCCGTCACCACGCGCCGTGCAGCCCCAGCCACACAGCTTCGTCGCCCAGACGGAAGAAGGACCGTGCCATGACCAATCCCTGGGTCAGTGCAAGAGCGACCAGTGCGCCGGCAGGTCTCCTGGCTTGCGGGTCATCGCTTGATGCACGCCTTCCCGGACAAGGCCTGTCCAGTGGCTACCCCGAGGGGCTCGTGCATCGCGCTATCCGCTCACAGTTGCAGGGACAGCCGCGGCATAAGGGGCTAGCCCCCGCACCGCATTCCCGATTAAGCTCCTTGCGGAACACCGGCGCATACATGGAATGCTTCGGATTGCTCCGAGGCACCAGCGGCCACTAGACGAAACATGCGGTTGCGCCAAGCCGACAGTTCTCCGGCTGGAGGTAGGCTGGATTCCCGGACGGCAGGCGCGCATAGATCATCGCCATGGATGATGATGGTGTTTTTCGGGTCGGCCTGATCGGATACGGTTTTGCAGGCAAGACGTTTCATGCGCCGCTGATCGGCGCAGAATCAAAATTGAAAATCACGATGGTCGCATCCAGCGATGCCGCCAAGGTTCGCGCCGACCTGCCCGATACCATGATCGTTTCGGACCCCCTGGCTGTCGCCACCAGCCCCGATCTCGACCTGGTAGTCATCGCGTCGCCCAATGACAGTCATGCGCCGCTCGCAAGCGCGGCTCTCAAGGCAGGGAATAATGTCGTTGTCGACAAGCCCTTTACACTCGACCTGCAGGAAGCCCGTGACCTTATCGCGCTGGCCGACACGCATGACCGGCTCCTGTCCGTATTTCATAACCGCCGATGGGACAGCGACTTCCTCAGCGTGAAAGCCGCCATCGACACAGGTTTGATCGGGTCCGTCACCCATTTCGAATCGCATATCGACCGGTTTCGCCCTGAGGTGCGGCAACGCTGGCGCGAAGGAGCGGGTCTGGGTAGCGGGATATGGTTCGATCTGGGTCCACATCTTATCGACCAGGCGCTGCAGATCCTTGGTCTTCCGATCCATGTGCAGGCAACACTTGCCCGTCAGAGGCAGGGTGCGGTGACGGATGACTGGGCGCATGTCGTTCTGGAATATGGCCATTGTCGGGCAATATTGCATGCCAGCATGCTGGTGGCGGGCGGGTCACCACGTTTTACGGTGCATGGAACGCATGGGAGCCTGGTCAAATCGCATCCCGATATTCAGGAGCAGCAATTGCTGGCGGGCATGACGCCGGGGGCGACGGGATGGGGCGACGATCCCGATGACCTGACAGTCTATGACGAAAAGGGCGTTCCTCACCGCCGGGCCGCGAGCCCAGGCGATCAGCGGGGCTATTATGCGGGTATCGCTGCTGCGTTAGCCGGACAGAGTCCCAATCCCGTTCCGCCGCGTCAGGCGCTTGCGGTGATGTCCGTGCTGCTATCGGCGACACGATCCGCGCAGGAAGGCATCATCGTCACGCCGGATTTCTCGGAGTGCGCCGGGGCGTACTGAACTTCCCCACCTGGCAAAACTAATAGCATTTCAGACGATGCACAAATTGCGTTCGGAATTTTGCTGCGTAAGCGAACAGATTTTTTCGCCAAATTCTGTGCGCCAAAATCAATTTATGTTGCAAGCGCGCACAGCATGTCCGCGGCGCCCGCTATCCTATCGGAAATGATGGTAGGACGCCCGTCGCAATCCTCCTACGAGCGCCGTGTTGCTGAGATATTGCGCGTGATATCGCAATTATAAGGTTGTGTGCGTCAAGTTCTGCAAATAGCGGCCGGCATGCTGGCTATGCGGCTTGACGCAGATCGGCTTTCTTCATCTCCTTAAGGTCGTTCATGTTGAGATAGCGATTGGCTTCAAGCCAGTTTTCATGGGTCTCGACGGCCAGCGAGCGTATGAGGCGCAAGCAGCTGTCTTCGTTGGGAAAGATGCGCAGGACGATCGTCCTGCGCTTGATTTCCTCATTGAAGCGCTCGAGCATATTTGTGCTCTTCATGTGTTTATGATGCTGCCGCGGAAGCCGGTAGAATGTGAACGTCTCCTCGATGGTCTCCTCAGCCCAGCTGGTGAGTTTGGGATATCGCGGCGACCATTTCCTGAGCCAGGCAGCCAGATCGCTTTTTGCTTCGGAGAGTTCGCGACGATCGTAGATCCAGCGAAGCTCCTGAAGGCAGTCGTCGTCAGCCTTGCGCGGCAGGTGGTCGAGCGCGTTTCTCAAAAAATGCACGTAACAGCGCTGGAACCAGGCATCGGGCAACACCTCGCGAACAGCAGCGCGTAAACCGGCATGGTCATCAGCAACAACATATTCGACACCGTGAAGGCCGCGCTCCTTAAGGCCGACGAGGAAGTCCTTCCAGGAGGATCGGCTCTCACGGTTGGCAAGCTCAACAGCCAAAATCTGGCGCCTGCCTTCCCAATCGACGCCCAGTGCCACGAGCACAGCGCAGGAGCGTACCACGCCTGCCTGGCGGACTTTCTCATACTTGGCGTCAATGATGAGATAGGCGAACGGCTCGTCCAGCCGCCGCCGGGCAAAGGCCGTCAGGCTCTCGTCCAGGCGCTTGTTTATCGCCGAGATGGTCGAAGCGGAGAAGCTGTGTCCGCATAGCTCCTCGGTTATGACCTTCACCTTTCGGGTCGACACACCCTGGACGTACATTTCAGCCAACGACGCCACAAGCGCCTGTTCTGAACGCTGATAGCGCTCAAACAACTCCGTCGAGAAACGGCCGTCGCGATCTTGCGGCACCCGCAACTCCAGCTTCCCCACTCGTGTGATCAGCGTCCGGTTATAATGCCCGGATCGATAGCCAACGCGGCCGTCAGCCCGTTCGCTCTTCGAGGCGCCGAGCACATCGGTCATCTCGCCTTCGAGCATCTCCTGCAGCAAATCCTGCACGATCTCTCGCAAAGCATCGCGGTTCGATCCCATCAAATCTTTGACGGCGGCTATCGATGGTCTATTCTCATTCCTGGTCATGGTGGGGCTCCATTGGAGTTGGTGACTTCGAACATCACCAGCCTGCCATGGCCGCTCACATCCTCAAGGGATTTTGCAGAACTCCCCGCACACTACCAATTATAACAATGATTTTGCCAGCTATCGATGCCGAGGGGGCACGGGATATGCCGGCGCAATCAAACAGGGAGAGGTCATTATGAAGCGGAATTTTATCGCATATCTATTCGGCGGATGCGCCATGTTGCCGCTGGGAAGTCCGCTTCTCGCGCAGGACGCCCAGCCCACCAATCCGACGACGGAAGCCGCCGCGAAAGATACTGACATACCCGAAAATGACATCGTTGTCACCGGTTCGCGCATCGTGCAGCGTGGCTATTCGGCGCCGACGCCGGTCACGGTGCTCAATGCCCAGGCCCTTTCGCAGTCGACGCCGAGCAACCTGCCGGACGCGCTGAACAAGACGCCGCAGTTCCAGAATTCGCTGGGTCAGGCCACCGAGCTGACCAACGCCGATCAGCCCTATGCCGGCAACTATCTCGACCTTCGCGGCGTAGGCCCGGTCCGCGCTCTGGTGCTGCTCGACGGCCGGCGCGTGCCGCCCACCAGCTATCAGGGCACGGTCGACACGAATCTTCTGCCGCAGCTTCTGGTGCAGCGCGTCGACGTCGTGACCGCAGGCGCTTCGGCCGTCTATGGTTCCGATGCGGTCAGCGGCGTCGTCAACTTCGTTCTCGACGACAAGTTCAACGGCGTGAAGGGCGTTGCCCAGAAGGGTATTTCGCAGCGCGGCGACAATGCGAG
Organism: Sphingobium sp.; assembly: GCA_023266635.1. Lineage (GTDB taxonomy): Bacteria > Pseudomonadota > Alphaproteobacteria > Sphingomonadales > Sphingomonadaceae > Sphingobium. The sequence goes on from JAHFPU010000023.1 coordinate 15,520, forward strand.
CTATCGCCTGGGTATCGCCGCCGGCACCAGCTTCGCCGATGATCGCGGCCATATCGAGTTCAGCGCCGAAACCTATAACAGTGATGGCATCCCCCGGAAGAATGATCGCAAGGGGCAGAGCCGCGATTATCTGTATTTGGGGTCCGGCACGACCGCCGATCCCTATCGCGTCTATCCCGACACCAACTTCTCGTTCGTCTCGCGCGGCGGCTTCGTCTTTGACGGTCCGTTTGCGGGACAGCAGTTCCTGCCGGGTGGCGTCCTTGCCCCGTTCAATCCGGGCACGATCCTGGGCACGCGCGGCCTGGCCACCGGCGGCGAGGATTCGGCATCCTCCTCGAACGGCAACACGGTCCTGTCCGCAGCGCTCAAGACCTATCAGGGTTTTGGCCGCATCAGCTATGATATCACCAACGATATCGAGTTCTTCGCGCAGGGAAGCTACGGGCGCTCGATCAACAAATATAACGCGCTGGAAGACAATTTCCGCGTGTTCATCCCGATCTACAGCGGCAACCCCTATCTGCCCGCCGATGCGCAGGCGCAGCTGACGGCGACCAACACGCCGTCCTTCTCGCTGTTCCGCGCCGACGACCGGCTGACGAACCTCGACACCTATGCGCGCACGCAGAACGACGCCTATAACATCACGGCCGGTTTCAAGGGCAAGCTGGGCAGCCGGTTCAACTTCGAAGCCTATTACACGCACGGCGACACCAAGCTGAAGACCCGCCGCAACGAGAGCGAGAACACCAAGTTCTTCGCCGCCATCGACGCGGTTGATCAGGGGCAGTTCCAGTCGGGCGTCGCAAACGGCAATATCGTCTGCCGCGTGGCGCTGACCAACCCCGGCCTGTACCCTGGCTGCGTTCCGCTGAACCTGCTGGGCGAGGGTTCGTCCTCGGCCGCGGCGCTGGCCTATCAGGAAGGCATCACGCGCTTCACCGTGCGCAACAAGCTTGACGAGTTCACGGCAAACTTCGGCGGCGATCTGGTCGATCTGTGGGCGGGTCCTCTGTCCTTCAACATCGGCGGCAGCTATCGCAAGCAGTCGCTGGAGCAGACGAGCAACGCCGATCCGGCAATCCCGATCGACGTGACCGGATTGCGCGGCATTTCGCCGACGACGGCGCGATTCGTCTATACCAATGTCGGCGTCGCCGACGGGTCGTATAATGTGAAGGAAATCTACGGCGAAGCGGCGCTGCCGCTGCTGCGCGACATGGCCTTCGCCAAGGCGCTCGATATCAACGGCGCGTTCCGGTACACCGATTACAGCACCTCCGGATCGGTAGAGACCTGGAAGCTCGGCTTCACCTATGCGCCGGTATCCTCGGTCCGCTTCCGCGGCACCATGTCCCGCGACATCCGGGCGCCCACATTGTACGACTTCTTCGCCGGGCGTTCGTTCAACTCGGTGGTGTTCAACGATGCCGTGACGAGCGTGAGCAGCGTCGTGCCGACCTTTGGCGGCGGAAACCTCGCCCTGAAGCCGGAAATCGGCAACACCAAGACGATCGGCATCATCCTGCAGCCGGAATTCCTGCATCGCTTCAGCCTGTCGGTCGATTATTATGACCTGAAGATCAAGAATGCGATCACTACGCTGGATTCAGGCACGATCGGCGACACCTGCTTCGCAAGCGGCGGCACCGATCCGCTGTGCAGCCGGATCACCCGCGCCACGCCAACCAGCTTCCCGACGGCCATCGACGTCACGCCCATCAACGGCGCGTCGCTTCGGACCAAGGGTATCGACGTCCAGACCAACTATGATTTCGACGTGGATGTTGGCAGCACGCAGCTGGGCGTGAAGCTGGAAGGCCTGCTGAACTACGACTTCAAGTTCATCTCCGCCACCGGCATCGACCAGGCGGGCCGGAACCTGAGCACTGCATCGGCATTCCCCAAGCTCCATGCCACGGCCAATGTGACGGTCAGCACGGAAGCCGCCAGCCTGTTCGTGCAGGGCCGCTATTTCAGCCACACCAAGCTGACCGACATCAGCCTGGCAAGCTCCGGCTTTGGCGTGTTTGAAAAGCCCTATGCGCCTGCGGCATTCTATATGGACATGACGATCACGGCCAATGTTGCCGGCCATGGCGGGTCGCTGACCCCGTTCGTGACGATCAACAACCTGCTCGACAAGAAGCCGCCGCTTGTGCCCTCGATCGCCAACCCAGGCGTCAGCTTCCCGACGACATTGGCGCTGTACGACGTTGTCGGCCGCCAGTTCACGGCGGGCGTGCGTTTCAAATTCTAATATAAGGGCATTCCATGATCATCCCATTCCTGTCGCGTCTTCGTGGTTTTGCGCCGGGTGGGCTGGTCATGGCGGTCCTTTCGATAGTGGCCCTCGGCCATGCCACCGACAGTGGCATGGCCGAGGGTCCTTCGCTTGAGGCGAAGTCCGACGTCCCCACCAATCAGGAGACGTTCGAAACCAATTGTTCGGGGTGCCACGGCGCTGACCTGACCGGGGGCCAGGGACCCTCGCTCGTCGATGCGACCTGGATCCATGGCAGCGACGACGCCAGCATCATGCGGGTCCTTTCGGCCGGTGTGATCGACAAGGGCATGCCCGCTTTCGGCGAAACCCTGACGGATGCCGAGCGGCGCGGGCTGGTCGCCTATATCCGCGAAAAGGGCGCATCCGCCGAGGCCGGAACGACAGCCTTCCCGACCGACGCGCAGAAATCCGAGCTGGAATCCTATCGCGTCGAAACCGTCGCGGACAAGGATCTGGTCACACCCTGGTCGATGGTTTTCCTGTCCAAGTCGACGATGCTGGTCAGCGAGCGTCCCGGGCGGCTGCGCGTGGTGCACACGGACGGCAAGGTCGACGCGCCTGTCACCGGGGCGCCCAAGATCACGCAGGAGTTCATCCATGGCGGGATGCTCGGCCTGGCGCTCGCGCCGGATTATGAGAAGAGCGGCTGGATCTATGTCGGCTTCACCGACGAGCAGCCCGACACATATGGGGAAGCCGCGAAATGCGCGGGCCGCGCCACATGCTTTACGATCGCGACGCAGATCAAGATCATCCGCGGACGGCTGCGCAACAATGCGCTGGTCGACCAGCAGACGATCTGGCAGGGCGCGCCGACCAGCTATCGCGTGACACCCAATTTCGGCGGAAGGCTGGCCTTCGGCGCGGACGGAATGCTCTATTTCTCGGTCGGCGATCGCGTATATTCCGTGATGGAAGCGCAGGACCTGACCTCGCCCAACGGCAAAATCCATCGCGTCGCGCCGGACGGCTCCATACCGGCGGACAATCCCTATGTCGGCGTGAAGGGCGCTGTTCCCTCCATCTGGAGCATCGGGCACCGCAATATCGAAGGCTTCGCAGCCGATCCCCGTACGAAATACCTTTGGTCCTCGGAACATGGCCCACGCGGCGGCGACGAGTTGAACCTGATCCGGCCGGGCGGCAATTATGGCTGGCCGTACCTGACCTACGGCATGGGCTATGACGGGCGTCCGTTCGACCGGGCCTATCCCATCGGCCATTCACAGGCGATCGTGCCGGTGCCGGACGAAAGCCAGCCTGTCGATACGAGCAAGATGATCGAACCGACGGTCCACTGGACGCCGTCAATCGCCGTGTCGGCCATGGCCTTCTACGAAGGCAAGGCTTTCCCGAACTGGCGCGACAGCCTGTTCGTCACGTCGCTCAAGCAGAAGGAATTGCTGCGGCTGACGGTCGAAGGCGACAAGGTCACGCATCAGGAGCAGATATTCCGGTGGCACGGCCGACTGCGCGATATCGTGACCGGACCCGATGGCGCGATCTATCTCGTCATCAACGAGCCTGATGCCATTGTGAAACTTGTGCCGGCCACGCCCGCCGGGAAGGGAAAGCCATGAAGCGCATCGCCGCCATCACGCTGTACGCCGCCGCCACGCTGGGCGCATACACGCAGGCCAACGCGGCGAGCCGACCGGCTGCCTCGTCCGAAGCGATCAAAAAGCTGCTCATCAAGGATGAGATCCGGGATACGCTGGCTGTCTATAACCAGTTGGTAGACCGGGACGACGGCGCGCCGACGCGGCAGATGTGGGCCGACCGCATGTTCACGGACGACGCGGATATGCTGGCCTTCTATCCTGACGGCAAACCCGACATCGAATTTCACGGACGCGCTGCGATCCTCAAGGCGTTCGGCGGCGGGGACGGGAAAGAGACGGGCCTTGCGTCGAAACATTATCTTACAAGCGTGACATTCGACGAGGTATCGGAAAACCACGTCAAGACGCATATCAACGCGCTGTCGATCACAACGACGAAGAATATCGTCGATCAGCACTGCGCGGGATGCGGTGGCCAGCCGGTGTCCATATCCATGTTCGTCTATGAGAATGACTGGGTGAAATTGAACGGCGAGTGGCGCATCAGAAAGATGATTGTTCGTTTCAAGAACTGAGTCAGCGCAAGGATCGGAAGGGCAGCATGGCGTTCAAACTGACCCCAATAGTGGCGATAGCTATATTGGGATGCCTTGCACCGAGCGCGTCGGCACGGAATGCAGCGCCCGATGCGCAACAGGACGTCCGGATCGAGACGGGTGCGCTGCGCGGGGACAGCGTTGACGGCATCATAGCCTTCAAGGGCATCCCTTTCGCCGCGCCGCCCGTTGGGGAACTGCGGTGGCGCGCGCCGCAACCGGCATCATCATGGTCCGGGACGCGTGACGCCACGCACTATGGCCATGACTGCATGCAGAACCCCTTCCCCAGCGACGCCGCGCCGCTTGGCACGCCGCCTGCCGAGGATTGCCTCTATCTGAATATCTGGAAGCCGGCGGCGGCGAAGGGCAAGTTGCCGGTGATGGTGTGGATCTATGGCGGCGGCTTCGTCAATGGCGGGTCGTCTCCCCCGACCTATTCGGGGGCGGAGCTGGCCAAAAAAGGCATAATGGTCGTCAGTTTCAACTATCGCTTGGGCCGTTTCGGCACCTTTGCGCATCCACAGTTGACCAAGGCGGACGCCGACCATGGCCTGATCGCCAATTACGGCTATATGGACCAGCTCTCTGCCCTGCATTGGGTCCAGCGTAACATCGCGGCCTTTGGCGGCGATCCGTCAAACGTCACCATTGTTGGTGAAAGCGCGGGCGGCATTTCTGTCCACATGCTCGTCACCTCGCCCATGGCGCAGGGATTGTTTCAGAAGGCCGTCGCGATGTCCGGGGGACCAGTAGCTCTCGGTGACTCTACGCTGGCGTCGGCGGAAGCGATCGGCATTGCCTTTGCGCAATCCAAGAATATACAACCCGACGACCCGCAGGCGCTCGCGAAGCTGAGGGCTCTGGACGCCGAGCAAGTTACCGACGGATTGAATCTCGCGACATTATTTGCCGCGCCGGAAGGGCCGCGCACATTCGCCAGCCCGATTGCCGATGGACGCATCGCTGTCGATGTTCTCGACGCCTATAGAGGGGGTCGCTTTGCGCATGTTCCCATGATGGTCGGCGCCACCAGCGACGACATCGGCGGAGCAAATGGGCCGATGGCGACCGGCGCCCGCATGATCGCCGATACCCTGACTCGCCAGGGCGTGCCGACATATTATTATCGCTTTTCCTATGTCGCCGACGCAGCGCGCGCCGGGTCCAAGGGTGCTCAGCATGCGACCGACATTCCCTTCTTCTTCCATACCGAAGCGATCAAATATGGCCGCGACACCTCCTCCACGGATCGTGACGCTGGTCAGCTCGCGTCATCCTATCTCGCCAATTTCGTGAAGACGAACACGCCCGAGGGTGAAGCTCTTCCGCACTGGCCAGCCTATTCCACGCGTAAGAAACTGATGCTCGACCTGAATGCGCAGGGTGACGCAAACCTGAAGCCTGACATCGAAAACAAATAGATCATGCCGCGTAGCTGCATGGCTCCGGCGACTTTTGTGCAATCCCTCTTTTGGACATAAATCATTATGAAAGCCTACAGACTGGACAGCTACCCCGAGGGGAATGATTTCGCGGCTTCCATAGCCCTGGTCGATCAGCCCGACCCGGTGGCGAACGAGGGCGAAGTCGTCTTCACGAACGAACTGCTGTCGCTCGACGCGGGAACGCGGATGTGGATGACGCCGCGCACGGACAGCTATCAGCCGCCCATTCCCCTCGGCAGCGTGGTCCCTGGCCTCGCCCTGGGACGCGTGACCGAATCCCGTGCGGAAGGTTTCGCGCCCGGCGATCTGGTTCGCGCCTTTGGCCAATGGGCGGAAAAGTCCGTGGTGCGTCCAGAATTGTCGGGGCTTGTGAAGCTCGACACTAGCGTGGCCGATGCGCGCCAGCATTTCGGCGCGCTCGGCATGAACGGCTGGACGGCTCTGGTCGGCATAGAGGATGTCGGTCGCACGAAAGCCGGCGACACGGTATTGGTATCGGCGGCCGCCGGGGCGACCGGAATCCTTGCCACGCAGATCGCGAAGATTCTGGGCGCACATGTCATCGGCATTGCGGGCGGCGCGGAGAAATGCGCGTTCCTGACCGAGAAGCTCGGCCTGGACGGCGCCATCGATCATCGGGGAGACGATGTAGAAGGCGCGATCGCGAAGGCGGCGCCGAACGGCGTGAACGTGTATTTCGACAATGTCGGCGGGCCGCTGCTGGATGCCGTATTGCCCAACATGGCCCACTATGGCCGCATTGCGATCTGCGGCCTGATCGCCGGATATGCCGAGGCGCAACCCGGACCACGACGCTTCGACCAGATCCTGGCCCGTCGCCTGCAGGTGACCGGCTTCTTCTCGCCCGACTTCATGGACCGGGGACCGGAACTGACGGAGCGCCTGAAAGGGTGGCTCGATGACGGTCGCCTGGTCGTGCCGTTCGAGGAAACGCAGGGCTTTGAAAACCTGCTGACGGCCTATGCCAAGCTGTTTACGGGCGGGAATATCGGCAAGGTTGTCGTGAGGGTTTGAGCTTCGCTTGCTTGGAAAACGCTCCAGACCTTTACGCGATGCAGACATCCCCGTCAGGTTCGACGACCGGATGGTCGCCGGTATGAAACAAGCGCGTCACGTTGGCAAACCCGATCCGGTCGCCCTAACGTGACTATAATGTGCTGACGACATGCCCGCCATCGACGGTCAAGACCGACCCTGTCATATAGGCTGACGCATCAGATGCGAGGAGTAGCAAAGGTCCGTCCAGATCATCGAGTTGGCCCAGGCGGCGCTGCGGTATCCGGCGCAGCATTGCCTTTCCAGCATCGGTTTGCCAAAATTCGGAATTAAGCTCGGTGTCTAAATAGCCTGGAGCAATGGCATTAACACGAATGCCAAATCGGGCGATTTCCAGGGCCAGGCTCTTGGTTAACTGGATCACGCCGGCTTTGGACACCGCATAAGGCAGCACCCCACTGGCCTGTCGAAGGCCCAAAATAGACGCAATGTTGATGATGCTGCCGCCCTTGCCCGCGTCCCGCATTCCGCGTGCCACTGCGGTGGCGAGCAAGAACATGCCTTTTAGGTTCGTATCAATGACAGCGTCCCAGTCGGCTTCGCCTTGGTCAAGTGCCGGCGCTTCCCGCACAATTCCAGCGTTATTGACAAGAATATCAATCGCTCCGAGCGATTCAGTCACCGTAGCTATGCTTGTGCCGTCTGCGATATCCAGGCCTATGACCGAACAGCTTCCGCCGCCGGCGCGAATGTCATCCGCGCGCTTCTCCAACAGATGCTCGCGACGGGCAGCGAGGACGACATGCGCACCTGCTGATGCAAGGACCTTGGCAAAATGATAGCCTAAGCCGCTAGACGCGCCAGTCACAAGTGCTCTGCGGTCGTCCAGCGAGAAAATGGCGTGGTTCATTCGCTTATCCGTTCACTCAAAATTTCTGGGCTTTTGCGGAAGCTTTCCCCGCTGTCCAGACACATGCCTGACACGCAGATTTTTTCGGGCCGCAAGCTTCGTCATCACGCATGCCGGACCGTCAGGATGATCTTGCCAGCATGGCTTGGGGTTTCCATTGCACGATGTGCATCAGAAGCCTTTTCCAAGTCGAACGTCGCGGAGACGATAGGGTGACAACGCCCAGCATCCAGGATCGGCCAGACATTCTTGCTA
>JAHFPU010000024.1 GCA_023266635.1 Sphingobium sp.
GCTTGGCGAGTGGGCTTGCAAACACTTCGCCCAGCGTCTCGCCGATCGGCGCGATCTCTACTGGCGATCCGCCGACCGTAGTCGCCGGCAGGCTGGCCTGCAGCACGTCCTGGAACGTGATGCGTCCGCCGTCGCCAGACCCGGTGATCCCGGCAATGTCGACGCCCTTTTCCTCGGCCAGCGCACGCGCAGCCGGGCTGATGTTCGCGTCGGCGGCGATGCTGACTGTCTTCACTGGCTCGGGTGCTGCTTCCACCTTTGGCGCTGCTGCCGGCGGCGGGGGAGGTGATCCGCCAGCCTTGGAGGCGACGGCTGTGTCGGCGGGCTTGAACCCGCTGACGAAGGCCGAAACCTCATCCGCCGACGGCTTTTCGTCCGCGCCGGTCAGGACGGCGATCAGTTCGCCGACCTGATAGGTGCCGCCGGTCTCCGCGACCAGCTTCGGGAACATGCCGTCGGCTTCCGCCTCGACTTCATTGGTGATCTTGTCGGTTTCGATCAGGGCCAGGATATCGCCCTTCTTGAATGGAACGCCTTCCTTGACCATCCATTCGGCAACAACGCCCTCGGTCATTTCGATGCCCCATTTGGGCATGGCAAATGCGCGCAGATTAGCCATTCGCTCAACCCCGCCTGTAGGACATGGCCTTGACCGCAGCCGCCACGATCTTGTCGGGGGAGGGGACATAGGCGGATTCAAGTTCGCGGGCGAACGGCACTGGGCTGTGTGGGCCGGTCACCATTTCGATCGGCGCCTTCAGCGATGCGAACGCCTTGTTGGCGACCAGCGCCGACAGGTCGGTCGCGAAGCTGCAACGGGGCGGGGCCTCGTCCACGATCAGCAGGCGGCCTGTGCGCTCCACGCTGTCCATGATCGCTTCCTCGTCCAGCGGGCTGGTGGTGCGCAGGTCGAGCAGGTCGCAACCGATGCCATCCTGCGCCAGTTGTGCCGCCGCCTTCTCCGCGAAGCCGACCATCATGCCCGTGGCCAGTATCGTGACGTCGTCGCCCTGGGTTACCTGACGGGCATGACCGAAGGGGATCAGATATTCGCCGTCCGGCACTTCGCCCTTCACGCCATACAGCGCCTTGTGTTCCAGGAAGATGACCGGGTCATCGTCGCGGATCGCCGTCGTCAGCAGGCCCTTTACGTCCGCGGCGGTGGTGGGCATCACCACTTTAAGGCCCGGCATCGCCGTGACCATTGCGTGGATCGACTGGCTGTGCTGCGGCGCGGCGTTGTAACCGGCGCCATAGGGCATGCGGATCACGATCGGGCATTTGGACTTGCCGCCGAACATATAGCGGAACTTGGCCACCTGATTCCAGATCTGGTCCATACACACGCCGATGAAGTCGGCGAACATGATCTCGGCGATCGCTCGCTTGCCCGTCAGTGAGGCGCCTGCGGCCGCGCCGATGATCGCGCTTTCGGAAATCGGGGTGTCGATCACCCGGTCCGACCCATATTTGGCCCACAGGCCGCCGGACGTGCCCCAGATTCCGCCGATCGCCTCCGGCCCGCCGGGCGATCCCATGCCGCCGACGATATCCTCGCCCAGCATGATGACGTTCTCGTCTCTCGCCATTTCCGCGTCGATCGTGTCGCGAATGACGTCGCGGATCATTTGTCTTGCCATGGTTTTATCGATCCTTGCGATCAGTAGCTGATGTAGACGTCTTCAAGGACGTGGTCGGCGGTGGGGCGCGGTGCGGCCTTGGATTCCGCCACGGCCCGATCGATCAAGGCCTCGACCTCGGCGTCGATGGCGTCGATGTCCGCGCCTTCCAGCAGCTTGGCTTCGGTCACCTTGGTGCGGAACACCTTCAGGCAGTCACGCTCCTCGCGCAGGCGATCCAGTTCGCCCTTGCCGCGATAACGCTGCGGATCGCCCTCGAAATGGCCGTAGAAACGCTCGGTATCCAGCTCGATCGAGGCCGGACCGTTGCCCGCTTTGCAATATTCGATCAGTTCGCGCATCGCGTCATAGACGGAGAAGAAGTCGATGCCGTTGGCCTTAATGGCCTTCATGCCGAAGGCGGCGGAACGCACCGTCATGCTTTCAGCGCCGACGGCGTAGGACTCGCCGGTATGTTCGGAATAATGGTTGTTCTCGAACACGAAGATCACCGGCAGCTTCAGGACGACCGCCATGTTCATGGCCTCGAACGTCGTGCCCTGGTTGCACGCGCCGTCACCGGAGAAGGCGATGGACACTGTGCCGTTGCTCTTGGCGGTGATGCCTGCGCCAACGGCGATCGGCGCACCCGCGCCGACGATGCCATTTGCGCCCAGCATGCCCTTGTTGATGTCAGCGATATGCATGGAGCCGCTCTTGCCCTTGCAGAGGCCATCGCTGGAACCGTAGATTTCCTTCATCATGCCAACGACATCGCATCCCTTGGCGATGCAATGGCCATGCCCGCGATGGGTGGAGATGATGTAATCCTTCGGGCCAAGGTGCTCGCACACGCCCACGGCGCAGGCTTCCTGTCCCGCATAGAGATGCGTGAAGCCGGCAATTTCGCCCAAGGCGATCTCGTCGTGCAGACGCTCCTCGAACACCCGGATCGTCTTCATCTGGCGATAGGCCTGTATCAGCGCTTCGCGGCTATGCTGCATGTCGTCCGTCTCCGTTCAAAATTCGTATCGCGCGGCTCAAAGGCCCAGCACGGTTTTGGCGATGATAGTCTTCTGAATCTCGTTCGTCCCACCAAAGATGGTCCACGCCCGGCTATTCAGATAGCGGGGGGCGGCGACCTGCGCCGCTGTGTTGTGCAGCGGTTCCGGCGCGCCATTGCCATAAAGCGGCCGCTGTTCCTCCAGAGCCACGCCGGCATAGCCATAGAGCCGCACGGCCAGATGATCGACCTGCTGGCGCAGGGTCGATGCGACCATCTTGCACAACGATGTCTGCGGCCCCGGCGGCAGGCCCTTGGCCATTTCGGCAAGGACGCGAAGCTCCGTCATCTCCAGGGCCTGCGCCTCCAGTTCGACCTTTGCAACCTCGCCCATGAACGCCTGATCTTCGGCCATGGAACCGCCGAGTCCGTCCGGCTCATTCTTCGACGAAGAGCGGATTTTTGCGAGGTCTGACAAGAGTTTAGGTGCGTGGCACGCACCGCCGCGCTCATTTTCCAACAGGAACTTGGCGATGGTCCACCCCCCGCCAACTTCGCCGACAAGATTGTCCAGCGGCGCGGTGACGTCATCCAGGAAAACCTCGTTCACTTCATGGTCGCCGGCCAGCCCAATGATCGGCCGAACCTCGACGCCCGGCTGGTTCATGTCGACCAGGATGAAGCTGATGCCCTTCTGCGGCTTTACCTTGGGGTCTGTGCGCAGCAGGCAGAAGATATGGGTCGCATGGTGCGCATGGGTCGTCCACAGCTTGCGGCCGTTGATTAGCCAATGATCGTCCTTGCGCTCGGCCCGGCTCTTCAGGCTGGCGAGGTCAGACCCCGAACCCGGCTCCGAGAATCCCTGGCACCAGTAATCCGTGCCGTCCAGGATGCGGGGCAGGATCGTCGCCTTCTGCTCGGGCGTGCCGAACTTGCAGATGACCGGACCCAATAGCTTGAGGCTCAGGACCGGCAGGCTTGGCGCATCGGCCAGCGCGCATTCCTTCTCGAAGATATAGCGCTGGACGGTGGTCCAGCCCGTGCCGCCGCAATCGACCGGCCAGTTATAGGCCAGCCAGCCCTTCTTGTGCAGAATGGCCTGCCACTCGCGGCCTATGTCGGGTTCGACAAAAACCGATGGCGTGGCGCGCATGCCCGCGCGCAAATATTCAGGAAGGTTGGCGTCGAGGAACGTGCGGACTTCCTGGCGGAAGGCTTCGTCTTCGGGGGAGAAATGAAGGTGCATTTTCGGGACTTCAGCGCTGGAGGATGGTGACGCCGGAAATGCCGGGTGCGCCATAAACATGGGTGTAAGCAGTCTTGGGATCGCCGGGCACCTGACGCCCGCCACCCAGGCCGCGAAGCTGGATCACATTCTCATAGACCTGACGCAGGCCGGAGGCGCCGATCGGCTCCCCGCAGGCAAGGCAGCCGCCATCCGTGTTGACGGGCAGCTTTCCACCGATCCGCGACCAGCCTTCCGCCAGCCATTCCTCCTGCTCGCCATCGGCGCAGAAGCCGTTCTCGGCCATGTGCATGATCTCGGCGCCGGACTCGGTATCCTGCAGTTGCGCGACATCGATATCCTTGGGGCCAAGGCCCGCCATTTCGAAAGCGGCCTTCGACGCCAGCAAGGTCGGCGCGCCGCCACGCTCGATATCGACGGACGGGGCGAACACCTCGAACGATCCCGGCGGACGTGTACGGACGGCGGCGGCTTTTACGCGCACGTTCGTCCGGCCCAGTTCACGGGCCTTCTTTTCGCTCGCCAAGATCAGCGCGACGCCGCCTTCGCCCGGGGAACAGAACATATATTTGGTCAGCGGATCGTTGATCATCTGGCTGTTCAGGATCGTATCGAGATCCACCGGCGCGCGCCGCCAGGCGTGTTCGGCGTGAACGGCGTTGTCGAACGCCTTCTCCGCCACACGTCCCAGCGTCGTGCTGGTGATGCCGTATGCTGCCATGTAGCGCTGCAGCTTCATGGCGAAGAACTGGGTCGTCACCATCATGCCGACCTCACCATACCAATCGGGCAGGTTATATTCGGCCGGCATGGCGTTGAACGCGCCGCGCGGATGCTTGTCGAAGCCAAGCGCGACGCCGACATCATATTGCCCCGAAGCAATCCCCTGCCACGCGCCGATCATCGCAGATCCGCCGGTGGCGCAGCCGTTCTTGACGTTGATGACGGGAAGCCCGGTCAGGCCAAGCTCATTGACGATCGAGTCGGCGTTTCCGGAAGAATCCGAACCCCCGAAACCGAACTGGACATCGTTCCAGTCGAGGCCAGCGTCAGAGAGCGCCTGACGTACGGCATAGGCGCCCTGCTGCAGCCCGGACAGGCCGTCCGTGCGGCCAAAGGGGTGGATGCCCACGCCCACGACATAAACATCAGCCATGGGTGGAACCCTCCTGAACCGGGGTGAAGGCATAGCTCATGACCGTGCGGCCCTGAGCGTCGGTCGCATGCGGGACGAGGACGGTCTCGACCGGCGTCCCGATCGTGATCGCGTCGAACGCGACATTTATCAGCGGCCCCTCGACAATCACGGCGCCGGTCAATTCGATATAGGCGATTGCGAAGGGCTCGAACGCCTCGGGGCCTGTATAGGGCGGCGATTTCGGGCGAAAGCGCTGGATTGTCCAGGACCAGACCGTCCCCTTGTTCGGCAATGTTTCCGGCGCATAGCGCGCGTCGCCGCCGGGGCAGGGGAAGACGATCCTGCCGCTTTCGACATGACGGCCGCCAATCAGGCAGGGCTGTGCCCCATCTGTGAACAGGCCTTCGGTAATGGCGATCATATCGGAAATGGGACCTGCTCCAGCTTTTTTCTGTCCTGACCGTTATGAAAATGCGCGGCGGCAAATGCTTCTGTAAGAAAGCATAGGTTATCGATACTCGCAGGTTCCGGCCATCGCTAACAGCAAAAGGCCGCGCAGGGGTTTCCCGGTGCGCGGCCCGTAAAGTCCGAAATGTCGGCGGATCAGTCTATCAGCGCGCCGTCATGATGTTCGCCATGGCTGCCGTTAGAGACCGCCACACTGCCAAGATAACCGAGCTGCGTCGCCTTGAACACGGTCTGGCTGCGGTTCACCGCCTCCAGCTTGGTTGCGGCGTTATGGATATGGAACCGCACCGTGGCGCAGCTGCGGGCCAGGATCATTGCGATTTCGACATCGGTCTTGCCGACGGCCGCCCAGCGCAGGCATTCCACCTCGCGCTTGGACAGACGGCAATTCTTGGGAATCCACGGGCGATTGGTTGTCACCCGCGAATAGCCGCCCACGAAGCGGCGGCTGTGATATTCTAGCTGGTCGGCATAAAGATCGAACTCGCGAGACAGGTCCTGACGGCCATTGTCCATCGGCGAGAAGCTGACGACACCAATCTGACCGAAAGGCAGATGGATTGGCACGACGATAACCGACTGCGCGTTCACCAGTTCGTCGAAATGCGACAGGTCGATCTGGTCGAGCAAGGGGTTCGGCGCACGGGTGTATATGCCGGCGGCATTAACCCAGAACGGGTCGCTCTCATAGCGACAGGCGAAGGGGAGGGGTGAACTCAGCGCGAGCAGTGGTTTCTTCCACCACTGTTCCTTTGACGTCGGCCATCCGAATATGCTGTGCGCGAGGACATTGCCCTCTGCGTCGCACATCGGCATCTTGGATGCGATGTTTGCGCATGCGGCAACGCGGAAATTCCCTATATCGCGCGCAATGTCGCGAAGGGCTTCCGCCGCAGGCCGTATATCGGCCAGCGTCGCAATAGCGGTTGGGACATGCCTGCTGGAACGAAGGTCTGCGCCGGCTGTGGCCTGTGTCGCGGTTTCATTCGGGCGGGCGGTGAGGATATCGCCTGTGCTCTCCATCAAGGGAGGATACGCCTGACATGTTAACGTATCAAGTCATTCAAAACCTCGGACTAGTCATAGGTTTTTATGAGACATCGGCCCCGAACTATCGGAAAACGCAGGACGCGCCCGCCCGTTACCATGCTTATCCCTTCCTATGAACAAGCGGCAGCGTCCATGACGAACCGCCGCAATAGAAGTGAGGGGAAGGCGGAGTTGAATTTCGATCTTAGCGAAGAGCAGGGTTTGCTGCGCGACCTGATCGAGAAGTTCGCAGGCGACAGGTACGATTCCGTTCGGCGTCTGGCCTATGTGCGCGAACCTGCAGGATTCGATCCAGGCGGATGGGCTACCCTTGCGGACATGGGCGTACTTGCCTTTCCGTTCGGTGAGGAGCTGGGCGGATTTGGCGGCGGTAGCGTCGAACTGATCACCATCATGGAAGCGATGGGCCGCGCCGTCGCGGTGGAGCCGCTGCTGCCAGTGGTGGTTCTGGCCGGAGGCTTGCTGGAGCGGGCAGGAACCGACGCGCAGAAATCCGAATGGCTGCCGCGTCTCATCTCGGGGGAGATATCGGCCGCCCTTGCGCATGGAGAACGGGACGCACGCTTCAATCAGGAGCGCGTTACGTCACGGGCCATGGTCAATGCCGGCGGTGGCGCAGTGCTCGATGGCGTCAAGCAAGCCGTTCTGGGCGGCGGGTTTGCAGACATATTGCTCGTTTCTGCATTGGATGCCGACGGCAATGTCGCGCTCTACCTCGTCCACGCCGATGCGGAAGGCCTGCGTCGTAGAGACTATCGCCTCACCGACGGTTCGGTCGCGAGCGACATCAGCTTCACGCACGTCAAGGCGGAGCCGATGGCGGGCGGCATGGCGGATATTGCCGCGATCATGGGCGACGGACGTCTGGCTGTGTGCGGCGAACTTGTCGGGCTGATGGCGATGATGTTCGACGCCACGCTCGACTATGTGAAGACGCGGGAGCAGTTTGGCCAGCCCATCGGCCATTTTCAGTCGATCCAGCATCGCATGGCGGACAATTATGCCCGGCTGGAGTTGGCGCGTTCGCAGCTCTATCGCGCTGCGGCACTCGATGCCGGAGATCCCGGTCGGGAAGCGGCTATCGCAGGCGCAAAATCCTATATCAGCGCCAACGCCATGCTGCTTGGCGAGGATGCGGTGCAGTTGCATGGCGGCATCGGCACAACCGAGGAACTGATGGTCGGTCAGGCCTTCAAGCGCACCATGCTACTGGCATCCCTGTTCGGCGACAGCGAGTGGGAGCAGCGGCGCTATATTCAACTGATCAAAGGTTGATTGGCTCCGACTGAGGTCTGGCGGTGCCCCTTCGTGTGTTGACGGTAACGTCCCAGACGCGCCATGAGCCATAGCGGGTCACCGTCAATGGCTCATCCTCTTGCGATTGTGATGGATTGCCGTCATGTCAGCTTGGTTTGCTCCCCACCCCAGGCAGCGAGCGCAGATGGAACATAGAAGAGACGGGTAATACGGCATATTATGAGCGAGACATTTCACCGGGTCATCGAAGCATCTGCTGTCGAGGAAAAGGCGATGCTGCCCTTCATCGTCAACCGCTGGCCGGTATTTCTGTGTCGTGAAGAGGGGACGATCCACGCGATCATCAACCGCTGCACACATGCCGCCGCCGAAATGGCGCCCGCAGGCCGCGTTCGGCGCGGGTCGGTCATGTGTCCCCTGCATGGCGCGCGCTTCAAGCTGGACACGGGCGAGTGCCTGGGCGGCGTCAATTACAAGCCGCTGAAGATTTTCCCCTGGCGCGAGACGGAAGATGGCTGGATCGAGGTTGCAGTGCCCGACGAAGCGCCGGGCATGGAGCATCTGCCGGTCAAGGCGATGATGTAAGCTGCTATCCCAGGCAAAAATCCTTTAGCGCCCGCGCATCATGCAGGGCGTTATGGGGCGTCTTGCTGTTTACTGAGGCGCTGAAACCCGCTGCGTTGATCAATTCCAGGCGCAGCCCGCCTATCGTGATCATGTTCGCCGGCCCCATGACCAACAGGTGGCAAAAATATCCCAGGTCGTCCGGCCAGTCGGCGACGATCACCGGGTCGGGATCGTTGGCCAGATAGGTTTCGATATATTGGGCGGCCTCGACCCGGCTCAATTGATGGTCGACGCCTTCAGGCACAAAGCGGAGGTAAGGAATGACGTTGCGTTCTACCCAGCTGTGCACATGGTCGGGCAGCGGCAGCGAGACGTAGAATTCCTGGTCGCCATATTCCGGGACCAGCGCCAGACTGATCAAATCGCCGCCAAAGCCGTTAAACTCGGTATCCAGAAAATATCGCATGCGGGCGCTATGACGATGCCCGCCGCGACCGTAAACCCTTCTTCGTTCTTCCCTTGCCTTTGCCCGTTGAGAGACCCGCCATGCAGCCTCGCGAATTTATCGGATCGGCAAATGTGCCCGGTGGAGAAGAACTGCGCCTGTATCGGCGGGGCAGGGATTTCATGATCGTCCTCGACCGCAACGAACTGATGAGCAGCCGTATGAGCGGGTCCGAGGAAGCGTTGGCCGACATGACCTGCGACAGGATTGGCGGGCAAAAGTCCGTGCATATGCTCATCGGCGGCTATGGCATGGGGTTCACATTGCGTGCCGCGCTTGCCCGGCTCGGGAATGATGCGCGGATCGTCGTGGCCGAACTGGTGCCGGAAATCCTCGCATGGGCGCGTGGCCCGATGGTGGAACTGGCCGCAGGCTGCCTTGAAGATCCGCGCGTGCATATCGTTGAAGACGATGTCGCCGAGGTGATCGCCGCCGGGCGCGCGACTTATGACGCGATCCTGCTGGATGTGGACAACGGCCCCGATGGGCTGGTGCGTCAGGGCAATGATCGGCTTTATTCGGCGCAGGGACTGTCGGTGGCAATCGCAGCCCTCAAACCCGGCGGCGTGCTGGCGATATGGTCTGCCGCTCCGGACAACGCCTTTGCCCGCCGGCTGTCCAATGCCGGCCTTGCCGTCGAGGAAGTCGCGGTACGCGCGCGCAGCAATGGCAAGGGGCCGCGGCACGTCATCTGGTTCGCTACGAAGCGCGCGTAAAGAAAAGGCCGCCCGATTTCCCGGACGGCCTTTTATATTTTCAGTTGGAGAGAAGCGCTCAGGCTTCCTCTTCCGAACCCTCGTCTTCGTCCGCGCGGGTCGAGGCAATTTCGCCCGGCTCTGCGTTGGGATCGTAATCCTCGGTGAAGCCGGACTCGTCCTTCTCGAACAGGCTGGCCATCACATCGACGCCGTCCTTCTGAAGCTCGGCTTCTTCCGGCGAACGAGCGACGTTCACCTTGACGGTGACAGCGACTTCCGGATGCAGCGAGACCTTGACGTCGAACAGGCCGAGGGTCTTGATCGGGCGTTCCAGCACGATCATCGACTTCGTCACGATCTTGACGCCTTCGGCCTCAAGCGCTTCGATGATGTCGCGGACCGAAACGGAACCGTACAGCGCGCCCGCATTGGACGACTGACGGATCAGTACGACCTGCTTGCCGTCCACGCCCTGCGCGGCGCCTTCGGCGTCGGAGCGGCGAGCGGCGTTATCGGCCTCGATCTTGGCGCGGTTGGCTTCGAACACGCGCTTGTTGGCGTTGTTCGACCGGAGCGCCTTCTTGTTGGGAAGCAGGAAGTTGCGGGCGTAGCCGTCCTTGACGGTCACGACGTCGCCAATGGCGCCGAGCTTCTCGATCCTCTCGAGCAGAATGATTTCCATGGGGTCTACTCCCTCACTTCACGATGTAGGGCAGCAGGCCGAGATGCCGGGCGCGCTTGATCGCCTGGGCGAGCTCGCGCTGCTTCTTGGTGCTGACGGCGGTGATGCGGCTGGGGACGATCTTGCCCCGCTCGGACACGAAGCCCTGAAGCAGACGAACGTCCTTATAGTCGATCTTGGGCGCATCCTTCGCGGCGAAGGGGCAGCTCTTGCGGCGGCGGAAAAATGGGCGTGCCATGGTTCTGGTTCTCCTTATTCGCCGGCTTCGTCACGGTCGCGGCGCGGGCGGTCACCACGATCTCCGCGGTCGCCACGCTCACTGCGCTCCTGCTTGCGCATCATGGCGGACGGGCCGGTCTCCAGCTCATCGACCTTGACGGTCATGTAGCGGATGATGTCTTCGTTGATCTGGGTCTGGCGCTCCAGCTCGGCGACGACGCCAGCGGGCGCGTCGATGTTGAGCATGACATAATGCGCCTTGCGGTTCTTGGCGATCTTGTACGCCAGGCTACGCAGGCCCCATGTCTCGGTCTTGGTGACCTTGCCGTTATTGTCTTCGATGATCTTGGTGGCGGTTTCCGCCAGCGCGTCCACCTGCGCCTGTGCCAGATCCTGGCGCGCAAGGAACACGTGCTCGTACAGAGCCATGCTGCTTTCCTTCGTCTTGGCCGATCGCTGACGCCGCCCAATGCGAACGCCCCTCCGGCTATCGTCTCATATTTCCCGCATGGACAGGGTTCCCCGCCAACGCGAAGGCGCGCCTATGGCCGATCCCGCCCGCAAATGCAAGCGCTCCCGGGAAGGAATCCCCGGGAGCGCATTGGTTCGTCGCTGCGGCTTAACGAAGCGCGTTACCGATCACCGCGCCGATGATCCCGCTGGTGATGGCGACCATCACTGCGTCATTGCCCGACCGGACCCAATGATAGCCGCGCGGGGCGTTCTGAAGGCGGTAGGCGCGCGGGTTGTTGATGACGGTATAGCGGCTGGCATAGCGTCGGTCGAACCGTTCGCCCTTACGCCAGTTGCGATAGTCGTTGCGGACCACGGTCGTCTTGTGGACGCGCACATTACCGCGCGGTCCTTCACGGACGGTTTCATGCACGACGCGGCGGGGCTGGGCGGCTTCGGCCTGGGCCAGCGGGCTGAGCACGGTGGCGGCGACCATGGCGCCTGTGGCCAGCTTGATCAGAAAGGATTTCATCGTCTTGCTCCTTGTTCAAAGGCGCCTTTCGCTCGGCGTCTGATAAGGAGATAGGCGGCGTTTGTCGCTGAACTGTGCCGGCGAGGCAGGGAATTTGTCGGAAAATGTATCAGCGCCCAAACAGCGAAACTCAGGCGGCGAAGTCGGGCGATCCGGCCTGCACAACACGCGCCCACGGACCCGTCACGGCCAGAGTTTTGCCGGGGGCATAGATATTCAGGAACAAGGTCCGCCCGTCGGGGGAGAAGCATGCGCCCGTCGGCTCGGTGCCGCCACGAACGCGGCCCAGCGCATAGACCCGGCCGTCCTTCGTCACGCCGCGGAGCATATTGTCGGCGAACGGCGTCTTGTTGTCTTCGCAGACAATGAGGTGGCCCCAGGGTGCGACGGTGATGTTGTCGCCATAGTTCAGAACCTGGCGATCGTCAGATTCGACGAAGAGGGACAGGCGTCCCGGTTCGCCCTTTTCTCCGGATTGCCCTTCAAAGCGTGATGGGACGTAGCGGAATATCTGGCCGAGGCCCGCCGCTCCACCGGACGTGCACATGATGTGAACCTGGCCGTCGCCGAAATAAATGCCTTCGCCTCTCCCGAACAGCGCCGCTCCCTTGGCGTAGCCGCGATTCTTGAGGTCGTTATGCGGATTGTCGATCCCATCCAGATCGCTCCACACCGCATGCCTCAGGTCGCCGACCGCGATGTCGTGTTGCTTCCAGTTGCGGCTGTCGCCGCCTTTGGGCTGTTCACGAAAGCCCAGCGCCTGCAGACGCCCGCCCTTGTGGAGCGAGCCGGGGCTGTCAGGCAGGAAGCGATAGAAGAGCGAGTCCTTCTCATCCTCTGTCATGTAGATGATGCCGGTGCGCGGATCGATGACCGCGCCTTCATGATTGAACCGGCCCATGGCGCGGATCGGCACGGCCTCGACAAGGCCCGTCGCGCTGATTGGCACTTCGAACGCCAGCCCGTGATCCTTGGAAACGCCATCCTCACCGGCGCGGGTCAGGATTTCCTCGCACGACAGCCAGCTTCCCCACGGCATGACACCGCCCGAGCAGTTGCGGATGGTGCCGGCGAGGCTGAGATGCTGTCGCTCGACCCGGCCGCTGCGCATATTGTAGATGATGGTGCTTGTGCCGCCCGGGAGCGCGCCGCCATCTTCAAACCTGTCATAGGCAAGGGCGATCGGGCCTTTCGCGCCGCGATCACGCTCCTTGGGCAGCAGTTCGTGATTGCGCACGAGTGCGACCCGGTCGCCGTCCAGCGCGAAGCAGCCCATGCCGTCGTGGCAGCAGGGGACGGTCAGCCCGTCATCCATCCGGTCGCCGACGCTGGAAATGACTTGATAGGAAAAGCCCGAGGGCAGGTCGATCAACCCGGCGGGGTCGTCGCGCAGCGGGCCATAGCCCGGCACCTGATTATGATAGCCGGTCGCCGCCGCCACGCTGGCGAAGCGCGACAATCCCGCAAAGGCAGCGATGCTGGCTCCACCCATGGCAAATTGTCGGCGGCTCAACGTCATCGGGTCGTCGTCATGGGATGCGGCATCTCCTGCGATGCCGGGCGCAATGACGGGACTTGGCTACGCCCTCATGACTATTCCGCTACGCCAATGTTACAGTCTATTCGTGACGGAGGGCGTCGATGGGGTTCAGCGCTGCCGCCCTGCGCGCAGGAAAATAGCCGAACACCACGCCGATCGCCGCCGAGAACAGGAAAGCGATCAGGTTAACCTTCAGATCGAAAATGAAGGGCACCTGCATCAGCGGCGCGATGACCAGCGATGCGATAAGGGCCAGCAGGAGTCCAATCAGCCCACCAAGGCAGGACAGGACGATCGCCTCAACCAGAAACTGCGTCAGAACCTCTTGCGCCACCGCGCCGATGGCCAGGCGTATGCCGATCTCTCGGGTGCGCTCTGTTACCGACACCAGCATGATGTTCATGATGCCGATGCCGCCGACCAGCAGGGAGATGCCCGCCACCGCTCCGACGATCTGGGTCAATATGGTGGTGGTGCCGGTCAGCGTGTCGGAAATCTGCTTCGTATCGAACACGTTGAAATTGTCCTGGTCGCCCGCCTTGATCTTCCGCCGCTCGCGCATCAGATCCTCAAGGCTCGATTGGACCGCGGAGGTTTCATAGGCGTCGTCCACCGCGACCAGGATCATGCTGATGTCGCGATCGCCGGTGAAGCGGCGCTGCACGAATTTGATCGGCATGACGACGGTATCGTCCTGATCCTGAAAGCCGCCCTGCCCGCGCGTCGTGAGGACGCCGATGACCTGGCAGGCCACGCCCTTGATCCGGAATTCCTTGCCGACCGGGTCGATGTTGCGAAACAGATTCTGGCGCACCGTATTGCCGATGATGCAGACGGCTTTGCCGGCTTCTTCCTCCTCCGGCATGAACAGGCGACCGGAATCGAGTTTCCATTGCTGCGCTTCGAAGAAGGCGGCGGTGGTGCCATTCACTGTCGTCGACCAGTTGCTGCCCTCATAGATCGCCGTTGCCGTGGTCTGCGCTTGCGGAGCAACGGCGCGGACGCCGGTCAACTGGTTCTGAATCGCGGTGACATCCTGCGGTTTGAAATCGGGTGGCTTGGGTCCGCCGCCGCCTCGGCCGAAACCCTGGCCTGGGCGAAGTTGCAGGATGTTGGCGCCCAATGACGATATCTGCTCGCGCACGGCGGCTGTCGCGCCATTGCCGAGCGTGACCATCGTCACCACGGCGGCCACGCCGATGATGATGCCCAGAGTCGTCAGGAAGGAACGCAGCTTGTGCCGCATGATCGCGCGGAAGGCGAGGGTGATGGTCGTGCCGAGCATCAGCCGCCCTTGCCCTTCTCAATGCCCTCGACCAGGCCATCTTTGAAGTTGACGATTGTCCGCGCGAACGCCGCCATGTCCGGTTCGTGGGTGACCATCAGGACGGTGATGCCGCTGTTTTTATTGAGGTCTGTCAGCAATTCCATGATCTCGATCGAGCGTTCCGAATCGAGGTTGCCGGTCGGCTCGTCAGCCAGAAGCACGTCGGGATGGGTCACGATGGCGCGGGCGATCGCCACGCGTTGCTGCTGACCTCCGGAAAGCTCGGCGGGCGTATGATCCCACCAGGGTTTGAGGCCGACCTTGTCAAGCGCCGCCATGCCTTGTGCCTGCCGCGTTTTCCTGTCCTCGCCGCGATAGAGCAACGGCAACTCGACATTTTCCAGCGCAGTGGTGCGGGACAGGAGGTTGAACCCCTGGAAGACGAAGCCGAGATATTTGCGCCGCAGCAGCGCGCGCTGATCGCGGTCGAGCGACTCCACATGATGTCCCTTGAACAGGAAACTGCCTGCGCTGGGCACGTCGAGGCAGCCGAGGATGTTCATCGTAGTCGATTTGCCTGAGCCGGATGGTCCCATGACGGCAACGAAGTCGCCCCGCTCGATGTCGAGGTCCACGCCCTTCAACGCCTGAAACGCCGTCGGGCCGTCGCCATACACCTTGGTCACGCCGCGCAGGCGGATGATCGGGTCAGTTGGCATTGCTGGCGGGCGCCGCGGTTTTTGCGCCAGCGTCGCGCTTGTCCGAACTTCCGGCGGGAGCGATCGCGGCGGGGGCCTGCTGTCCGCCCTTCTTTCGCTCACCGTCACCTTTTCTACCGGAACCGCTGTCGGTTCCCTCATCGGGCTGCTCCTGACCAGCGGCCAACTGGCCCGTGATAACCCGCATGCCTTCCTTCAGGTCGCCGCTGATGATCGCCGTGCGCGATCCATCGCTGTCGCCGACCACGACCGGGATGGCCTTCGGCTTGCCATCTTCGCCGACGACATAGAGCGTCTGGCTGCTTCCTGAGCCGAACGTCACCGAACGGGTGGCGCGGTTGCCGAACCGGCGCGGGCCGGGGACGATCTGGCTGGTGATGCCGCCGCCACCCTTGCCGGACGCCGCAGCCGGGTTGAACCGCAGCGCGGCGTTTGGCACCAGCAGGGCATTCTGCAACTGCTTCGTCACGATGGAGGCGGTTGCCGTCATGCCGGGGCGAAGCGTCTCGTCCGGATTATCGACCGCTAGCACCGCCGTATAGGCAACCACGGTGCCGGTGCTCGTGCTGGTCGCCGTCGAGGAAGTCGATGAAGAGGACGAGGAGGCGCTGTTCGATCCCACATTCACGCGCGTGATGCGTGCGGGGAAATTCCGGCCGGGGAAGGCGTCGACGGTGAACGTCGCGGACTGGCCGTCCTTGACCTGACCCACGTCGGCCTCGTCAACGGAGACCTCCACCTCCATGCGGGTAAGGTCCTCGGCAAGGGTGAACAGCACCGGCGCGTTGAGCGATGCGGCGACCGTCTGGCCGGGTTCGATATCGCGGGACAGCACGACGCCGTTCACGGGGGAGACGATCTGCGCGATCGACAGGTTGGTCTGGGCGGTCGAGAGCTGTGCCCTGGCGACGTCCACCTGCGCGCGGGCTGATCGTACTGAGGCGAGGGCCTGTTCATAGGTGGCGCGGGCGCTGTCCAGTTCCGTCTTGGCAGGCACGCGGCCGCCCGACAGACGGAAGACATTCTCCTGCCGATCCAGCGTTGCCTTGGCGAGCGCGGCCTGCGCCTGCGCCTGCGCGACGCCGGCCTGCGCGGACGCGACCTGAGAGCGATTCTGGTTGATCGAATCCACCAGGCGGCGGGTGTCCAGTTCCGCCAGTTTCTGGCCCTTGGTCACGCGATCGTTCACATCGACAAACACCTGCGTAATCTTGCCCGATTGTTCGGACCCCACATCCACCTGATTGACCGGCTTCAGATTGCCGGTCGCCGATACGGTGACGGTCAGGTCGCCGTTGCGTGCGGTGCGAGTCGAATAGTTGGGTTCATCGCTGCCGGAGAAGCAGCGGGCAAGCAAAAGTAGAAAGATCAGCAGGACAAGGCCGATCGCGCCCCGGATCACCCATTTGCGCCACGGTTTTTTCGGCTGGACGCCAAGGAAGTCGTCCAGGTCTTCTGTCCCGGCGGGCGTCGTGTCATCGGTCATTGCGGCCGTCCATCCATAGTCTGCCATCCGCCGCCCAGAGCGCTGTAGAGCTGCGAAACCGCGAGAACTTCGTCTGATTGCGCCCCAGCAAGGCTGTTGCGCGCGGAAAGGAGTGTTTGCTCGGCGGTAAGCAGCGTCTGAAAATCGGTCAGGCCGGCCTGATACTGGCTACGGGCAAGTATGGCGCTGTTGTTGGAAGCTTCATAGGCGATGCCCAACTGGGTTGCCCGCTCGCGCGCCGCTTTCAGCGCATTGACCGCATTCTCCACATCCTCGATCGAAGTGAGCACGGTGCCCTTATAGGCCGCGAAGGCGGCGTCGGTGGCCGCCCGTTGCGAGCGGACCTGCGCGCGGAGACGCCCTCCGTCGAATATCGTTTGCGCGATACGGCCGAACACGCCGCCGGTCACGATATCGGTGAGGTCGCGAAATGCGGTAGAACTGGTGCCGATATTGCCGCTGATGCTGAGCGAAGGATAGAGCGCCGCCTGCGCCACGCCGATCCGCGAGGTCGCGGCGGCGAGCGTCCGTTCGGCGGCGCGGACATCGGGGCGCTGACGCAGGGTATCGGCGGGAATGCCGATAGCGACATTCTCCGCCGCTACTGGGATCGCTTTGGGCTGTTCCAGCGACCTCGTCGCTTCGCCCGGCGCCTCGCCAGTCAGCACGGCAATGCGGTTCAGCGCTGCCTTCACGCTGGTTTCCAGCTGCGGCACAGTCGCGCTCGTCTGTGCCAGCTGAGCGCGCGCCTGTTCCTGATCCAGCGAGGAAACCAGCCCGGCCTCCAGCCGCCAGCGGGCGATGTCATAATTGTCCTGCTGGTTGGCGAGCGTCTCGCGCGCGATGCGCAATTGCTCCTGCCCCAGACGCGCCTGGACATAATTGGTGACCAGTTCGGCAATGATCGCCGTCCGGGTCGCGGCAAGATCGAAGCCGCTGCCTGCCAGATCGGCGCGCGCCGCCTCAGATGAACGACGAATCCCGCCGAACAAGTCGATTTCCCAGCTGGCGTCCGCGCCGACGGAATAGGCGCTGCTCCAGCTGTTGGAGGAGGAGCCGATCACATTGCCGTTGCTGTCGAGCTGAAAGCCGCTCGTGCCGCTGCGGTAATTCTTGCCCCCGCTGCCGGTTGCGCTGACCTGCGGCAGGAAGGCGGCATTGGCCTGGACCAGCGCCTCTCGGGCCTGCCTGAGCCGGGCCTGAGCCTGAGCAATATCGAGGTTGTTTGCGATGGCCTTCTGGATCAACGCATCGAGTGCGGAATCGCCAAGTCGCGTCCACCACTGGGCCAGATCGGCGTCGCTCTGGGCTGCAATGCTGGGCGAGGGTTGTTCATAATAGGTTGCCGGCACGCCAAGCGATGCTGTTTTGGGAGCATGATAATTCGGTCCGGCCGCGCAGGCGGACAGGGCGGTGATCGCCCCCAGCGTCAAGACGACATGATAACGCACTGGGTGTTCAGGGCTCCGTATCGTTGTGCAGACCGCATAGAGTTGTGCAGCGGGAACTTGCGCACGGCCTAATGCCTGTCTAGTTCCTGCCGAAATTGGGCGGGGGCCTCAACGGCTTTCATGTCTCAAAGTGTATCAACTGTGTAATGCGCTGACATTTGCGCCTTTCGAGAGGATTAAAGCCATGAGGGCATTCCTGTTCCCGGGTCAGGGAAGCCAGTCCGTGGGTATGGGCAAAGCGCTCGCCGACGCCAACCCGGTAGCGCGGGAGCTGTTTCAGGAAGTGGACGAGGCTCTGTCCCAGAACCTGTTCCGCATCATGATCGAAGGACCGGACACGGATCTGACGCTTACCGAGAACGCGCAGCCTGCAATCATGGCGAATGCGCTCGCGACCCTGAAAGTCATGGAGAAGGAGGGCGGGCTTCGCCTGTCCGAGAAGGCCGATTTCGTCGCAGGCCATTCGCTGGGCGAATATAGCGCGCTGTGCGCGGCCGGTGGATTCGACCTGCCCACGACAGCGCGGCTGCTCAAGCTGCGCGGACAGGCGATGCAGGCGGCGGTTCCGGTGGGCGAGGGGGCGATGGCCGCTCTGCTTGGCGCCGATATCGACAAGGCGCAGGCTCTCGCCGACGCGGCGGCTGAGGGCGAGGTGTGCACCGTCGCCAACGACAATGACCCGACGCAGGTCGTCATTTCCGGCCATCGTGGCGCGGTGGAGCGCGCCGTTGCGCTGGTAAAGGACTTCGGGATCAAACGCGGCGTCCTTCTGCCCGTGTCGGCGCCCTTCCATTGTCCCCTGATGCAGCCGGCGGCCGACGCCATGGCCGAGGCGTTGGGCAAGGCCGATATCCGGGCGCCGCTGGTTCCCGTCTACGCCAATGTGCTTGCCGCGCCGATCGCAGCGCCTGACGACATCCGGCTGCGCCTTGTCGAGCAGGTGACCGGGCGAGTCCGCTGGCGCGAATCCATCGCCGCCATGTTTGCCGCCGGGGTCACGGATTTCGTGGAAGTGGGCGGCAAGGTCCTCGGACCGATGGTCAAGCGGATCGCGCCGGACGCGACTGTGACTAGCGTCATTACGATGGATGATATCGAAGCTGCGCTGGGCGCGCTCTAAGGAAAGGAATAGGGTTATGTTCGATCTTACGGGGATGACCGCGCTGGTCACGGGCGCATCGGGTGGCATTGGATCGTCGATTGCCCGGGCGCTCGCGGCGCAGGGCGCGCGGCTTGCCTTTTCGGGAAGCAACGAGGTCAAGCTCAAAGAGTTTGCGGCGCAGTTCGATGGGGATCATGTGACGGTGCCCTGCAACCTGTCGGACGGGGCGTCGGTCGATGCTCTGGTTCCTCAGGCTGTGGAACTGCTGGGTGGGAAGCTGGACATTCTTGTCAACAATGCCGGCATCACGCGCGATAATCTGATCATGCGGATGAAGGACGAGGAATGGACCGACGTTATCTCGGTCAATCTGGAAGCCGCCTTTCGCCTTGCCCGCGCCGCCGCCAAGCCGATGATGAAGGCGCGGTTCGGGCGCATCATCTCGATCACCTCTGTCGTCGGCGTGACAGGCAACCCTGGGCAGGCCAATTATGCCGCGTCCAAGGCGGGCATCATCGGCATGTCGAAGGCGCTGGGCCAGGAACTGGCCAGCCGTAAGATCACGGTCAACTGCGTCGCGCCCGGTTTCATCCGGTCCGCCATGACCGATGCGCTCAATGACGCGCAGAAAGGCGCCATCACAGGCAGGATTCCCGCCGGAACCCTGGGCGAGGGAGAGGATATCGGTGCAGCCGTCGTCTACCTCGCGAGCAAGGAGGCCGGATATGTCACGGGCCAGACCTTGCATGTGAACGGCGGAATGGCCATGATCTGATGCAGCGTTAAGCGGGAAATAGAGGCGGGTATTGTGGGCGGCATCATCGCTGCGTCGCAATATGCCTTGCCTCTTGCCTCGCTCGCAGCTTCGCACTAGGGCAAGTCCCTGAACGGATATTCATACCCGCACCTACCCAAGCAGAAGGACCACCTATGAGTGAGACCGCGGATCGCGTAAAGAAAATCGTCGTCGAGCATCTGGGCGTGGAGGCCGAAAAGGTCACTGAAGACGCCAGCTTTATCGACGATCTGGGCGCAGACAGCCTCGACATCGTCGAGCTGGTCATGGCGTTCGAGGAAGAATTCGGCGTCGAAATCCCTGACGATGCGGCCGAGAAGATCGGCACTGTCAAGGACGCCATCGATTACATCGACTCCAAGCAGTAAGGAGCCGATCCATCCGTCGGCTGAGCCGGGCGGGTTGGACCAGGAATAAGGAAAACGGCTCTCCGGCCCCGGTACGTCCGGTGGAAGGAGAGCCGCTTCCATTTGAAGACATTCATAAAAGTTGGACGGAGCTGGTATTATGCGTCGTGTGGTCGTGACGGGCCTGGGCATGGTGACGCCGCTAGGAGCGGACGTTGAGACTGCCTGGAAAAACATCATCGCCAGCAAGTCGGGCGCTGCCACCATCACGCGCTTTGACGCGACCGACTATGCCTGCACCTATGCATGCGAAGTGAAGCCGGCCGACCATGAATATGGTTTCGACCCGAACAAGCGCGTGGATCACAAGGTCCAGCGGCAGGTCGATCCGTTCATCATCTACGGGATCGACGCCGCGGGACAGGCGCTTGAGGATGCCGGCCTGACCGACATGAGCGAAGCAGAGCGTTTTCGCGCCGGTTGCTCTATCGGATCGGGCATTGGCGGCCTTCCGGGCATCGAGAGCGAATCGCTGGTGCTGGAGCATAAGGGGCCGCGTCGCGTTTCCCCGCACTTCGTCCACGGCCGCCTGATCAACCTGATTTCGGGTCAGGTCTCCATCAAATACGGCCTTATGGGTCCCAACCATGCGGTCGTGACCGCCTGCTCGACCGGTGCGCACAGCATTGGCGACGCGGCGCGCATGATTGCCATGGACGACGCTGACGTTATGCTGGCGGGCGGCGCGGAAGGCGCTATCTGCCCTATCGGCATCGCCGGATTCTCGCAGGCGCGCGCACTGTCGACCGCTTTCAAGGATGCGCCTGAGAAGGGCAGTAGGCCGTATGACCGGGATCGCGACGGCTTCGTCATGGGCGAGGGTGCAGGCGTTGTCTGCCTCGAAGAATATGAGCATGCCAAGGCGCGCGGCGCGAAAATCTATGCCGAGGTGATTGGCTATGGCCTGTCCGGCGACGCCTATCATGTGACGGCTCCGCACCCCGAGGGTTCCGGCGCGTTCCGTTCCATGGAAATGGCGATGCGCAAGTCCGGCCTGTCGCTGACCGACATTGATTATATCAACGCGCACGGCACATCGACGCCGCTGGGCGATGAACTGGAACTGGGCGCTGTGCGTCGTCTGTTCGGCGACGCGCTCAATGGCCTGTCCATGTCGTCGACCAAGTCCGCGATCGGCCATCTTCTGGGCGGCGCGGGCGCGGTGGAGAGCATCTTCTGTATCCTCGCCCTGCGCGATCAGATCGTCCCGCCAACGCTCAACCTCGACAATCCGTCGGAAAATTGCGTTGGCGTCGATCTGGTTCCGCATGTCGCGAAGAAGCGCAGCGTGAAGGCGGTGCTGAACAACAGCTTCGGCTTCGGCGGCACCAATGCCAGCCTTGTCATGAAAGCGGTCTGAGGCCGGATCGATGCGTCGCACCGGCTGCCTGATCCTGCTCCTCGGACTGGCGGTCGCTGCATTCTTCGCTTTCCGTTTCGTCCATGGCTGGACGGAGGCCGGTCCTACAATCGCAAATCAGACCTTCGTGGTGGCGGAGGGGGAAACGCTTACCAGCGCTGCGGCAGAGCTGAAGAAAGCGGGCGTAATCCGTTCGGCAGATGCATTTCTGACGCGCGCCAAGCTGTTCGGGTCATCCGATCCCATCAAGGCGGGCGAATATCTGATACCCAAAGGCGCGAGCAACGCCGATATTCTGTCCATCCTGCAGGGCGGCAAGGCAGTGGCGCGCCTTGTGACGATACCTGAAGGCATGCCTTCCATCCTCGTCCATGACCGATTGATGGCGCAGAAGGACCTAACCGGCTCCGTCCCTGTCCCCAAAGAAGGCAGTGTGCTTCCGGACAGCTATGCCTTCGACAAGGGCGAGACACGCGCCGCCGTGTTGAAGCGGATGCAGGAGGCCATGACAAAGGCGCTTGCGGAGATGTGGCCGGAACGCAGCCCAACGACCGTCGTCAAAACGCCGGAGCAGGCGATCGTCCTTGCCAGTATCGTGGAAAAGGAAACCGCCGTTCCAACCGAGCGACCCGTTGTTGCCGGCGTTTATTCCAATCGGCTGCGCACCGGCATGATGCTTCAGGCCGACCCGACGATCATTTATCCGATCACCAAGGGGAAGCCATTGGGCCGGCGCATCCGCAAGTCGGAGATTGCGGCGGTCAATGATTACAACACCTACGCCATGACGGGCCTGCCGAAGGGGCCGATCGCCAATCCGGGCCGCCTGTCGATTCTGGCTGTGCTGCAACCGGCCCAGACCCGCGCCTTGTATTTCGTGGCAGACGGGAAGGGCGGGCATATCTTCGCCGATACCCTGCAGCAGCATAATGAGAATGTGCGCAAATGGTTCGAAATCCGCCGCAAGCGCGGAGAATTGTAAGCGCTATTTAAGGATGCCCTTGGCCGCGAGGGATCGGGCATAAAGTAGCTGCGCCACGCCCATCAGGAAGATGAAGAACGGAAAAAGAGCGGTGCTCCAGCCCCGCACGGCGAGAATGTCCGTGGCCAGGAAAATATGGCCGAACTGCACGACGATAGCGACCAGCGACAACGCATAGAGCTGCACAGCAATCTTTCGCTTCATCAGCAGAAGGATCGTCGCAAGTGTCCCGCCCCAGACAGCCACGGCATAGGCTGCCCATGCCCATTGTGGCATGATGGAAAACAGGTGCGCCTGATAAGGGTCGGTCTTGGCAAGTTCGGACAGATTCTGCGTGACCTGCATCAGATAGGCGGCGTCGCCCATCAGGTTCCAGAGCAGGAATATGATTCCGATAACGATGAACGATCCAGCGACTTTCACGATCGACCTCCCCGGCGCTTTTCGCGTCTCCCCACGCGCGGCAACAGTTTACCGCAACATTCGTCTCATCGCCATAGGGCGTGACGAAAGACCAATTCGACGGCATATCGGGAGTACGGCGCCTATGCGGGCGTCATGGCCTTGAACTCTGCGGGAGCAGTTTATGATCGGACGCACCATACCTGACGTGACCCTGAAGACCCGCGTGCGCGATGAAAGCGTCGGAGGTCCCAACCCGTTCAGGTGGCAGGATGTGCAGACAGGCGATCTGTTTGCGGGCAAACGCAATGTCGTCTTTTCGCTTCCCGGTGCATTCACGCCGACCTGCTCGACCGAACAATGTCCTGCGTTCGAAAGATTCTATGAGGATTTCAAAGCGGCGGGTGTGGACGATGTTTACTGCATCTCGGTCAACGACGCGTTCGTCATGTATCAGTGGGGCAAGCATCTGGGCGTATCCAACGTGAAGCTGCTGCCGGATGGCTCGGGCGATTTCACCCGGCGCATGGGTATGCTGATCAAGAAGGATCATTTGGGCTTTGGCGATCGCAGTTGGCGTTACGCCATGGTCGTGGATGATGGAAAAGTCGTCGCCTGGTTCGAGGAACCCGGCATAAA
>JAHFPU010000025.1 GCA_023266635.1 Sphingobium sp.
CATATAGGGCGAGAGCGGCATGATCCCGGCATTGTTGACGAGAATGTCGATCCGGCCGAACGCCTCGATGGCGGCGACGATGAACCGTTCGAAATCCGCGCGGTCGGTGACGACCAGCGCCTGGAAGCGCGCAATGCCGCCCGCAGCCTCGATGTCCGCGACCAGCTTCTCCAGCCGATCAGTGCGGCGCGCGCCCAGCATCAGCTTCGCGCCGCGCTCCGCGAGCAACCGGGCCGTCGCTTCACCAATGCCGCTGCTTGCGCCGCTGATGGCGATCACCTTGCCCTGAATGTCGTTTGCCTGAATGTCCTGCATTGAAAGTCTCCTGTCTGTGGACCGGACCACCCATGATCCCGATGCCTCTCACTGGCCCGAAACAGGCGGATACCGGTAGAAAGCTCCTCCGGGATGATTGCACGATCCTCCAAGGCTGTTCCGAGGCAGGTGACGAGGAGAGGCTGGGCGCCTATAAAGATCCCGGAAATTTGGGAGACAGGCGCGATGGCGCACATACAGCTTGCCGATGCGATTGCACGATATACCGAAACGGACGGTATTCAGGATACGCACGTCCCCCGCCTGACGCTGGTCAAATGGTCGCGGACGGGAGAGCCGATCCACATGCTGCAGCGCCCGGCCGTCTGCATCATCGCGCAGGGCCGCAAGCAGGTCATGTCGGGGGATCAGGTTCTGACCTATGGCCCGGACGCCTATCTGGTCGCTGCGCTGGATGTGCCGATTACCGGGATGGTCACGCAGGCGGAGACCAATGCGCCCTATCTATGCTTCTGCCTCTATCTCGACCCCGCCATATTGTCCGAAGTCATGCTGACGCTGCCGAGCCGCGCCGAGGCAATATCCGGAAGCGGTTCGGCTCTTTCGCTTCACGCCATCACGCCCGAACTCGCCGATTGCGCGACCCGGATGGTGACATTGCTGGGAGACGGGCATGCCGCGCCCATGCTGTCCCCGCTGGTCGAACGGGAACTGCTCTACCGGCTGCTGACCGGGCCGCAGGGGCAGCAGATGCTGGCCATAGCCTCCCCTGACAGTCCAATGGGGCAGATTGGACGCGTGGTCGGATGGCTTAAGCAGCATTTCGACGAGCCGTTCAGCGCGGGGCATCTCGCCAGCAAGGCCGGCATGAGCCTCAGCAGCTTCCATCAGCATTTCAAGGCGATTACGGCGATGAGTCCGCTGCAATATCAAAAGCAGCTGCGCCTGCAGGAGGCGCGGCGGCTGATGCTATCGAGCCATATCGACGCGGCGGATGCCGGGTTCCGGGTCGGCTATGACAGTCCGTCCCAGTTCAGCCGCGAATATAGCCGCCTGTTCGGCGCGCCACCCGTCCGCGACATGGGCAGGCTGCGCGCCCGCCCCGACATGCCGATGATGATATAGGTTGGCCGAAGCTCAGGCGGCCGTCATCCTGACGCAGTTCTTGCCCGCCCGTTTCGCGCGAAACATGGCAGCGTCGGCGCCGGCAATCAGCTGATCGGGCGTTGTATCGCCGCTCGGCATGAGCGTCAGAACCCCGAAGCTGCCCGTGATCGGCCAGCTCTTCCCTTCCCCCATGTTGGCCAAGGCGACGCGGACGCGCTCCACGGCTGTGCGGGCATGATCCGGCGTCAGGCTGGGCATGAGGATGGCGAACTCGTCTCCTCCTAGCCGCGCCACGACATCGCCGGGGCGTATCGTCGTTTCGAGCAGGCGCGCCACTTCGATCAGGCACGCATCGCCTATAGGATGGCCCTGCACATCGTTTATCCGCTTGAAGCCGTCCAGATCGAGATAGGCGGTGCCCAGCCCCCTCCCCGCCTTGGCGGCGCGGCTAATTTCTCGGCTGACGCGCTCCACGAAGCCGCGACGGTTGAGGAGGCCGGTCAGCGGATCGCGCATCGCATCGGCATGCGCCTTGCGGATTTCCGACAGGTCCTCGATCACCGAGACGCAGAAATCGGGCGTGCCGCGAGAGTCCCGGACAAGGGCGACGGTCAGGTTGACCCAGACGACGCTGTCGTCCGGGCGCAGGTAGCGCTTCTCCATGACATAGCGGTCGATATCCCCCTTCAGCAGGCGGCGGAAATGGATGAGGTCGGCGTCAAGATCGTCGGGATGGGTGATCTTCTGGAAGCCGTCCTGCATCAGCGCGTCCCGGCTGTAGCCGGTGATGCGGGCGAACTGCTCATTGACCATCAGGAAGCCGCCTTCCGGCGACACATGGGCAATGCCGACGGGCGCCTGGGAGAAGGTCGCGTCGAAGCGGCGCTGCGCATCATCGAGCGCCCGCCGCGATCGGCGCGCCTCTTCCCTAGCCTGCAACGCGACATCTGCCAGGCGGCGCACGATGGGGTCGGCGATCCTGCCGCGGGTTGCTGCCAAAAGCGTCGCGATAGCATCCGGATCCCGGATCAGGGCGCCCTTGGAAGTCCGGCTTTTTGGCCTTGTCCGGCGCTTGAGGGGGTGGGCTGGTGTTGGCATTATCTCTCGAAACATATTTCCGGTCGCGCTTGGCTAGCTGGGCGCTTGTTGCACAAGGCGGGTAAATGCCGCGTTACCCGTGATCGAAATCATGCGGCGATTCCCTGCGGCGCGGAAAGGCGCTAACAGCGGACGATGACCAACATCCTGAACATCGCGCGATCCATTCTGGGCCAGCCCTGGCAATGGCGCGGGGCGGGTGCGGACGGACGCGATCCGGGATTCCAGCCCGACGATCTGATTACACAATTGCTGCTCGCGCGCGGATGCCCCCGCGAGGGACTCGACCAATATCGCACCCCAACGATTCGCGCCTTCATGCCCGATCCCGGTATTTTCCAGGATATGGAGCGTGCGGCGGCGCGCATCGCGGATGCGGTTCAATCGGGCGAGTCCGTCACGATTTTCGGCGATTATGACGTAGACGGAGCGACAAGCGCCGCGCTGCTCGTCCGTCTGCTGCGCGATCTGGGTCTTGCCGCGCGCAGCTATATCCCAGACCGGTTGATGGAGGGCTATGGCCCGTCGGGTGAGGCGCTGGTGCGGCTTGGCGCGGAAGGATCGACGCTGATCGTCACGGTAGATTGCGGCGCGCAGGCGTTCGAGGCGCTGGAGATGGCCCAAGCCGCAGGCGTCGATGTCGTCGTCGTCGACCATCACAAATGCGCAGCTACCCTTCCCCTCGCCTATGCACTGGTCAATCCAAACCGGCTGGACGAGAGCCGCGAAGGCGCGACCCATGGCCATCTGGCGGCGGTGGGCGTTGCCTTCCTGCTGGGCGCAGCGCTGATCCGGACGTTGCGGCAGCGGGGATGGTTTGACACGCGGACAGAGCCGCGCCTGATCGACCTGCTCGATCTGGTGGCGCTGGGCACGGTGGCGGACGTGGCGCAGTTGCGCGGGCTTAACCGCGCCTTCGTGGCGCAGGGGCTGAAGGTGATGGCGCAGGGGCGCAATATCGGCCTGTCGGCGCTGAGGGAGGCGAGCCGGCTGACCCGCGCGCCGCTGTGCCACGATCTTGGCTTTGCGCTGGGGCCGCGGATCAATGCCGGCGGGCGCGTGGGCAAGTCCGATCTGGGCGTCCGCCTGCTGACCACGCAGGATGCGGAGGAAGCGCGGGAGATCGCGCAGGAACTCGACCGGCTGAACGAGGAGCGGCGTGCGATCGAAACCCAGGTGCAGATCGAGGCGGAGGCCCTGTCCGCCGGGCAGCATAACCGCGCGGTCGCCGTCATCGCAGGACATGGCTGGCATCCCGGCGTCATCGGCATCGTGGCGGGACGGATGAAGGAGAAGCTCAGCCGGCCGGCCATCGTCATCGCGATCGATGCGGACGGCATCGGCAAAGGCTCCGGGCGATCGGTTAGTGGCGTCGACCTTGGCGCGGCGGTGCTCGCAGCCAAGGACAGCGGCCTGCTGGTTGCGGGCGGCGGACACGCCATGGCCGCCGGGCTGACAGTGGCTGCGGACAAGATCGATGCCTTGGCGGAGTTTCTCGATGAACGGCTGCAGGCCGATGTCACGCGCGCGGCGGAGGGGCGAGCGCTGTTGATCGACGCCGTGCTCAACCCCGGTGGCATCAATCCCGATTTCGTAAACGCGATCGACGCGGGCGGCCCCTATGGCACCGGATGGCCAGCGCCCCGCATCGCCGCAGGACCGATGCGGGTCATCAAGGCCGATGTCGTGGGCAACGGCCATGTGCGGGCCATTTTGTCCGGGGATGACGGCCGATCGATCAAGTCCATCGCCTTCCGTCAGTCGGAGAGCCCGCTTGGCCAGGCACTGCTGGGCGCAGGACCGGATCGCCGCCTATGTGTAGCGGGCCGCGCGAAGATCGATGACTGGGGCGCCCGCCCTGCCGCTGAACTGCATCTGGAAGACGCCGCTTGGGTAAATTGACAGTATCCTTATGGGATATTGAAGGCAGCGTGCTGAAATTACCGAACTTTGTCCCGGTACACTTCATAGATAGATGGTGACCCCAACGGGAATCGAACCCGTGTTTCAGCCGTGAAAGGGCCGCGTCCTAACCGCTAGACGATGGGGCCACGGTGACGGCTTACGCCATCATGCCGGGGACGAGGGGGCCTTAAGGGCTTGGATTGGGACGGTCAACCCCCCGCTGGCCACCAAGGGTATTGTGATGGCGATCAGCATGGCAATTTGGCGGAGCGAACCGCTATTGAACGCCTCCCGCATCCTATCGATACTTGCTGGTTCGACCGCCCCAGCCCCCGCTCATCCCCAAGAATGATCATTTCCAGCTCAGCCGCCGACACCTTGAAATGCCTGTAACTTCCAGTCCGCGCCTTCCAAGCACCAGACCGACAGAAATCGACCGCGGACATTATGAACGGTTTGGTTGATTTCGACATCGACCAGCAGATTGCCGGCGAGGATTCGGGTATTGGCGACAGGCTCAATGGCGGCGTCGGCCTGCGCCTTGAAATCGTGGAAAATGGATAGCCGGTTTACGATCTTGTCGATGAAGACCGTCTTGCTGTCGATCACGCCCGTGGAATGGCAATACATCAACTGGTCTGACAGCATTTCGGTCAGGATCGGCACATCGCCGGACAGCACAGCCTGCGCACGCCGCGCCTCTAACCGCTCCATTTCCGCCAAGACACTATTGTCAGCGCCCGTCATCACACGGAATCCGCATCCACGGGAGAGCCATCTGCGGCCGTCAGCGGCCCAAGAAGTTGCGGCCTGATGGGCCAAAATACGTCGATTTCCAGCACATCGTCCAATGCCACAGCCTCATGCCAGGCGTTGGGCGGAAAATGTACGACGTCCCCCGGACCTACGATAAAGCCGTCCGGCTCCTCGTCCGTCGAGAACTCCAAGCGACCGGAAATCATGCAAGACCATTGTTCTTCCGGATGATTGTGCCGTGGCACTTTAAATCCCTTGTCCAAACCCATTATAGCTTGCACCATTTGGTCAGGTTTTTATTTAATATAGCGGATAAGTCAATTATTTATTGACCAGATGGATAGCATTTTGACGCAATTGAGCGTCCATAGCTTACGCCAATGGCATAGCCTGCGATTGCAAAAGTAGAGCGTGGAAGGTTAAGAGCTGGCTGGGCGCGACAGAACGAGCGGTCGCATAATTACCGCCGAACGCTCGCTGGGCAGCAACCAACTGGCCGGCGATCTATACGAAAACCGGCACGGTACTGGCCGGACCAAAGGCACTCAGGCCATCAGTCCACCACCATTGGCGTGCAATACCTGGCCGGTGATGAAACTGGCGCGATCAGAGGCCAGGAACAATATGGCGTCGGCTATCTCATCGGTGTCGCCAAGGCGGCCGAGCGGCAGACCGCTCGTTACAGTTTCTACCGCTCCGGTCGTATCCGACTGTAATAACGCGTCGACCGTCTCCGTCCGTGTCGGGCCTGCTGACACAGCATTGGCGCGGATATACGGAGCCCCTTCTGCAGCCAGTGTGCGGGTAAACGCCTCCACGCCTGCCTTGGCGGCACCGTAAACCGAAAGCCCCGGCGTGGGAAAGCGCGCAGCCGTGGACGACATATTGACGATGACACCCCGCCGCTGGCGCAAGATTGCGAATGCAGCGCGGCACATCATGACAGTGCCGGTCAGATTGGCGGCAATCGTATCGGCATAGAGCGCGTCGGTCGTCTCCTCGATCCGCGCCGTCGGGAATATGCCTGCGACGTTAATCAGAATATCAAGGCCGCCGAAATTGTCGGTCGCGGCCACGACGGCCCGGGTAGCCGTGCTTGGGTCGCTTACGTCCCCTGCGACATATAGGGATTTTTCGCCCAGCGCCCTTTGCGTTTCCGCCAAGGCCGTTTCGTCACGACCGATGATTACGACTTGCGCGCCTTGATCGATCAGTTGCCTCGCGACGACACGGCCAATGCCTTTCGAGCCGCCGGTGACGATGGCGACTTTACCGGAGAATTCCCCCATGATGGTTCCTATCCGCTGATCGACCGGCGATGCGCATGACTGTCTTCGATCACCTGCCGGACGCTTTGCTCGCCATTCATACCGCACATATCGGCATAGATGACGTGCTGCCCATGCAAACGCGACCAGCCAATATCGGCGAGTTGCGCGATATGGGCGCCGTGATCGACATAAAGCCAACTCCCTACGCCGATCAGTTCGGCAACCAGCAACGCGGATAGACCCAGTCGCACGTTGCGGCGGCGTAGCCATGCTGCGGCGCGCGTAAAAACGGTGTCTGCCACCTCACCTTCAGGAACCGGCATCAGGCCCCAGAACACAGCCCAGCGCCTGAGCATCGCCATTGCCTGGGCGACCAGGAAGGCAGCGATGAGGCAGCAGGCCATGGATCAGGCCAGCGGAACGATATGCAACGGCGTGCGGCCATCCAGTGCGACAGTGAGTTGGGCACGGCCATCAGCCCCGGCCACAAAGCGCTCGTCGGTCTGCGCGATCCGATAGCCCCGGCCCGGCTTCAGCCGCTCCAACCCAATCTCGCTCCTGACGCTCCCGGCTCCGGGATGAAGGACCAGGTCGAGCGCCTCTCCGTCGGTAACCGCCCTTCCGACGATAACGTCGGGATAGGTGGCTTGCCCGAGGATTGGTCCCTTAGCCCAGGCTTCAGGGAGACCCCGGTTCACCATGTCGCGGATCGTGTTACGTCCACCCCATGCCTGGGACGCAGCGACGCCGTCCCCAGAGCGCTGGTCAATCGCCTTCATGGTTGCTGCGATAATTGGCTCATCACCCATTTCCAGAGCAGCCCACAGGGTTACCATCAGCGGGTTGAGTTCCGGCCACCGCGAGAAGTCGGCAGGCTTGCGCGTGTCCCAGCCCAGCGGCAGCAGGCGGAAGTCAAGCGAACCGTCCGGTTTCACGCTTATGAAATCTTGCTTCATCACTTCCCACAGCCGCTCCGCGCCGGCGGGATCATAGGGCGTCATGAAACGCACGCCCCAGGTTTCGCCGAACAATCCGGAGAGGCTTGGCACCTGGAAACCGAAAGGCGACGAGGTGCACACCTTGATGCGGCCATCGGCCATCATCATTTCTTCTTCCATCGTGCGGTCGAAGCGTTCGCCGGTTTGTGCGATATAGTCCGTGCCATGCCGCGCATCGTGCAGAGACAAGGCCGTGCGGCCGACAAGATTGCACATGGAATAGATCCAGCGCGGCTCGCATGGGAACCAGCCCAGATCGTAGCGTTGGAAATTCTTCACGACCTCCTGCATCAGGCTGGCGTGATTGTAGGGGAAGGCCGTCTTCTCATCCCACCGAAAAGTCAGCGCGTCCTGGGCGGAAAAGGGTGACGTGCCGCTCGATGTTTCGAACAGGCCGAGCGACACCCCGAGGAAGCCCGACAGCATGATATTGTCTGTCTGGACAGGGTTCTTCTCGATCTTGAAATTGCCCCAGAGGCTTTCCCAGAACCAGTAGTTCCAGGTCTTGCGATCGATATGCTTGCGGATCAGGTTTTCCTGCGCGGTGTTCAGATAGCCATGAAAGGCCGGAAGGCGCGTATATTGGCCGAGCGCCAGATTCCAGGACATGGTGCAGATCTGGTAACGCAAGGCGCCATCCTGCCATGTGTCATTCATCGCAAAGCCGTTCCAACTGTCGACCGGCTGCAAGGCGAGATCCATCATCCGCCGGAACTCGGCGATTTGCGATGGCGGCATTTCAGGTTCGGCAGAGACGGGCGCATCGCGCATCACCGGCTGCGTCTTCATGAGGATGCTGTTGAGTTCGGCGCCCCGCGCCTTAGCTGCGGCGAATTCCTTTCGACGACCCAGCGCAAACCACCCATGCAGCGCGAGGACGGCGCCAGGAATGGCCCATTGCATCCACGATATACCCTCACTGCCTTCGATCCAGGCGGCAGAGAGCAGCGCCGTTCCAATCAGCACGGCGGGCGGCCCGAGGATAACACCTCGCGCCCACCAGATGAACATGATGACGGCAAAGGCGAGCACGGAAACCACGGCCCCTATCAGGCCTACGATTCCACCGGCATAGAGGAAGCCACCGCCTGGCAGTAGCAACCCCAGGCCAAATGCTTTCCACTGCGGGCTCGCACCCAGCGCCAACGGCGCGACTCCGGCCAAGAAGACAAGTCCGAGCATCGCATAGAAGCGCCAGAGCCGCCGGGCAGTGAGACGGCCATGCAGATGCTTGCGCGTGGGAATCGGAGGAATGCGATCAACCAGAGGGCGGGGTGTCGCAGAAGCCGGAGCCTCGTTCAGGAAATCAGCATCAAGCGGTAGAGTGCTGGCAGTCATCGGCCTCTCCTATGGCTGCCGGTTAGCCGGCATTTCTTTCGATCATCGTAGGACGATTACGTTCGACGTGCAACTGAAACGCGGAAAGTTGGGCGGCATCCTCCGGACGCCGCCCCAAGAGGCTTTCCTCACATATGCCAGCTTACTTGCACGCCGAAGGTGCGCGGCATGCCCGCAAAGCGCGAAATCGACGCCAGATTGTCCTGCACGTTGGTCCAGTAATAGACATTGCCGACGTTGCGGACGTAAATGCCGGCGCGGACCTTGCTATCGGGGAATTCGAAGCCGGCACGCAGGTCGATCAGCGTGTATGCCTTAACGTTAAAGCGCGGATCGGCGTCCACAAAGTCGGTGGTGGTATTGGCCAATGCCGTAGTCGTTGCGCTGTTATGCGTTGCGGAAACGCCGAAATATCCTTCCATGCTCCCGCTGAGCGGCGCCTGATATTCGGCATCCGCCACCGCTGTGAGCTTCGGCGCATAGGGAAATTTCTGACCGGCGAAATTGCGGAGCGCGCCAAAGGCGTCGTAACCTTGGAACTCCGTAATCTTGGTGTTGATATAGGTGCCGCCCAGGCTCAGGCGCAGGCCGTCCACCGGCTTGCCTACGACAGATGCCTCGATGCCCCAAATATGGCTCTTGGGAATCTGGACCAGACCGTCGAGCGTGCCGAAGACCGGATCCGGCTTGCGACCGCGCAACTGCTTGTCCTTATAATCATAATAGAAGCCGGCAAGCGCATATTCGATGCGGCGATCGGCGATCGGCCCCTTGATACCGACTTCATAGGCGGTAACGGACTCCTGCTTGACCGGAACATAGCCGCTGTAACTCGCGACCGAAGCGGTCGGGAAACTACCCGACTTATAGCCGCGCGCCACGCGGGTATAGAATAGCGTGCCACCGTCGGTCTTGTAGTTCGCTCCGACATTCCACGACACATTATTCTCATTCAGCTTGTCGAAATCGGCCGGGTCGAAGATCACAGGAAAGGTAGGCGTGAAGGTCAGACACCCGCCCGGCTGGACGTTTGTGCCGAA
The DNA here is from genome assembly GCA_023266635.1 of Sphingobium sp. Lineage (GTDB taxonomy): Bacteria > Pseudomonadota > Alphaproteobacteria > Sphingomonadales > Sphingomonadaceae > Sphingobium. Next base: position 9,790 of record JAHFPU010000025.1, read on the forward strand.
GATCGCGTTCCACCAGGTTGCCGTGTCCCCACCGAAATCATTGGTGCAGCCTTCGAAGTCACGCTTGCTGTCCGTATAACGAATGCCGCCGATCAGCGTCAGGTTGGATGTAACCTTGAACTCCGCATTGGCAAAGGCAGCCAGGTTTTTGACGTCCTGTCGCGAATAATTGAACGTCAGGATGCCGCGCGGCGCGCCGGGGATCATCCAGAGCGGATTCGATGAAGGACCTTCGCTGAAATTGTAGAACAGCCGGTCAAATGTCTTCGACTTGTTGTAATTGCCGCCGACGATGAAGTTGAACCGATCATAGGTTCCGGACAGGCGGATTTCCTGCGCGAAGTCCTTGATGTAGCCAGTCGTGTTCGTGTCGACGGAATTGTAGATCGTGCCGTCGAAATCCTGCACCGAGTCCGTCTTATAATGCGAATAGGCGGAAATCGACGTCAGCGTGAGATTGTCGTCCAGTTCCAGATCGCCGCGCAGGCTGATCTGGTAGAAACTGTCGTCGCGGGCCGGTCGACGTCCGAAGATGCCATAGCCCCAGTCCGCTGCACGCGCATTGCGGGGGCTGCGCGGATAGTTGCGGAAGTTTGTGGCGTCGGGGCTGCCGCAGGTGCCGGCGGTGGATGCGCCGCAGGTATCCTCGACAATCTGCGCGGCCTGGGTATCACCCTTGTCGCGCCAGCCATTCACGTTCAGCAGGAACTTCAGCTTTTCGGTCGGGCGCCAGTCGAACAGGACACGGCCCTGCAGCATGTCCTGTTTACCCAGATCGTCGGAGCGCGTGAAGCTCTTCTGCCACGTTCCTGACTGGATAGTGCGCGCCGCGACACGCACCTTCAGCTTCTCGCTGATCGGACCGCTCACAAAGCCTTGCACGTCATAGGTCGAAAATCGGCCGAAGCTGGCGGTTGCGCCCGCATCGAGTTCGTTGGTCGGCTTTGCAACGATGTAGTTGATCGCGCCGCCCGTCGTGTTCTGCCCGAAGAGCGTGCCTTGCGGTCCTTTGAGAACCTCGACACGCTCGATATCGAACGCAGCGCCGCGCGAAGGCGCGCTGAAGGGCAGCGCGACTTCATCGGTGTAGACGGCGACCGTTGGCGCCGCCGATAGCGTCGTTTCATAAAAGCCGACGCCGCGCAGCGTGTAGACTGGTGTGTTGAACGGCGAAGGTTGGACCGTGAGGCCCGGCACGATCTTGCCCAGGTCCGTCGGCGACGTGATACCGCGCTGTATCAGGGTGTCGCCCGTTTCAGCCGTGATCGAGAGGCCGACGTCGGACAGTGACTGCTCGCGCTTATTGGCGGTGACGATGATGTCGGCATAGGTATCGTTACTGCTTGCCGCAGGTGTCGTTTGTGCGCTGACGGCGCCTCCGCCCAAGGCCATCAACGAGGCCCCTGCGCAAAGCGCGATTGTGCATTTCCTGATCATGCCCATTCTCCTCTCCATTTTTGCGCCGGCTTTCGCGCCGGTCGCATTCTTGACCGTAAAAAAGCCCGCCATGATCGCGTCATGGCGGGCATTGGGGACTTAGAATTTGAAGCTGGCGGTCACGCCATATGTCGCTGGCATGCCGGTCAGGCGCCAGATGGTGTCGTAGCCAACCTGCACGTTGTACCAGTAATATTTGTTGGTGATGTTGCGGCCCCAGACCGTTGCCGACCAGCGCCCGTCATGGGCCGCAATGCCGGCGCGCACACCAAACAGCGTATAGGGCGAGATTTTGAGCGACGGGGTCTGCGCCAGATCCGCGTAGGTCGTGCTGTTATAGGTAATGTCGCCGCCGACGAAGGCGTCCGTTGCGCCGTTGATAGGCGCGCGATATTCGATGTCCGCCGTACTCGTCCATTTGGGTGAGAAGTTGAACGACTTGCCCGACAGGTCGGTCGGCATATTGAATGCGTCAAAGCCGGCGAAATTCTTGATCTTCGAATCCGCCATGGACACTGCGCCGCGCAAGGTCAGTCCTTCGAAGGGCTTGATCACCGTATCGATATCGAAACCCTTGACGGTGGACTTGGGGACATTCGCCAAGACGGGCAGCAGGCCGAACACCGGGTCCGTCGTATTCGTCAGCAATTGTTTATCGCGATAGTCATAATAGTAGACGGATGCGTTGAACTGCACCGCGCGATCCAACAGCGTGGCTTTCACGCCCGCCTCGTAGGAGGTCAGTTCCTCCTGCTTGACCGGCGCGAACTGCGAACGGGCCGTCGCGTTGATGACGGGGAAGCTGCCGGCCTTGTAGCCGCGGCTGACCAAGGCATAGAGCAAGGTGTCACGATTGGGCTTGAAGTTCAGGCCTGCACGCCAGCTAACATTGTTTTCCTTGAAGTTCTGGACCGGAAAGGGCGCGGTGAAGGTCGCATTGTCGAGCGTGATGCAGCCGCCCGGCACCGTCAGAGGTCCGCCGAACAAGGCATTGATGACGGACGAGAAGCTGCCATCGCCGGCATCCGCGCTGCATGCCTGATTGGTGTGCTTGAGGTCGGTATAGCGAATGCCGCCCAGGACCGTCAGTTGGTCGGTCAGCGCATATTCGATATTGCCGAACAGCGCCCAGCTCTTGTTGGTCTGCTTGCCACGGTTTTCGTTGAAAAGGATGTCGCCGACGCCCGCAGGATTGGCCGGGGTCGCGCCGACATTGGTGGTGCTCGACAATATGCCGCCAAAGTCCTGCAGCGAGCTTTCATAGCTGTTGTCGGTGCTGTAATTGCCGCCGACCGTCACCTGCGCTGCGCCGAACTGGCCGGCCAACCGGAATTCCTGGTTGAACGCCTCGACATGGCCGCTGGTCGTCACATAGCTGAGACCTAAAGCCGTGCCGTCATTGTCGAAAATGCTGCGAATCTTGGCATATTCATAGTTGGACAGCGACGTCAGGGTCACCTTGTCCGCCAATTCATAATCGATGCGCAGGATGGCCTGCCCCATCTTGTTGTCGCGGTCGAAATCGCGACCCGCATCCCAGTCCGCGAGGCGCGCATTGCGGCGCGGCGTGGCCTGGGTGAACAGCAGCGGGCTTGCCTGCGATGCCACACGGGGCGACGCGGCGAAGAATTGGGGAATCTGGTTGTCGGACTTGTCCACCCAGCCGTTGAGATTGAGCGATACGCTCAGCGCATCTGTCGGATGCCAGTCCAGCAAAAAGCGGCCAGCAAATTTGCGCTGCGCGCCGATGCTGTCGTTCCGACTATAATTTTCCTGCCAATCGCTCGACCTGACGCCGGAAAAGGCCAGACGCGCAGACAGGGTAGAGGAGAGCGGACCGCTGACAAAGGCTTCGCCCTGGAAGGTGTTGAAACGGCTGAAGCTGCCGGTCACGCCGGCGGACAGTTCGTTGGTCGGCTTATTGGCGATATAGTTGATGGCGCCGCCGGTCGAGTTCTGGCCGAAAAGCGTGCCTTGCGGCCCTTTCAGCACTTCGACCCGCTCCAGATCGAAAATCGGCCCCTGCGTCATCGGCCCATAGGGCAGCGCCGCCTGATCGAGATAGATGCTGACCGTGGGCTGCGCGCCAAGGTTTGACGAGTTGAAGCCGACGCCGCGCAATGTGTAAACCGGCGTGCCGTCCGCCGCCGCCGCTACCGTCAGCGCAGGTACGACTCGGGCGAGGTCCTGCGAACTTGCGACGCCCTTGTTATTGAGCGCTTCGGCCGACAGGGCCGTGATGCTGAGCCCGACATCATTGATGTTCTGTTCACGCTTATTCGCCGTGACGATGATATCGGCATTATTCGCAGCTTGCTCCGGACCTTGGTCGGGCGCTGCATTCTGCGCCATCGCGGGCGTGGCGAAGACCAGCGCCGCGAGCGAGCATCCCAGAAAAATGGCAGATGATCGGCTCAGTCGCATGGGTCTTCCTCTCCAAATGGGCGCCTGCTTCTGTCGCAGGTCGCTGTCAGGTACCCCGTATGTCCGGACGCCCTCTTGTTTTCATAAAGTATCTTGTTCGTCAATATCGTTTGACGATTTGATCAGAGAAAAACGCCGAACCATGCGTGAGAGACACAGCGTCCATGTTGTGGACGGTCGAGCCCGTTGGCGTTATTGCAACAGTCGAAGGGCATGGAACCGAATATGATAAAAGCTGCGACAAAAAAGATAGCGGAAGCCGAAACGACCACGCAGGTTGCGCAAGAAACGCCAACCTCAACAGACAATGAGAGCGCCACTGACAAAGTGGCCGAAGCCATCACCCAGGGCATCCGCACCGGCATATTCGTGCCTGGTCAGCATCTGCTCGAACCGGACCTGACGCGCCGACTGGGCATCAGCCGCGGATCTCTGCGCGAATCCCTGAAACATCTGGCCGCCGCCGGCATCGTTACGCTGAACCGCTACCGCGGCGCCTATATCGGATTGCTTGACCGAACGGCCACATTGCAACTGCTCGACACGCTGGAGCCGCTGGCCCGCCTGGCGGCCCGCCTCGCAGCCGAGAATTGCAAAACGCCTGCCGCGCAAAGCAAAATCGAGCACGCGCTGGCCGCGCTGGAGCGTGCCACGCGGTCGGGCAACCGGGCCCATTACCTGGAATCCCGCCGCGCCTTTTATGACGCGATGATCGACCTTGGCGGCAATCGCGAACTGGCGCGTGTGATCCCCCTGTCCCGCACCGACCTGTTCCGCGCGCAGATCGAAACCGTGCAATCCGACGTGCAGCGCAAACGCCATGCGTCCGGCTATGGACCGATCGCAAAGGCGATCGTAGCCGGCGATCCCAAGAAGGCGGATATGGCGGTAAAGAAGCATTTCGACGGCACACGCAAGACCATGTCAGAACTGCCGGATAATATCTTTCCCACCATGACCTGACGCCGCGCGAGCATCATCCCAGCACGATCAACTGAAGTTTTAGCTGGACGAAATCGTCAGACACTTTTAGCTTTCCTCCTGCGACCTCGAACGAATCGAGGCGAGGCAAGGAGAGCTTCATGCTGCGCGTGTCGGCCGTTTATCCAAATAGTGCCGGTAGCCGTTTCGACGGCGAATATTATGTGCGACGGCATACACCCTTCGCGCGAGGGCTGCTCAACCCGCTGGGACTTCGGGATCTGCGGATCACGCTGGGCACCGAAAGCCTGGATGGCGCCGCCCCACCTTATTGGGCAATCAGCGAATTAACTTTCGACGATCGCGAAGCGTTCGACAACGCCATGGCCGCTTGTGGCGAAGCGCTGTTCGCGGATGCCCCCCCATTATACCGACGTCGCGCCTGTGCTTCAGCTCAGCGAACTGGCGCAGGCGACGCCCTAATATTCTTTCAGGAGAGACTGATGACGCGGAACTTCGTGCGCCATGAAATGGACGATATCGGCCAGCTAATCGGGCTGGATGAACTGTTGAACCACCAGATTGTCGACACCTTCTCGTCGACCGCGACGGCCGACCATGGCTGGACCGAGAAGATCTGGACGGCGCTGGTTCGGAAGGACGGGACGCTATCGATCGATTTCGGCCTCGGCCGCTATCATAATCGTGGCGTGCTGGACGGCTGGGCTGCGGTGGCGCGCGGCAATGAACAATGGACGGTGCGGGCCAGCCGCGAGTTGCGCGACGACCCGACAATCACGCAGGTCGGCCCCCTAACCTATGAGATCATAGAGCCGCTCCATAAGGTCCGTTATGCGCTGGCGAAGAATGACAGCCAGCCGATCGCCTTCGACATTACATTCACCTCCGAAATGCCGCCCTTTTTCGAGGACCGGCACAAACAGCGCGAAAACTACGGATTTCGCATCGGCTCCGACGTCGTGCGCTATCACCAGGTCGGCGCGCCCTCAGGCTGGGTCGAGATCGATGGTGAGCGGATCGAGATCAATCCGGAGGAATGGACGGAATATCGCGACCATAGCTGGGGCCAGAGGCTCGACGTCGGCGCGCATAATGCCGATGTCCGCCCGACATCCGATTTCGGCGACGTAAAATTTGGCGAGGGCGAGTTCGTCCTCATCTGGAGTCCGTTCATGCTGACGGCGCCAAATGGCGACAAGCATGCCTATCACTTCTACTTCATGTCGAAGCAGGGCCGTATTTTCTACTCGCCGCAGCGATCGCCTTTCTGGTTTCGGCGGATGCAAGCTATGTAAACGGCCATAATCTCGTCGTCGATGGCGGCGGCGCGGCGCACACGGGCCTTCCCAATTTCACCGGCATCCTGGGCGGCGCTAGCCATCTGGATGGCATGGCAAGCGCAGTCGTGCGCGACAGCAGCGGAGGCATCGTCGAATGACCATCACAAGCATGCGCACAATCCGGCTCGGCAAACAGCCGACGCTGGAAACGATTGCCATCAGCCATGAGCCGATCCCCACGCCCGGGGCAGGAGAAGTGCTGGTCCGCATCCATGCCACGTCGCTCAATTTTCACGACTATCTGGTCGTTGCGGGGCATATTCCTGTCGCCGAGGGACTGGTGCCGATGTCCGATGGCGCGGGCGAGGTCGTGGCGCTGGGGGCTGGTGTCACCGAATGGACGCCGGGCGACAGGGTCATGGGCGCATTCTTCCCCTTATGGCTTACCGGGCGGCCGGATTTCGCCAACAACGCCGCAGTCTCGGGCGAAACCGCCAATGGGTTCGCTTCGGAATATGTCGTCGCGACGGCTGCGTCGCTCAGCCGCATGCCGACGGGCTGGAGCTTTGAGGAAGCAGCCACCCTGCCCTGCGCCGGGCTTACGGCCTGGCGCGCCCTGACCGTCGAAGGTCGCCTGCAAACGGGCGATACAGCCCTGCTTCCCGGATCCGGGGGCCTGTGCGTCTACGCCCTCCAGTTGGGCAAGGCGCTTGGCCTGACGATCATCATGACCTCTTCGTCCGACGAGAAGTTGGCCCGTCTCGCGACGATGGGCGCTGATTACAGCATCAACTATCGCAAAACGCCCGATTGGGGACAACGCGCCCTTGAACTGACACATGGCGCCGGCGTTGATCTTGTCCTGGAGATTGGCGGGCAATCCAGCTTTGCCCAGTCTGTTATTGCCTGCCGAATGGGCGGTCGTCTGAGCGTTGTCGGATCGACGGCCAATGCCGCGCCGGAACTTCCTCTGCGCAACATAATAATGCATCACATCCAGGTTGGCGGCATGGCGGTGGGAAGCGTCGAGCAATTGCGCGCCCTGGTCTTGTTCGTCGAACAGCATGGCATCCGTCCGGTCATCGACCGCAGCTTCCCGATCGAGCAGCTACGCGACGCCTTTGCGCATCAACTGAGCGGCAAACATTTCGGCAAAATCGTCGCGACCTTCTGATGCCGGACGAACGATCTCCCGATCTCATCGCTCTGACGCACGCATTCATAGCGGCATGGAACAGGCGCGATCAGGCTGCGATCGCCGCCGCACTGCATGATGACGTGATCTGTACCGGCATACCCCTGCCACCCGTCCACGGCCGCGCCGCAACAATGGAATTTCTTCAGCCCTTCTTTCAAGCCGAGGAGATCGACTGGGAGATTATTGCGATCGCCGCGAATGGCAATATCGTCATGACGGAACGCATCGATCGCTTCCGTTTTGCGGGGCAGGACTGGACGGCTGTTCGCGCCGCGGGAATTTTCGAATTCCATGCCGACAATCGCATCATCGCCTGGCGGGACTATTTCGACATTGCCGAACTGACTGCCGCGCTGCCGGCCAGCAGCCGGTAATGTTTCCCCATATCGGCCATTACCGGGAAATCGGCAAAGCGGTCCGATAGACGATTGGGCGTAAAGCAAAGCTTGATGTTACCTGCGATACCGTAGCGATCCTCGTCAGCTTTTGCCGAAGAAAGTCTTCAAATTCGGACAATGACCCGACCATGACGCGTAGCTGATAATCGCTGTCACCGGTCATAAGATAGCATTCCAGAACCTCCGGAAAGGTCGCGACGACTTCCTCGAATTCCTTCAATTGCCTGTCCCCTTGCGCGTTCAGGCGCACACGAACAAAGGCCGTTACGGCGAGGCCCACAGCTTCCGGCGAAACCAGCGCCACATAGCCGTTGATGACACCCGCCTCCTCCAACTGCCGCACCCGGCGCAGACATGGGCTAGGCGATAAGCCCACAAGTTGGGACAGACTTTGGTTACTCATGCGGCCGTCTGCCTGAAGATGATCGATGATAGCCTTATCTATCGCATCAATGACAATGTTCGACACATATGCTCCATATCTGGCAAAATTTTAGCATAATATGCCTATAAATAAGAAATTGTAGCATGGATTCGCAAGGACCTTCCACCCCCCGTCATGATATTAGGCGGGCATAGGGTTTAAACGAGGAAGAGCGATGGCCAGAACGGTCGAACCGGCAAGCATCGATGAGATGGCCATTCTTGAAACGCTGGACAGGCAGTTGCGCTGGCTTTCTTCCTGGACAGTGCACAACGCCAATCACGTGCGCGAGAAGCGCGACGGGATGAAGGTCGGCGGGCATCAAGCGAGCTGCGCATCGATGACCGCGATCATGGCGGCGCTCTATTTCCATGCGTTGCGGCCACAGGACAAGGTGGCGGTCAAGCCGCATGCCGGGCCGGTCTTGCACGCCATCCATTATATGCTGGGCAATCAGAGCCTGGACCAGTTGCAGCGCTTTCGCGGCCTTGGCGGCATGCAAAGCTATCCGTCGCGCACCAAAGACCAGATCCCGGTCGACTTCTCGACGGGATCGGTCGGCCTCGGCGTCGCGATCACCGCCTTTGCCAGCCTGGTGCAGGACTATCTGATCGCGCATGGGCAGATGGCGGAGGCCGATGCCGGTCGCATGATCGCGCTGATGGGCGACGCGGAACTGGACGAGGGCAATATCTATGAGTGCCTGATCGAAGGCTATAAGCACGACATTCGCAACTGCTGGTGGGTTGTCGATTATAACCGCCAGTCGCTGGATCACACGACGGCCGACCGCATGTTCCGCCGGTTTGACGATATCTTCGAGACGTGTGGCTGGCGCGTGCTCACGCTCAAATATGGCAAGCTGCAGCGGGCCGCTTTTGCCCGACCCGGCGGCAAGAGCCTGGAAGAATGGATCGACAATTGTCCGAACGTCGATTTTGCGGCGCTCACCTATCAGGGCGGCGCGGCCTGGCGCGCGCGGTTGACGGCGGACATTGGCGGCAAGCCCAATGTGAAGAAGCTGCTCGACAGCTTCGATGATATCGCTCTGGCGTCGTTGATGACCAATCTGGGCGGTCATTGCGTCGAAACTCTGACCGAGGCGTTCGATGCGGCAAGCGGCGATGATGTCCCCACCATGTTCATCGCCTACACGATCAAGGGCTATGGCCTCTCGCTCGCAGGCCACAAGGACAATCATTCGGGGATGATGAACCCGCCGCAGATCGCCGAACTGCGATCCAGCCTCGGCATTTCCGAGGGCGACGAATGGAATCCCTATGCAGGCCTGGGCGATAATGTCGCGGCGGAACTGGAGGCCTTCATCAAGCAGAGCGCCTTTGCCGCCACCCCGCCGGAGCATCAGGCGGATGCCGTGCAAGTGCCTGCGCGCCTGCCCGTACCAGATGGTGCGGAGCAATCGACGCAATCGGCGTTCGGCCGCATTCTCATGGACCTGGCGCAACCGGGCAATCCCATCGGCGATCGCATCGTCACGACCGCGCCCGACGTGACCCAGACCACCAATCTTGGCGGCTTCGTCAACCGGCGCGGGCTGTTCCGGCGTCAGGAACTGGCCGACGTGTTCCATGCGGCAAAGATACCCTCGGCGCAGAAATGGTTGGGCCATGCGGCGGGACAGCATATCGAACTGGGCATTGCGGAAAATAACTTCTTCCTGATGCTGGCAGCGCTTGGCCTGACCGCGCCGCAATTCGGCACGCGACTTCTGCCGGTCGGCACAGTCTATGATCCGTTCATTTCGCGTGGCCTCGATGCGCTCAACTACGGATGCTATCAAGATTCCCGCTTCCTGCTGGTTGGAACCCCGTCCGGCCTGACCCTCGGCGCGGAGGGTGGCGCGCACCAGTCGATCAACACGCCGCTCATCGGCATGGGTCAGCCCAACCTCACCTATTTCGAACCGGCATTCGCCGATGAAGTCGCGCTCACCATGGCCTTCGCCTTCGATCATATGCAGAAGTCCGATGGCAGTTCGGTCTACCTCCGCCTTTCCACCCGTTCGATCACGCAAGTCGAACGCGCGGATTCAGGGTGGGAAGAGGATGCGCTCAAGGGCGGATATTGGCTGCGCCAGCCTGCGCCCGACACGGAGATGGCGATCGTCTTTACCGGCGCGATCGCTCCGGAAGCGATCGCCGCCTGGGAAAGCCTGATCGACGACATTCCTGGCCTCGGCCTCCTGAATGTCACGTCACCGGATCTGTTGCATCGGGGCTGGTCGGCACAGCGGTCTGCTCGCTGGACCAGCGGTACTTATGCCCCGTCCCATGCGGAAAGCCTGCTGTCGGCGCTCGCGCCAGGGGCGGCGCTGGTCACCGTCATCGACGGATCACCCGGAGCCTTGTCGTGGCTGGGCGGGGTCAAGGGTATGCGCGTCAGCCCGCTCGGCATCGACCGTTTCGGCCAAACGGGCGACCTGCCTGATCTCTATCGCACCTACCGGCTGGATACCGACGCCATTGTCGAGGCAGCCGCTGAACTCTTTGTTGGGAACTGATCATGGCGATCGAACTGAAGATGCCCGCCCTTTCACCGACCATGGAAAAGGGTACGCTGGCCAAATGGCTGGTCAAGGAAGGCGATGCCGTCAAGCCGGGCGACCTGATCGCAGAGATTGAAACCGACAAGGCGACCCTGGAATTCGAAGCGATTGATGAAGGAACGATCGCGTCGATCGTGGTGCCTGCCGGAACTGAGGACGTCGCCGTCGGGACGGTGATCGCTATGATCGCGGAAGCAGGAGAGCCGGTTTCCGCTCCCGTGCTGCAAACTGTGTCGGCTGTGCCCGCAGCAGCCGCTCCGGCGCAGGACCCGACACCGCCCCCGGCCAAGGCCATCGTGCAAGCGCCTGCGCCTGTCCTGACACCCGTAGAGGCCGTCGATAACAGCGCGGTCAATGCCACCCCCCTCGCCCGCCGCATCGCGACCGTCAAAGGCCTCTCGCTGCTCGGCATCACCGGCACCGGCGGGCGCGGCCGCATCGTCAAGGCCGATCTTGGCCTGAAGCCGCTGATTGCCGCCCCCGTTGCCGCGACAGCGGTCGCTCCGCCAATGGCTGCTCCGCTATTTGCGCCACCTGCCGGCGTTCCCGTGGAAACCGTCAAGCTCAGCGGCATGCGCAAGACGATCGCGCGACGGCTCACCCAATCCAAGCAGACGGTGCCGCATTTTTATCTGACCGCGCATTGCCGGATCGATGCGCTGCTCACCCTACGCGGCGAATTGAACGCCAGTCTTGCGGCGCGTGGCGTCAAGCTGTCGGTCAATGATCTGGTCATCAAGGCGATGGCGCTGGCCATGGTGCGCGAACCCGACACCAATGTTCAGTTCGCGGGCGAAGAAATGTATCGCTTCGGCCGCGTCGACATTGCAATGGCGGTCGCGATCGACGGAGGTCTTATCACCCCGGTGATCCGCGACGTCGCCAACCTGTCGCTCTCGGCCGTGGCTGAGCAGAGCAAACATCTGGCGGCCAAGGCACGCGACGGCAAACTTGCGCCGGAGGACTATCAGGGCGGCACCGCTTCGATATCCAACCTCGGCATGTATGGCATTGACGAGATGATCCCGGTTATCAACCCGCCGCAGGCGCTGATCCTTGGCATAGGGTCGGGCATCGAAAAGCCCTGGAAGGTGAATGGCGGCATTGCCCTCGCAACGATCATGACGTCCACCGCCAGCTTCGATCATCGCGCCATTGACGGCGCTGCGGCCGCGCGCTTCATGGCCGCCTTCCGCGACCTGATTGAAACGCCAATGCAAATTATGTGCTGAGTCGAAACAGAGTGGCGCGTTGCAGGGCGGCTCCGCCACACGTCTACGACAAAATGGCATTCCCCTGAGGAGCGAAGCCAATCAGGATTGAATGAATACGGGTACGGGAAGCCCTGAACCTGCGGAGATATTATGCAGGGCGCTGGCGGAAAAGCGGCTGATCATGCCGCCCAGAGTCTTCCCTCTCCACACGAACGGGCAGATGTCGTTGCTTCCTTCCGATCCGCCACGCGCCCGCCCGCGGCGAGCCCGTGGCGTAATCCGTTCCTGCACGATGGCGATATCCGTCCGCCCATGATCCAGCGCGCGTATCCAATCGCCTTCGCTCGTCGCCCAGCCGGGGACCACACCATATCCGCCACTGGCAAAGCAGGTCTTGATCACCAATTGTTCGCGGTTCCGGACCAGCGCATCGGCGTCATCCACCATGGCGACATCCAGCATCCGCGTCGAAGGGATATGCGCCTTGATCCACTCTCGCTGGAGGCCGGTGAAGGGAAGACCGTACCGTTCGTCACTGAGCAAGGCGAACATCTGCTTACCGCCACGGTATATGGATGCGCCGAGCGCGTTGCACATCCATGTTCCCGGGAGCTGATCACATTCCCATATCGGGTGATTGCGCGCGCAGGCGGCAATCGTCGTCAGCCAATCCCCCACCAGAGCCGCATGAATTGGCCCCTCCACACCGCGCAGCCGACGGCCATCCGATCGCAGATCGGAAAGGCGGACCACATGCGCCGGCCCGACCATCTCTGCATACATGGTCAGGAGCAGAAGGATTTCCGGATCGGCAAGCAATGCATCCCCCCGCTCGCCATCGGGGATTATGACACCCAGCGTCGGCCTCGCCGTACCGGTTCGCGCGACGGTGGCGGCTTCGATCGCCTCCACGAACAAAGCGCCGCATTTTTCATACCGCCATTGCGCATGCCCGCCGGACATCGCGCGCAATGCGTCGATGGATATCCCCGACGCGATTTCATCGGCCGCAAAGCCGCCGCCGCACAGGCCGGAATTATATTCGATGAACCGATAGGCGCCGTTCATGTCCTGCAGAGCATCGAAGCGGCCGATCGTCTCGCTGGCGTAATTCAGGTTCGCCTCGATGATCCAGCGGCTCGCATGATCTCCGAACAGGCGATCACGCAATGGCCGGCTATCGACCAGAGCCTGCTCGGCTATGGAAAGCACTTCCAGGGCCATGCGCGTATCAAACTGAAGCGTTGAAAGCGCATCCTGCGTAAGCATGATCGGCTCTACGGCCTCGGCATCCCTCACGCCTATAGATCCTGCCAACGCCGAGTCATCGATAAGGCATGGACCAGCGCTCTTGATCTGACGGAACTGGTTCATCGCCGGACACTCCCGGCTCCCGCCGCCTTCGCAGCTTCGACGCGCATATCGTCGATCAGTTCATGCATCTTGTCCGCAAAAGCGGGCGCAAGGCGCACAACCGTCCGCCGCGCGTCGCTCTTGTCCGGCTGCCGCAAGACGGCGCCTTTCTGTTCGAGCATCCGCAAATAGCGCAGAGCCGTCGTGGGCGGCGCTCCACTGGCAAGGCACACATTGCCGATCCAGACCGTATCATGCTCTTCCTGCGCTATGAAAAGCTCAAGCAGGATGTTCCAGGACGGATCATCGAACTGCAACCCAAGCAGGCGCGGTCCCCGCTCTGCCTGAAAGCGCATCAGGAAGCGGGCGAAGCGGCTGCAGGGAGTCGACCACCG
>JAHFPU010000230.1 GCA_023266635.1 Sphingobium sp.
GCACGGCAGATCTCCAATATTATGTCTCAACAACACAATCTTGGCAGATTCCCCAGGACTTTGCTGCCGTGCAATCTAAAACAGCAAAAAAATCCCGGACAGTTGTGGGGCTTGACCCGGGATCCCGCTCCTTCCTTTTCCGATCACTCAAGGCAGGCAGAGAGCGGACCCCGGCTCAAGCCGGGGGTCTCGTTTCGACTGAAGCCGCTACCTCTTCCGCCCCCATCTGCTGCCAACCACCGCCACAATCACCACCGCCAAAATCGCGCCGGTCGTTTCCTCGATCGAGTGCCGGTTCCAGTCCCAGAATTTCAGGCCCTCCAGCACCGGCATGTTGGCGCGCAGGCCGTGGCCATAGGCCTCGATCCAGCGATATTCATGCTGGGCGATCTCCCGGAAGATGCAAGCAATGACGCCCGCATACGCGCCCAGCCAGAGGGCGGGCCTAGTCGGCACCTGCAGAAAACGACCAATTACCAGGCTGACCAGCTGGATGGCGATGGCAACGGGGACATGGGCGAACATGGGGTGGCTATATCAACTCCCGCGATGGATTGATCCCCCTTCCGGACATGGGCTAGAACGGCGCCATGACCGATACTCCCAATCCGCTCGAAGCCTATGCGCTCGGGCGCATCGCCGATGGCCACACCGTCACCCTGTTCTTCGGTTCGCATTCGTTGCTGGCTACGACGCTCGCGACTGATCCTGGGTCGCCCGGCATGTTGAAAGGCGAGGGCGTGGACGGCACGGAGTTTCTGGTGTCCGCCGTGGGCCTCCTCGCCGTGCGGGCGAACAAGAAAGACGAGAAGGATTCGACCGTCGGGTTCCGCGCGGGCTGACGCTCGCCCCAGTCTCCAGCCTTTTGGGATCGCGAAGCGACATGCACATCCTGGCTCTCATCCTCCTCGCCATCGTCCTTGCCGGATGTATCGCCTTCGGCATCTTCCTGCTGATGGCCCGGATCGGCCACAAGAAGGCCTGGAAGGAATATATCGAGCATGACCGGCAAAGGCGCGAACGGCGCGGGCAGGCGGATGCAGTAACGCCGCCGTTCCCGGCGGGCCGGGATGATGCGTCCGCGTAATCTTGAATTTAGGCTGTCTCGACATTCAAGAGTTTCGAACGGCAGTATCTTTTCCTGTTCCGTCATCCTGACGACAGTCAGGAACCATTGGCGCTACAGTCGAGAGGTAGCTCTGAATGGATGCTGATTTTCATCAGCATGACGAGTTTTCGGGGGAGCAAGCCGCCGATGGTTCTCATCAATCCCATAAAAAAAGGCCCGGCTGCCTCGCACAGCCGGGCCTTCATTAGCCTCTGATCAAAGGATCAGCCGCTGTAGTACATGTCGAACTCGACCGGCGACGGGGACATTTCCCAGCGCGCCACTTCCGGCCACTTCAACTCCATATAGGCGTCGATCTGATCCTTGGTGAACACGCCGCCCTTCAGCAGGAATTCCTGATCGGCTTCCAGAGCGTTCAGTGCCTCGCGGAGCGAACCGCACACGGTCGGCACCTTGGCCAGTTCCACCGGCGGCAGGTCATACAGATTCTTATCCATGGCTTCGCCTGGATGAATCTTGTTCTGGATGCCGTCGATGCCGGCCATCAGCAGCGCTGCGGTCGACAGGTAGGAGTTGGCGAGCGGATCAGGGAAGCGGAACTCGACGCGCTTCGCCTTGGTGCCGGCGCCATAAGGAATACGGCAGGATGCCGAACGGTTGCGCGCGGAATAGGCGAGCAGCACGGGGGCTTCATAACCCGGCACCAGGCGCTTGTAGCTGTTGGTGGTCGGGTTGGTGAAGGCGTTCAGCGCCTTGGCATGCTTGATGACGCCGCCGATGAAGAACAGGCAGGTCTCGGACAGACCGGCATAGCCGTCGCCCGCGAAGGTGTTTTGACCCTTGTTCCAGATCGAGATATGCGTGTGCATGCCCGAACCATTGTCGGCCTTGATTGGCTTCGGCATGAAGGTCGCGGTCTTGCCATAGGCCTGAGCAACCATCTTCACGACATATTTGTAGATCTGGATGCGGTCGCAGGTCTCGACCAGCTTGCCGAAGGTCAGGCCCAGCTCATGCTGGCTGCCGGCCACTTCATGGTGATGCTTGTCCATGGGCAGACCCATTTCCAGCAGCGTGGTGACCATTTCGGCGCGGATGTCAGTGGTGACGTCGACCGGGCCGACCGGGAAATAACCGCCCTTGGCGCGCGGACGGTGGCCCAGGTTGCCGCTTTCGTAGGACGTGCCGGTGTTGGTCGGCAGTTCGACATCGTCCAGCTTGTAGTAGCTGGAGTTGTAGGTGTTATCGAACTTCACGTCATCGAACATGAAGAATTCCGGCTCCGGGCCGATATAGACAGTGTCGCCCAGGCCGGTGGACTGCAGATAGGCTTCGGCGCGCTTGGCGGTCGAGCGCGGATCGCGCGAATAGAGCGAACCATCGGAAGGCTCGACGATGTCGCATACCAGGATCAGCATCGGCGTGGCGCTAAACGGATCGACATAGACCGCGTCCAGATCGGGCTTGAGGATCATGTCGGACTCGTTGATCGCCTTCCAGCCCTCGATCGAGGAGCCGTCGAACATCAGGCCGTCGGTCAGTTCATCCTCGCCGATCACACCGGCGCACATGGTCAGGTGATGCCAGATGCCCTTGGGATCGGTAAAACGGACATCGACCCACTCGATCTCCTTTTCCTCGATGATCTTCAGGATGTCTTTGGGCGTATTCGCCATGGTTTGGTAACCCTTCCTTGTTTGCGGCTTCATGAAGCGACTGGTTGTGGTTCGGTTTTCCGCGGGACCCCCCTGAGCCCGGGCGCGAAACTTGGTAAAATCAGATGGCGTCGTCATCCCGTTCGCCGGTGCGGATGCGCAGGGCGGATTCGATCGCGGTCACGAAAATCTTGCCGTCGCCGATGCGGCCGGTCTGCGCGGCGGCGGCGATCGCCTCGACCACGCGCTCGGACAGGCTGTCCTCGACGACGACCTCCAACTTCACCTTCGGCAGGAAGTCGACGACATATTCAGCGCCGCGATAGAGTTCCGTATGGCCCTTCTGGCGTCCGAAGCCCTTGGCTTCGGTCACGGTGATGCCCGACACGCCGACTTCGTGAAGGGCTTCCTTCACTTCGTCCAGCTTGAACGGCTTGATGATGGCTTCGATCTTCTTCATTTTGCCTTTTCCAACCCCTCTGACGCACAGCCCAGACGCCCGGGACGAGCGCCCATTGCTTACCCCGAAGGTCATAGACAGGCGCCCCCGCGCTCTGCTGCCTCCAGTTAACAATCAATTACCGTGCCAAATACCGAATCGCCAGCCGAGCTTCGGCGATGCAGCAAAATTTGTCCAGAATGCCCGGAATTCGGGCAATTCGGAGCAAGAATGCCTATTTTTTGAGCATGCGATAGAAACGGCTCGGCGGATGATTCCGAAGTGGAATCATCCGCCGTTATTACCTTCGTTTGATGCTAGGAATGACGTGTTATTTTCCCCCGGCATCGTCCGCCACGGCGCCTACCTTATCTGCGGCCTGGCCGACCGAATGAGCAGCGCTTTCGACGGCAGCGTCTTTGCTGTTTTCCTTCGCGACAATGAAATAGGCGCCGACTGCTACGATGACGACCAGCAGCAGGGCTATGAGCATTGTCGCTCCTCCACCCCTTTTCTCGACGATTACGCGTTCCCGCACATCAGCCATTGTCTTTCTCCTCTTCTGGAGAAACACAAGCGACGAACGACAGTGATGTTCCGTTAGATCAGCGTCGATAGGTGCAGCCTTAAAGGTAAGGCGGGCAATCCCGGCCGATGGGGCTCTTCGTAAAGATTTCGCAGCCGGTTTCGGTGATGCCGATGCTGTGCTCGAACTGGGCGGACAGCGACCGGTCACGGGTCACGGCCGTCCAGCCGTCCTCCATCATCTTCACGCCGGGCTTGCCTGTGTTGATCATGGGTTCAATCGTGAAGAACATGCCGGGCCGCAATTCGGGACCCGTGCCCGGTCGGCCAACATGAACCACTTCGGGCGAATCATGGAACACGCGGCCAAGCCCGTGACCGCAGAAATCGCGCACCACGCCATAACGGTGGCGCTCGGCATGGCGCTGGATGGCGTGGCCGATGTCGCCCAGTGTATTGCCGGGCTTTGCCTGCTCGATGCCCAGCATCAGGCATTCATAGGTAATCTCGACCAGCCGCCGCGACTTCACCGGCGCTTCGCCAGCGATGTACATGCGGCTGGTGTCGCCGTGCCAGCCATCGACGATGGGCGTCACGTCGATATTGACGATGTCGCCGTCCTGCAGTTCCTTGTCACCGGGAATGCCGTGGCAGATCACATTGTTGATCGACGTGCAGCAGCTGTGGGTGAAGCCGCGATAGCCCAGCGTGGCTGGTACGCCGCCGCCGTCCAGCGTAATGCGGCGGACGATGTCGTCAAGCTCCCCGGTCCGCACGCCTGGCACGACATGGGGAGCAAGCGCATCGAGGATTTCGGCGGCCAGGCGGCCGGCCTTGCGCATGCCGGCGAAGCCCGCCTCATCATACAGCTTGATCGCGGTCGAGCGCGATACGGGCGCGTCGGCCGTCATCGTGATATATTGAGTCATCGACCCTTTATAAGGCGAAATGCCTTAAATTGCGAGGCCCCGATTTCCCTATGATCTTTCGGAAAGGCGGGACTGCTCCCTATGCAGGCCTATCGTCAGCCGCTATGGCCCACCCCATGACCGAAGCCGCCGCCCGCATATGGACCGCCGCCCTGATCGTTATCGGCGACGAGATACTCTCCGGCCGCACGCAGGATCGCAATGTCTCGCAGATCGCGGCTTGGCTGAACGTGCAGGGCATCCGTCTTCGGGAAGTGCGCGTCGTCGCGGACGATACGGATGCGATTGTCGAGGCAGTCAATATCCTGCGCGCCCGCAACGACTATCTCTTCACGACGGGAGGCATCGGTCCGACCCATGACGATATCACCGTCGATGCGATCGCGGTCGCGCTGGGCGTCGGGGTGGAGGTGCATCCGACGGCGCGGGCAGTGCTGACGGACTATTACAAAACACGCGGCGGCCTAACCGATGCGCGGCTCCGCATGGCGCGGGTGCCGGCCGGGGCCGACCTTATCGAAAACCGGATGTCGGGCGCGCCTGGCATTCGCCATGGCAATATCTTCATCATGGCGGGCGTCCCGCACATCACGGCGATGATGTTGGAGAGCCTGACCGGCAAGCTGGAAGGCGGACTACCGCTCATTTCGGCGCAGATCGGCTGCTGGGTGCCGGAAAGCGAAGTCGCTGAGCTGCTGCGTGAGACGGAGCGCACGCATGAAGGCTGCCAGATCGGCAGCTATCCCTTTTTCCGCGAGGGCAAGGTCGGCGCGAATTTCGTAGTGCGATCGACGGATCAGGCCCGTTTGGATGCCTGCATAGCGGCGTTGACGGCGGCATTGGAGGCCACGGGCTGGCCGGTCACGCCGGACGGCATATAAACGAAAGCGGGCGAGCCAGGGGCCCGCCCGCTCCGGGGGAAACTTTCGGCGCAAAGGTTTTAGCGCGAAGCAACCACGATGAGGCCGTTCGACGCGGTATTCACCCTGCCGGCGCTGCTCAGCGCGTCGGACTTCGCGGCGTCATAGCAGTTATAATAGTCGGCCGGCTGGCGAAGGCCGATACCGCCATTATAATCGCACACTTTCTTCGCGGCCAGCGTGATGCGGTTCTCAAGCCGTGCGCGGCCCTGCGGCGTGGACAGGCTGAGGTCCGACACATTGACCGTCATTGTGCGGGTCACTGTGCCGATTTCGCTGTTCGGCTGAACCACCAGGTCGGACTGGGCGAGGGCTGGCGTTGCTGTGCTCAGCGTAGCAAGGGCGAACAGGCCCAAGGCTCCGGCGGAGCGGCGGGAGATAGTCATTGGCATCCTCCTGACGGGTTCGCCCTTTTGGGCAATACCCTGGTAAATCGGTTTCATGACGCCCGGATGTCGGGCACACCTTGTAATGGGCGCTTCTGCGCGGTTTTTCAAGCTTTCTGAGGCTTTTGGCGTCCCATCAGGGCGCTGGCGGATCTCCGAAATTGCGTGGATTGTGCAGGTGCGCGGAAAGATCGGACCTGTATGACGGCAATGCCCCATCAAACTCCTCATGCATCCATGGAATGGGCGCAAAACTATAAGAGCCTAAATGTCGCTGGCTCCTTGAATTTGTTCGCATGTAAAATAAGCGAATGAAAGACAACTCCATGTAATGGTAGAAAATTCATTTAAGATTTAAATATCAGTATGATAAAAATACTAATGATACATCATATCAATAAATAGAATTTATAATTGCTTTGAAACATAAAATCAGAAATTTTGCAATTATGGTTTGAAATCTCCGAAGCTTGGTTGGTTTTCTTACCCATGATTATGATCAGGATCGGATAGTGTAAGGTCTGGCCTCTTCCATTTTTGCAGATGCGAACAGCATTTCGTTGCCTTGCGGCATGGCTGAATTTTATTTTCTGCCTCAGATTT
>JAHFPU010000172.1 GCA_023266635.1 Sphingobium sp.
CATCCCGATCTCGCCGCCTGACACACCGCCAAGCGGACAGCCTAGACCACCGGGATGAGGGGTCCTTTTTCGACGCCGATCACCCCGCTACCGGGGTCCTTTTTCCACGCCGATCCACAGATCGTAATAACCCCCGCCGCCCCGATAGCGCGCGTTATAGGCCAAATCTCGGGTCGGCACTGCGATCAGGCAAGCTTGTGCACCTTGTGTCTGGGCCGCTGGGACCGGCGTGGCTGGAGGCGCTTCCGGGTCTGACAAGGGCTGCGCTACGAATGCTCCTGGCGTGTTACACGGTACCGCGAAATAGGCGATGTTACGGCCAGGCGACCCATATGTCGCACATCCGCCAAGTGCCGCTGCGAGCCCGGAAATTGCCGAAAGTTTTAAATCTGCGGGGACATGCCGAGCCTCCATCGATTGAGCCAGAATCACGACTGCCGAGGCTGCAAGGCGCATGCACGGCCTCAATTGCTGCCGCCGACCACCGGCCCTGGCCGGAACTACCAGCTGACCAGGCGCCAGAACCGCCACTATTATTAGATACGCACCTGGCGCAAAAATCCCTCAAAAAGCGCGCCGCCTGCTCACTCCATCACTGCGAGCAGATCGTCGACCGTCGTGGTTGCGAACGCGGTAAAGCTGTCCGCCACTGCGTAAGGGAGCAACAGGTCGCGGCCGACTACGAGCGCGCCGCAGCTGTAGACGACGTTGGGGACATAGCCATCGCGTTGCTTGGGACTGGGAGCCAGAACCGGGCGAGGTGTACGTGCCAGGAGCTTTGAGGGGTCGCGCTTGTCGAGGAGGCATGCGCCGATGCAGTAATTGCGCACCGTGCCGACCCCGTGCGTCAACACCAGCCATCCCTCGTCCACCTCGATCGGTGAGCCGCAATTGCCCATTTGGACAAACTCCCAGGGATAGCGCGGCTCGATCAGCTTGGCGCCGCCGCCCCAGTGAAGGATGTCGTCGGATCTCAGCAGCCAGATATTCTTGTTGTCCTGACGGCCCAGCATCGTGAACAAGCCATCGATCCGACGAGGGAAAAGCGCCATTCCCTTACCCGTTGCAGCATCGCCGGTAAGCGCGCGCATCTCGAAGGTGTTGAAGTCGGTCGTGGTCAGCAGCTCCGATCGCGCCTCTGCCCCACTAAATGCGGTATATGTCCCATGATAGGCGAACGTGCCGTCACCCTCGTCAAAGCGGACCAGCCTGAGATCCTCGATACCCTGGCGTTGGCTAGGCAGCACGGGAAAGAGCACGGTTTCCGACAAAGTCTCGCTGCCGCAATACCGAAGCCGGGCGAGGTCGTCGGTATCGGCACGCTCGATGATGGGCGGCATCGACACCGAGCTGGGATCGTCGACAACCAGCGCGCCGCCGGGCTTCCACCGGCCCGTGCGGAAAGTCACGGAAGAAAGGTGGCCCTCACCAATCCCGCGCAGCGAAAGGATAATCCGAACCTCACTATCGGTAATGTCGCTCTGGTCGGGATGGAGTACGGCGCTGGGGTTGAACAACGCTGCGCTCTCATAGGCGTATTCCTGGCTGAAATAGGCTCCGATCAATCGGCGTCGCGCATCGTCGCAGCGATCGGCACCTTCGAAGTGATTCGCGACCTCGTCGAAACGCCGCCGCAGCATTGCGTCAACGTCGCGGTGGTTCTCGTCCAGTGACGCGGTGACGCCTTTCAATTGGCGGGTCAGTTCCGCCTCGCCAAGCGACAGGATCAGATCGACCGTCTCCTGGGTGCGGGTCGTGCGAGCGTCGAAACCTCGCGGATAGCCGGGTTCGAATGGCCTGACTAGGGTACGCGACGGGTCGGGCCGCAGCGTGACATGAGGAAAACGGAGCTTCGCGCGCTGGATCATGTCAGGCTTTCTGGATTGCAAATGGGCGGCCTTGGCCAAATCGAACGCGGTATTCCCCGCATCATCATGAGGCCTCTACCCAGCCTGGAGATGCCGCAGCAGCGCTCATCCGGCGCCTCCCTGGAATGTCGAAACGCACCGCCACAAACCACGAGGCAATGCAGAGCGCGGCCAACAGGACAAACCCTGACCAGGGAGCGGGTAACTGCGGAAAACCTGGTAGAAGTTTGGGCAGGCCCATCACCCCAATCGTGAAGACCGGGATTTGCAGGACATAGATCGGATAGGAAATCTCCCCCAGAAAAGCGCTGATTCCTCGGCTTGGAACCGGGTTGCGCCCAACTGAAGCTGCTACAATCAGCGGGAAGAGGAACAGCGCGCAGGCCGCATCAAATAACCCCCGCAAGGCAGGTGGTATAGGCGCACCAAGGGCGCCGATCGTGATCACGATGATGATGATCTGGGGTAATTTCATGGAAGTCAGCGCTGCTAATCTTCCCGCCTCCCGAGCGCGGTGTATCAAAACTCCGACGAAGAAGGAAAAGGTAACCCTGATTGCGGCCAGATGAACATCAGGCCAATATGCTCCTCCATTAAGATTGCCGCGAATGAGCACTAATGCCAAAAGGACCAAGCCCGATATTCCGGTGATCATTCTGAGTCGTTTGACAGTCAGAAATCTGAAGCCAAATCCATAAACAGCGTTGGCGAGCAGCTCGAATGACAGAGTCCAAGCGACAAAGTTCGCAGGAAACAGCGGTTGATAAGGAATGCCCAGAGGTGGGGAAGGCAACATTGCGATGTTGAACATGCCAGACAGCATTATCTCCGCTGCGAGATGATCGTTTCGGTAGTAATAAGCGATTTCAACGATGCCCAACATCAGAGCCAGAAGATAGAACGGATAAAGGCGGATCAGTCGAGTAGCGATGAAAGCCCTTCCCCCCATTCCGTCTTGAAGCCTGACATCATAAGCCCGGGCGAGCACGAAGCCACTCATGACAAAGAACAGGTCGACCGCGAGATATGCTCCGCTCGCTACGAAAGGAGCAAACGCTTGCGGGTAATGCAAGGTGATGACGCTCATAGCGGCAAGACCCCGTAGAACGTCCAGGATATGAAAGGACCGTGATCGTTCTTTCGCCGTTTGCTCGGCGCGACTTGTCGCAACATCGGCCATCTCGTGATCCCCATCCGCGGGCCGACTCCAAGGTTGTCTGAACGCGACAGGCCGCGCTTTATTTTACGCGGCAGCGATGTTTACCCCTCAGGTTCTCGGTAACGCAGGGTCCAAAGGCGCCCCAGAGGAGGCTGGCAAACCTCTTCGCCCCGAGCCACGCGGCTGCGCATGGCGTGACATCCTGCCCTCAACGTCGGCGACCGTTCCCTCTAAAACTCCCGGCGTAGAACTCGAATCTGACCTGCGGCCATGCGCATTGCGGACTGTGAAGGGCTTATTAACCTCGCATCTTCATCATGCAGGTTTAGTCCCACATTTCCGCGAGAGAGCATGCCGTCCTTTATTTTCACAGCGATGGCTGCTTGCAATGCGCCCAGCATTCTATTGGGCATGATCGGGCTGGGTTGCGTTGTCATCTGGCCATTCCTGCGCAGTTTGCGTCGGGTGATCGTCGTCCAGGGCGTAGGCGCGATTGCCTTCACATGTCAGTTCGCCGTCCTTGGTGCCTCGACCGCAGCTGTCGCTTGCGGCATCTCGCTGGCGCAGCTGATGATCGCGCTGACCGTACGAGACCGTCGAACGCGGGTGGCGCTCAATATCGCGAGCCTCGTCATGCTTGCCGCGCTGGCTCTTATCACATGGGCAGGCATATCATCGCTTCTGGCCGGTTGCGGTGGCTTAGTAAGCATGGCCGCGCGCAATCAGCCATCGCCTATACGGATGAAGGTAGCGTTCCTGATAGGGGCCCCATTCTGGTTGGCGCATAATATTATAGTCGGCGCGCCGTTTGCGCTGACGGTGGATTTCATCTCCGTCGTCACTAACATCGGTGGACTCGGCCTAGCGGCGTTCGGGGCGCGGAGGAGCCTGCAAGCCGCGGGCTCAGGCGCTGCTTTGCGCAATGCAGGGGGCGTTTGTTGGGCCTCTTTCAGCCGACGTTTGAGGTGGGCTGGGCTATTCAGGCTGAACCGTTATCGTGTTGCGGAGCAACGGAAGCGCTGCGCATGATCGATCCATTACAGCCCGTGTCGGCAGCGAACGCGTAGCCAATGCAAGCGCAATGTCATTGGATAGAGGCGGATGTGATCTTTCTGCGTCATGAAGCGCGCGAGCGAGCGAACAACCGAGTAAAATCCGCTTCGTCAATCGCGCCGATGACCAACACCGGCCCAGCAAGGTAGCCCGGCGTGCCAGGAAGTCCGATCGCGAGAGCCTGTTGACCGTTGGTGCGGAGGAGCGCCGAGATTTGCTCGTCGTGTGACGTCAGATAGGCAATGGTCCGGGTCCAATCACCACCCGCGTCGGTTATGACGTCGCTGAGCATGCCATCGTCAATACCTCTGCTATCAGTCATAAGTCGTCGATGAACCGCCGGGTAGATGCCCTGCTCGCCGCTCGCGAGCGCCACCCGTGCTGCTCGCTCCGATGGTGGACCGAAAATGGGCCAGTCCTTGTAGATGACGCGTATGTCTGCGTCCTTGCGTATTGCTTCTTCCAACGCTGGGAACGCACGCCTGCACGCGGGGCAGCGATAGTCGGAAAAGACAGCGAGATGGAGGGATGCATCAGGCGGCCCGCTCATCGGGAAGCGCTCTCCATTGAGGATTGTCGCCACAGCGCCGGCTCTTCCAATGTCACGTCCGATCGGCACCGTTCGCCTTAACACCGCACTGGCCGCCCATCCGGCAACGACCAACGTACTGAGTTGCATTGTTTGGCGACGGGTTAGCAGCCCGGGCATGATACAGCTCTCGCGGGAGCATGATGGCGCGGACGTCGCTGCCCGTAGAGGCTGAATGCGGAGAGGCCGAACAGCGCCGCCAGCGTCAGGTAAAGCGCGAAGCGGACGCCGATCAGCGACCAGTTTCCCATCGCCTCACTTCACCGCGAAGGCGTAGCTTCCCGCGACCTTGTGCGTGTCGGTCGAGACGACATGCCAATTGACCGTATAGCGCCCGGGGTGGAGCTGCCCCTGAGGCGTGATGACCAGCGTGTGGCCATCCGCTGCGAGTGCCGATGTGCTAGGATGCTTCATTGCCGCCATGCCTTTGGCTTCCATCATCAAATCCGCCTTGGAAAAAGCTGGCATCAGCTTTTCGCTGAAGCGAAGCTGGACGCGGGCGGGCTTTGCGACCGTCGCGTTGACGGCAGGCGATGCCGAGACGAGCTTGGGATGCGCGTAGGCCGCGCCGGCGAAGGTGATGAGCGCGGCAGCGGCAGTGAAAACAGATACGCGACGCATGAAGGGGCCTTTCGAGAGGAGGGTTCCTGTTCTTCACTACGCGGCCCAATCGACCACCCCTCAAATGTGCGAAATGAGGGGTGGCGGCTTCGCGTGCGTAATCCATGCTAGAGGGGTGGAGTGAACGATATGGATAACCTCGACGCAGTATTGATGAGGCTGGCGCACGCACCCGTGCCCGAAAGCCTCGACGGAATCGAAGCCAGGGTGCTCGCGCGCATTTCTGCGCGGCCAGTGGCCCGTGTCGGCATGGGTGTCGGCGCGATGACGATCGCGGCAGCGCTCGTCATGGGGATATTCGGCGCTGGCGTTCCAGCGAAGGAGGCCAGCGCGGCATCGCTCCTATTCCCGCTTGGGCCGGTGTCGCCGCTTGCGCCGTCGACCTTGCTGGTCGGCACGCCGTGAGCGGCCGTACCCGCCTCACGCTGGGTGTGATTGCGTGCTTCGTCGCAGCGATCATCGGCGTGTTCATCGGGCGGGCGCTTCTCCCGTCCCGAGCGCAGCCCGGTACGGAGCTGCATGACGTGCTGCATCACAAGCTCGCGCTGGACGCGACCCAGGAGGCGCGCCTTCAGATATTGGAACAGCGGTTCGCAGTTCAACGGCGCGCGTTCGAGTTGGAGTTGAGAGCCGATAACGCGCGGCTTGCCGAGGCGATCGAAGCCGAGCACGGCAACGGCCCGCGGGTTGCCGCGGCGGTCGATCAGAGCCATGCCGCTATGGGCGACCTACAAAAAGCGACGCTCGCGCACATCTTCGCCATGCGGCAGCTTCTCCGGCCCAACCAGACCGGGCAGTTCGATCAGGCGGTGGTCAAGGCGCTCACCGACGACGTCCGTTGAGTCTTGGTGCGTGAGCCTCGACTGGACGACGCTGACTGAGGGTGAGCTTGCAGCACTCAGCATCGCAGGAAGGCAGGCCGCCTTTTCCGAGATCATGCGTCGGCATCGCCAGTCAGTCTTCCGTATGGTCCGGGCTTGCGTCGGCGAAGCCGACGAGGCGCTGGACCTGGTGCAGGAGACGTTCGTCGCGGCTCACCAGGCGTTGCCACGCTATGACGGCGATCGCTCGATGCGCGCGTGGTTATCGACGATCGCGATCAACAAATGCCGGGATTGGGGGCGCAAGCGCACCGTGCGGCGCTTCCTGTCGTTCGCCGCGCCGATCGGCCCCGAGGCCGAAGCGGTGG
>JAHFPU010000026.1 GCA_023266635.1 Sphingobium sp.
GATCGCGGCCCGCAGCGCCAGTTGACCGGGGAACGCTCCAGCGGCACGGTCAAATTCTTCAACGCGATGAAGGGCTTCGGCTTCATTCAGCGCGACGATGGCCAGCCGGATGCCTTCGTGCACATCAGCGCCGTCGAGCGTGCTGGCATGAGCGCCCTCAACGAAGGCGATCGTCTCGATTTCGAGTTGGAGGTTGATCGTCGCGGCAAGTACGCCGCCGTCAATCTGGCACCGAAAGCCGACTGATCGATCTGACATAATGAAAAAGGGCCGCCAGCGATGGCGGCCCTTTTTGTATTGGCCTCAGATAGAGCAGCGGAAGAGGCATAACCCCTCCCGCTGGCTAAACGATTAGCCCTTACGGCTGGCTTCGAACAGGAACCATGCGCGCTCTTCGGCCTGGTCGGTCCAGTCGTCGACAATGCCTTCGGTCGCGTTGTCGCCCGCCTCGGTTGCAGCTGCCTTCGCGGCGCGTAGCGACTCGACCAGCGCCAGATTGTCCTGACGCAGTTCCGCCAGCATGTCGTCCGGGCTGACATAGTCCGCATCATTATCGGTAATGCTCTGATGCCGGCTGATATCGCCGATGGAGCGCAGCGTGACGTTACCGGTCTTGCGTATCCGCTCCGCGATCAGGTCGGTCGTACCCAGGATCTGCGTCGCCTGATCATCGAACATCAGGTGGTAATCGCGGAAATGCGGACCGGACACATGCCAGTGAAAATTCTTGGTCTTGAAATACAGCGCATAGCTGTCCGCCAGCACGCCGTTGAGGGCGTCCGCCACGGATTTGGTGGCGTTGCTTTTCAGGTCCGTCGGCGTCTTGAGTTCTTGGGCGGTCATCATGTCCTCCTGATGCGAAAAGGTTTCGCGTACATAATGATCGATTAGCAAGTTGGTGCCGTCAACGGGGGGAGAATCGTCAGGGAAAAGTTTGTTCTGCCTGATCGATCCCGTCGATCAGAGCAATCCGAGCGCGCTGAGCCCCATGATCGTCCCGATGACGAGCAACACACCTCCGCCGACGCGCCGTATCCAGCGGAGCGGCAGGGCAATGAAAAATTGGGACTTCAGCAGGACGACCGGCACCCAGGCGATCGCCATGCCTATGCCCGCGCCGATCGCTGTCAGGACGGGATTGTCGGCGCGCGCGGCGATCGCAACCGTCAGAAACTGCGCGCTGTTGCCGAAAGCAAGAATGAATAGGCCGAGTCCGCCGGTCAGGAATGGCCCGATTCGCCAGCCACTCAGCAAGTCCGGCCGTTTGACCGGCATGAACAATCCCACTGCGCCGAACAAAAGGGCGAGGCCAAGCAGAAGCGTCCGCGCGTCCGGGCCGATCATCTTGGACAGCAGGCCACCCGCAACGGCGGAAAGTATGGCGTTGGCGAAAGCGGCCGCGACAATGCCCGCGATCAGTGGCGCAGTCTTTCGATAGCGAACGGACAGGGCAAGCGTCAGCACCTGGCAACGGTCACCCATCTCGACAAGGAGACAGGCCAGAAGGGCCATCAGCAGCGCGTCCATGTTGTTTCGGGCGCGTCAGGCGCCCATGCGCACCGACATGGCGGCCAG
This sequence comes from Sphingobium sp., assembly GCA_023266635.1. GTDB lineage: Bacteria > Pseudomonadota > Alphaproteobacteria > Sphingomonadales > Sphingomonadaceae > Sphingobium. Next base: position 1,576 of record JAHFPU010000026.1, read on the forward strand.
ATAGGCGGTGTTGATCTCTGGACCGGCCTGTTCGCAACCCGCCGCGTCGCGCATCAGGTCGAGGTAGGAAAGAACCACCGGGCCATGCCCGTCGAGCGCCAGCGCCGATTCGAGCATCGAGGCGAGCCGTTCCACCGGTTCCAGGCCGTAAGTGCGGGCGAGATGGCGGATGCCGTCGACTTCCTCGCAGGTGCGGGCAAGGCTGATATGCCCCCGCTGCGCCGCCAGCGAATCGATGCGGTTCATAATGTCCGTCCGAACCATCAATATGGCATCATGTTTCATCGGTTACCCCCACCTTTGCCCCAAGGCAATCCTGCGCCATCATGGTTAAGAGAAGGTGAAGACGCCCGGATTTGGCGGCGAAATCTTGTGTTTGTCCTGCTCTGAACTTGACAGGGCCGGGAATCTGCAGCAATGGGCAGCGCAGAAGCGGGGCGGTCCCATAGGGCCGCCTTTATTTTTCGACAGATTTTTCAAGGATTAGGCCATGGCGAAGCCAGCCACCGTCAAGATCAGACTCGTCAGCACTGCCGAGACCGGTTTCTTCTACGTCACGAAGAAGAACCCGCGCACGAAGACGGAGAAGTTCAGCTTTAAGAAGTATGACCCCGTCGTGCGCAAGCACGTCGAGTTCAAGGAAGCCAAGATCAAGTAAGCGCCGCCGGCCCTCGGGCTGGCTGGATTGCCTGCGATGATGAAAAAGGCCCGCTCCGGCATACGGAGCGGGCCTTTTCGCATGGGCGCCGCTCCGGTTTTCCGGAGCGGCGTAAGCTTTGTCAGTTTCCGACCGGCTGCGCATCCGTGCGGCGCACGACGATGGTCGAGGACCGGGGAGCAACACCCGCCGTCGGCCATGCGCCTTCGGGATGCTGGATGTTGATGAAGAAGGTCTTCAGGTCCGGTGTATAGGCGATGCCGGTGATTTCGCAGCCCGTCGGGCCGACGAGGAAACGCTTCGACAACTTGCTGGTTTGGTCGATGTGATACATCGAATTGTTACCGAACACGTCGAGCAGCGTCTTGCCGGTCACGCCGGAAGTGCTGGTGATCGAATGGTCGGTCTGGACCCACAAGCGCCCCTTGGGATCAATCCGCAAACCATCGGGGCTGGAGAAGGTGTCGCCATTGATGTTGCCGACCAGATTGGCGTTGCCACCATTGGCCGCGCTCTCCGACGGATCACCGGCAAGCAGGAAGATTTCCCAGGTGAAGGTCGTCGCCAGCGGCGAGTTTCCATTTTCCTTGAACTTGATGATGCTGCCGTTGCGGTTGACGGTGCGCGGATTCGCGGCGTCGGCGACCTGACGACTGCTGTTGTTGGTGAGCGTGCAATAGACCGCGCTGTTGTCCGGCGCGACGGTCAGCCATTCCGGACGGTCCATGATGGTGCCGCCGGCAACGCGGGCCGCAGCCTGCGTCTTGATCAGCACATCCGCCTGCGTAGCGAAGTTCACGGTGACCGGGGTCGTTGCGCCCTGGCTGACATTGCCCGGATCGGTCGCACCGGTGACGAGGCCGTTCTTACCCTGCGTCAGTTCACGCCATTCGCCAGACCCGTCCGCATTGAAACGGGCGACATAGAGCGTGCCGTTGTCCAGCAGATCGGCGTTAGCCGTGCGGCTGGTTGTCGAATAGGCGGCCGATGCGACGAACTTGTAGATGCAGCCGGGCGTTGTATCATCGCCCATGTAGAATGCCACGCGATTGGCGCCGTCCGCCATATAAGCGACATTCTCATGGCTGAATCGGCCCATCGCGGTGCGCTTCTTGGGCAGGCTGGCCAGTTCGGCATAGGGATCAAGCTCGACGACCCAGCCATAATCGTTGGCGGGCTGCGTCGGGTCGAGATAGTTGCTCGTCGTCTCTTCACAGGTCATGTAGGTGCCCCACGGCGTGCGGCCGCTGGAGCAGTTGTTGAGTGTGCCCTTGATGCTTGCGGACAGCGAGGACGCGGCCGGGCCGCTCGGCGTGTAGACGTCGTTGCCGGTGTAGCGCTTGTTATACTTCGATCCGGCCTTGACCGCCCACTTGCCGTCGCTGCCCTTGGCAATCTCGATCACCGAAACGCCCACGGCCGAAAGCGCGAGCGCCTTCTGCTCGGCTGTCGCGGTAGCCGCATTATAGCTGCCGGCGAAAAGGATGTTGTAGTCGGCGACTTCATGATTGATCGCCAGCAGGCCGCCCGCATTGGGATCGACGCCGACCAGCTCGTAGAATTCCATGCCGTCATGATTGCCGCCGGCCTGCTTCTCGGTCTCGCTGGAGGGCTGGAAGCTGCCCTTGTAACCTGGCGCGCCTGCCTCGACGACATCGCCGGCAGAAAACAGCACGTCCACCGTGTAACCGGCTGGAACGGTGACCTTGTCCTCGCGGCTCATGGGCACGGAGGCGAAGGCGATCGCATAGCTTGCGGTCGGCGTGGGGCTAGGAGTCGGGGTCGGCGTAGGCGCCGGGGTGGAGGTGCCGTCGTCGGAACCGCAGGCGGCCAGCGCGCCCATCATCGGCAGGACGGAAAGGCCCAGCAGGCCGTTCTTCAAGATGGTGCGGCGGCCCGGATTGTTGGCGATGATCTCTTCCAGGCTCTGGCCTGGCAGATCAATGGTCGGCTCGAGCGCGCGCGATGCTGCGCGCGCTTCATCGGTAATGTAGGACATGGCATTCCCCCTGACAGGAAAGGTTGCAACCGGGCGGTTGCCCGGTTCGCGGCAACGGCATTGGCAGGGGGACATGACGGGAAGCTGACGGGACCGTGTCGTTTCGCGGACATCCGCGTTACACTTATGCGTCTATCCCGGAAGAGCGTTCGAGCAGGCCGTTCACCACATCGATGAACTTCATCACGGATATGGGTTTGGAGACATAGGCTTCCGCGCCCGCATCGCGGATCTGGTCCTCGTCGCCTTTTCCGGCATAGGCGGTGACGGCCATCACCGGCACCGGCGACAGGGTCTCGTCCTTCTTGAGCGACATGATGAGGTCCAGGCCGCTGACATAAGGCATGTGAATGTCCATGATGATCAGGTCGGGCTTGAACGACCGGGCCTGGTCCAGCGCCTCCCGCCCGTCCGATATGCCAAGCGCTTCATGATTGTGGACGCGCAGAAGATCGCAGAAAAGTTTGAGATTGAGTTCGTTGTCCTCGACAACGAGCACGCGCTTTGTCACCAGTTGCTCCGGAATTATCGACCCGTTGAAGGCCGTACTGGATGCTCCCCAACAAGACAAATGGCAAGATTGCCGATCCCTACACGCTGGCGCTGCTTGCGCTCGGCTGGCTGCTGTCCGACGAGCGTCGCGCGGATCGCCTGCTGTCCCTGACGGGGCTGAATGCGGAGGGGCTGCGTCAGGGCGTAGGCGACCCGGCTGTCCTTGACGCGGTGCTCGGCTTCCTCGAAAGCCACGAGCCCGACCTGGTGGCATGTGCGGAGGCGATTGGCGCTTCCCCGTCCGATCTGGTCAATGCACGCAGGACCCTTGGCGCATGAACCGGCCGTTGATCATTACCGACTGTGACGAGGTGCTATTGCACATGGTCGTGCCGTTCCGCGCCTGGCTGGACGAGACGCATGACGTGCACTTCGACATGCGCGGTCAGGAATTCACCGACGCGCTGCGCCATAAGAGCAGCGGCGTTCTGGTCGAGCGCGAACTGATATGGACCCTGCTCGTCGAATTTTTCGACACGGCGATGGACCGCCAGTTGCCCATCACCGGCGCGCTCGAAGCGCTGGCAAGCCTGTCGGAGGTCGCGGATATCGAGGTTCTGACGAATATCGGCGAGGCGCAGCATCAGGGGCGCATAGAGCAGTTGCGCAAACTGGGCGTCCATCACCGCGTTCATTGGAATCAAGGGGGCAAGGGTCCGCCGCTCGCCGCTATAGTCGCAGATCGCAAGCCCAGCGTCGCCTTCTTCATCGACGATCTTGGCTTTCATCACCGCTCGGTCGCCGAACATGCGCCCGATGTCTGGCGGCTGCACATGATCGGTGAGCCGGAGATTGCGGAGAAGGTGCCGTCCGGCGACTTCGCGCATGCCCGGATCGATGACTGGGCCAGTGCGGAAGTCTGGATCAGGGAACGGATCGCCGAAGGGCGGCCACAAGCCGCTTGACCCCCGCAACGCCAATACGCATGGACGGCATATGAGCAGCATCGACGCCCGCATCGCCGAACTCGGCATCACCCTTCCTCAGCCCGCCGCGCCGGTGGCGTCCTATGTCCCGGCCGTTGAGGTCGGCGGCCTTCTCTATATTTCGGGGCAGGTGTCCTCGAAGGATGGCGCGCTCCTGACCGGTCGCCTCGGTGAGGACCGGGATCTGGACTATGGCGCGGACGCCGCGCGTCAGTGCGGCCTGATGCTGATCGCGCAGATGAAGGCGGCGCTCGGGTCGCTTGACCGTGTGGAGCGCATTGTGAAGCTGGGCGCCTTCGTCAGCAGCGCCGCGTCTTTCACGGACCAGCCCAAGGTCGCCAACGGCGCATCGGACCTGATGGTTTCCGTATTCGGCGACGCCGGCAAGCATGCGCGCAGCGCCGTCGGCGTTCCTGTGCTGCCGCTGGGCGCTGCGGTCGAGATCGACGCCATTGTCGCCGTTCGCCCGGCTTGATTCCCTTTTCTCGCCCGCGCCTGATCCGGCGCGGGTCGCTTTCCTGATCGCGCAGCCTTTCGCCCATCGCGGTCTGCACGGCCGGGGCCTCGTCGAAAACAGCCTGGCCGCCTTCGACGCCGCCATCGCTCAGGGCTACGGCATGGAGTGCGACGTGCATGCCAGCCTGGATGGCGTGGCCTTCGTCTTCCACGATGCCGACCTCGACCGCCTGACGGGGGAGAAGGGGCGGCTCGGCGATCGCACCGCAAATCTCCTCGACGCAGTAGTTCTCTCCGGCACGCAGGAATGCCTGCCAAGGCTGGACACTCTGTTGCACCGGATCGACGGTCGCACGCCGCTGCTGATCGAGGTCAAGGCGCCGACCCGCAACATCGTCCGCATATGCCGCGCGACCCGCCGGGCGCTGGAGGGGTATCGCGGGCCGGTCGCCATCATGTCCTTCAATCCGCTTGTGGCCGCATGGTTCAGGCGGGAAGCGCCGCATATCGTGCGTGGTTTTGTCGTGACCGAAGAGGGCAAGCACGGGCTGCGCGGCAAAATCGAACGCACCCTTGCCCTTTGGAAGGCGAAACCCGATTTTCTGGCCTATGATGTCCGCGACCTGCCCTCGCCCTTTGCCGCCCGCGCCCGTAAGCGGGGCCTGCCCGTGCTGACCTGGACCGTGCGCAATGCGGCGGCGGAGGCGGTGGCTTTCGCCCATGCCGACGAAAGCATCTTCGAGATTCCCGGCGATGTCTGATGCTTCGGTGACCGCGCGGGTCGCGGGTGGCGTTCGGGAGGTGCCAAAGGATCAGTGGGATGCCTGCGCCGGGCATGACAATCCCTTCGTCTCCCATGATTTCCTGTCGATCCTTGAGGAATCGGGCAGCGTCGGACCGGAGACCGGCTGGCAGGCGCTGCCGCTGCTGATCGACGGCGCGGATGGTCGGCTTGCCGCCGCCATGCCCGCCTATGCGAAGACGCACAGCCAGGGCGAATATGTGTTCGATCATGGCTGGGCGGATGCCTGGCACCGAGCTGGCGGGAGCTATTATCCCAAGATTCAGATCGCAGCGCCCTTCTCCCCCGTGCCGGGTCCTCGCCTGCTGCTCCGTGACCCGGACATGGCCGCGGCGTTGATCGCGGCGGCGGAAACGCTGGTGGATCGCAACGAACTGTCATCCGCCCACGCCACCTTCGTGGAGGAAGCGCAGATTCCGATTTTCGAGGCCGCGGGCTGGCTGATCCGGGAGGACAGCCAGTTCCACTGGACCAATCGCGGCTATGCGACGTTCGAGGATTTCCTGGCCGAACTGTCCAGCCGCAAGCGCAAGGATATCCGTAAGGAGCGGGAGAGGGCGGTCGAGGGCCTTGAAATCCTCCATATCACCGGCGGCGACCTTCAGGAAAGCCACTGGGACATCTTCTGGCGCTTCTATCAGGACACCGGCGCGCGCAAATGGGGACATCCCTATCTGACGCGATCCTTCTTCTCGCTCCTGGGTGAGCGGATGGCCGACCGGACGCTGCTGATGCTCGCGATGCGGGACGGGCAGGCTATTGCGGGCGCGCTCAATATGATCGGCGCAGACACGCTCTATGGCCGCTATTGGGGATGCACGGAGGAGGTGCCCTTCCTGCATTTCGAGCTATGCTATTATCAGGCGATCGACGTCGCCATCGCCCGCGGCCTGGCGCGGGTGGAGGCGGGCGCACAGGGCGGACATAAGCTGGCGCGCGGCTACAGCCCAGTGCCGACATGGTCAGCGCATTATATTCCCAACCCCAGCTTCCGCCGCGCTATCGCCCAGTTCATCGAGCAGGAGCGGGCCGGCGTCCAGCAGGACCGGCTATGGCTTGAGGAACGCGCGCCGTTCAAGAAGGTTTAGGCGGCGCGGCGTCCCGTCTCGGCCAGGAAAGCGCGCGCAAGGCGCTGGGCCTCGGCGATTTCACGGCCCGACATTTCCTCGGCCACGTCAGAACGGCAATATTGCGCTTCTTCCATGCCGCGCACAGCGGCCAGGTTGAACCATTTGTGCGCCTCGATCAGGTCGATGTCGACGCCATTGCCGCAGCTATAGGCCATGCCCAGGTCGTAACAGGCGTCGGCGCATCCGCCGGCCGCTTCGGCCATCCGGCTCGCCAGCAGAAATTCTGCACTCTTGATGCTGATTCCCATGATCTCTCAAAACCCCCACAATGGATTACCAATTTTCGGTTGCGACCATTGCTATCCCGCAAGTGCGAAATTCGCTTCGAGACAATAAAAAATGGTTAATAACACGGTGGGATGAGGGCCGGAGTCTACGACTTTGGTAGCGTTCGAGGGTTAATGGCCTTTTATCAGCATCTTGAGATTTAGAGCGGATCGACGGCGATATTGTCGATCAGGCGCGTACTGCCCATCCGTGCGGCTGCAAGCAGGCGGCCGGGGCGATCCAGCATCGGCAGAGTCTCGAGCGTTTCCGCGTCGCGAAGCTCGAAATAATCGATGGGGCCGAAGCCGGCGGCGGCAAGGGAAGCGATAGCGTCCTTCAGCACCCCGGCAACAGTCTCCCCACCGGCTATCCGCCGCGCCGCGTCATTCAGCGCCTTCGGGAGCGCGACGGCGGCGGCGCGCTGCTCGGCTGACAGATAGACATTGCGGGAGGAGAGGGCGAGGCCATCGTCGGCGCGACGGGTGGGTACGCCGATGATGTCCAGCGGCTGGTTCAGGTCCGCGACCATCCGGCGGATCACGGCCAGTTGCTGATAATCCTTCTCTCCGAACAGGGCGACATCGGGCCGGACTTGGTTGAACAGCTTGGTCACAACCGTCGCCACCCCGTCAAAATGGCCGGGGCGGGCCGCGCCGTCCAGTTCGTCGCTGACGCCGCCGACCGAGATGTTCGATGCGAAGCCCGCCGGGTACATGACATCGACCGTTGGCGCCCACAGGATGGCGACCTTGGCCTCTTCCAGCATGGCGACGTCCCGCGCTTCCTGGCGGGGGTAGGCGTCCAGATCCTCATTGGGTCCGAACTGCTTGGGATTGACGAAGATCGACACGACCACATGGTCGGCGCGGCTGCCGCCCTCCGCCACCAGCGACATATGGCCTTCATGCAGCGCCCCCATGGTGGGGACAAGGGCGATCGAGCTGCCGTCGGCGCGCAGGCCCGAAATGGCGGCGCGGAGCGAGGTCAGGTCACGGATGATTTGCACGCGGGCCGAGCCTCCGATAAGGGCGTTGGTCTGGCGACCTGCTAGGCAGCCTCCATGGCGCCGGTCAAGGTCGGCGGCAAAATCCGGGGCTAATTTCTGGGGAACACACGGTCCAATGGCGAATCCGCATGTCATAACCTTCGCCAATGAAAAGGGCGGCACCGGCAAGTCCACGACCGCCGTTCATACCGCGGTCGCGCTGTCCGCGCTGGGTTATGACGTGGGCATCATCGATCTTGACCCCCGCCAGCGCACTGTCACCCGCTATATGGAAAACCGCGCGGAAACCTCGCGGCGCCGGGGTATCGGGCTGCCCACGCCCGCCTTTGCCGTGCTGAAAGGCGACAGCGTCGAGGCGCTGGAGGCCGAATGCGCAGCGATCGGCGAGGGCAAGGATTTCCTCATCGTCGACACGCCTGGCCGCGACGATCCGATGGCTCGCGCCATGGCGGCGAAGGCGAACACGCTCGTGACGCCGATCAACGATAGCTTCGTCGATTTCGACCTGATCGGCCAGGTCGATCCGGAAACCTTCAAGGTGAAGCGCCTCAGCTTCTATTCCGAACTGATCTTCGAAGCGCGCAAGGAACGGGCGAAGAGCGACGGCGTGTCGATCGACTGGGTGGTGCTGCGCAACCGCGTCCAGCATCATGATGCGCGCAACAAGAAGCGCGTTGGTGACGCTCTGATGGAATTGTCCCGCCGTGTCGGCTTCCGCGTGATTCCGGGGCTTTCGGAGCGCGTGATTTTCCGTGAACTGTTTCCCTCGGGCCTCACTTTGCTCGACAAGGGGCATCTGGGCGATCTGGGCATCAGCCATATCGCCGCACGGCAGGAACTGCGCGAGATGGTCGCCGGATTCGCCCTGCCCACCGTCGCCGACCGCGAGGAGCTGGGCGCAGCCTGATGGGCATATTCGCCATGCTCCTGATCGGCCTCGCCGGCTGGCTGGTCTGGACGGGACGGCTGCAGCGGATGAGCGCCAAGGACGGCATGGCGCTCGGCCTCGCCATCGCCGGCGCGGTCATGGCGGCAAAGGGCAGGCCGATCATTGGCGCGCTGCCGCTCATCCTCTCGGCCGGCTACTTTGCCCTCCGCATCCGCCGAAAGCCCCGGCTCTCGCCCAAAAGCGGGACGAAACCGGCCCCGCCCGCGCCCAACGAAGCTGTCGCGGAGGCAAGCGCCCTGCTAGGTCTGCCGCGCGATGCCGATGCGGACGCGATTCGTGCCGCGCATCGCCGCCTGATAGCCTCCGTACATCCCGACCGGGGTGGAACCGAGGCGCTGGCCGCCAAGATCAATGCCGCGCGGGATACCCTGCTGAGGCATCATGAAAACGCCAAAGGGTCGCGCTAAAGCTGTTAACGCTCTCTCGTTAGGGCATCCATTTTTCCAGAGACTCATCTCCAGAGACTAGGACGATCTATGACGCACAACTTCCACCCGACTTCCCTGCGCGAATATGACATCCGTGGCATCATCGGCGAAACGCTGGGCGAGGCGGACGCCTATGCCATCGGCCGGGGCTTCGGCACGCTGATCGGCCGCGCGGGCGGAAGCAAGGTGGCGGTGGGCTATGATGGCCGCGTCAGCTCGCCGATTCTAGAGGCGTCGTTGGTCAAGGGTCTGAACGACAGCGGCATCCATGTCGTGCGGATCGGCGAAGGCCCGACCCCGATGCTCTATTATGCCGAAGCCGTATTGGACGTCGACGGCGGCATCGAGATTACCGGCAGCCACAACCCGTCCAACTATAACGGCTTCAAGATGGTGTTCCAGCACCGACCCTTCTTCGGCCAGGATATTCAGGGCCTCGGCGCGATGGCGACCGCCGGCGATTGGGATGAAGGCACGGCGGGCAGCGAGACCGTGGACATCATGGAACGTTACGTCGCGCGGTTGATGGAGAATTTCGACGGCGCGGCCTATCGCATCGGTTGGGACGCGGGCAATGGCGTCGCCGGTCCGATCGTCGAGAAGCTGATCAAGCTGATCCCGGGCGAGCATTATACGCTGTTCACCGACGTCGATGGTAATTTCCCGAATCACCACCCCGACCCGACCGAAGAAAAGAATCTGAAGGACCTCAAGGCGCTGGTCGCCGAGAAGAAGCTCGACTTCGGCGTGGCGTTCGACGGCGATGGCGACCGCATCGGCGCGATCGACGGTGAGGGCAGGGTGATCTGGGGCGACCAGCTCCTCTCCATCTATGCCGAGCCTGTCCTGAAGGAACTGCCGGGTTCGACCATCATCGCCGACGTGAAGGCCAGCCAGGCGCTCTATGACCGGATCGCGGAACTCGGCGGCAAGCCGCTGATGTGGAAGACCGGCCACAGCCTCATCAAGTCGAAGATGAAGGAAACCGACAGCCCGCTTGCCGGCGAGATGAGCGGCCATGTCTTCTTCAAGCACCAATATTATGGCTTCGACGATGCGCTGTACGCAGCTATCCGCCTGATTCGCGCCTCGACCTCGCTCGGCAAGAGTGTGACCGAACTGCGCGGCGCGATGCCGGCCATGGTCAACACGCCGGAAATGCGCTTCCAGGTCGATGAAAGCCGCAAGTTCGCCGTGATCGACGAAGTGCTGGCGCGCCTGAAGGCCGCCGGCGCGACCGTCAACGACACCGATGGCGCTCGCGTCAATACGCCCGACGGCTGGTGGCTGCTCCGCGCCTCCAACACGCAGGACGTGTTGGTCGCCCGCGCCGAAGCGAAGGACGAGGCGGGCTTGGCCCGACTCATGGAACAGATCGATTCGCAGCTCGCCGAGTCGGGGTTGAAGCGTGGCGCGCAAGCGGCGCATTGAGCTCTGCAAAACCAAACGGCAAAAAAAGTTCCAAGGATGATGATGAAGTTTCCGTTACGGAAAGGCCCGAAAACCGAACGATTGCAATTTTTGCAACTGTAATTGCATTTTTCGCATTTGCGAGGAATCGTGCTGCAACGCACAAAGATCGGGCCTTTCAGGCATCCTCTCCTAAAACTTTCAGCCGCCCTCCGGGGCGGCTTTTTTTTGTCTGCTGGACCCACGCGTCCTTCAGATGCTTTAGTCTCGCATAATGACAGCGTCCTTTCCCGCCGCTCTGCCCACCGCGCTGACTGATTGGTTCGCTGCCCGGGGATGGACGCCCCGCCGTCATCAGATGGACATGCAGGCCGCTGCTCATGCCGGCCGTCACGCGCTGCTCGTCGCGCCGACGGGAGCGGGCAAGACGCTGGCGGGATTTCTGCCGACGCTGGCCGACCTGATCGACACTCCGGTCGATGGCCTGCACACCCTCTATGTCTCTCCGCTCAAGGCGCTCGCGGTCGATGTCCAGCGCAACCTGCTTACGCCGATCGCGGAGATGGACGTGCCGATCCGCGTGGAGACCCGCACCGGTGACACGCCAAGCGACCGCAAGGCCCGCCAGCGCGCCCGCCCGCCGCAGATATTGCTGACCACGCCTGAATCCCTCTCGCTGCTGCTCAGCTATCCCGACAGCTTCACCCTGTTCGCCAATCTGCGCACCGTGATCGTCGATGAGGTCCACGCCTTTGCCACGCAGAAGCGGGGAGACTTGCTGAACCTCTGCCTCGCCCGGTTGCAGGCGATCAATCCCGCGCTACGTCGCGTCGCCCTGTCCGCCACCGTGTCGGATGTCGACGCCTACCGCGCCTGGCTCGCGCCGGATGGCGATATCGATATGGTGACGGCGGTGATGGGGGAGGCGGGGGCCGATCCGCTCATCTCCATCCTGATCCCGGAGGGGCGGGTGCCCTGGTCCGGCCATAGCGGCAAATATGCCGCCGCGCAGGTGATGGCGGAAATCGAGCGGCGCAAGACCACGCTGGTCTTCTGTAATACGCGCGGCCTCGCCGAGCTGATCTTTCAGGAACTCTGGTCGGTCAACGACAGGACGCTCCCCATCGGCATCCATCATGGCAGCCTGTCGCGCGAGGCGCGGCGCAAGGTCGAAAGCGCGATGGCGGCGGGCAAGCTGCGCGCGCTGGTCGCGACCGCCAGCCTCGATCTCGGCGTCGACTGGGGCGATGTCGACTGCGTGATCCAGATGGGCGCGCCCAAGGGCAGCTCCCGCCTGCTCCAGCGCATCGGCCGCGCCAATCACCGGCTGGACATGGCAAGTGAAGCGATTCTGATCCCCGGCAACCGCTTCGAATATCTGGAGGCGCGTGCGGCCCTGGATGCCGTCGAGGCGGGCGAGCGCGACGCAGACGATTTCCGCGCTGGCGGCCTCGACGTGCTCGCCCAGCATATCATGGGCCTCGCCTGCGCCGGGCCGTTCGAGGAGCAGGCGCTGTTGGCGGAGATCCGCTCTGCGCTCCCCTACAGCGCGCTGACGGCCGAAGCCTTCTCCAACGTCCTCCATTTCATTGAGGGCGGCGGCTATGCGCTGAAGGCCTATGACCGGTTCAAGCGGCTGGTGCGCGATCCCGACGGAACCTGGCGCGTCTCCCACCCTCGCTTCATCCAGCAGCATCGCATGAACGCGGGTATCATCGTCGATCAGCCGGTGCTGGACGTGCGCTTTGCCAACGGGCGCAAGCTCGGCACGGTGGAGGAAGGGTTTGCTGCGCAACTCGCGCCGAAGGACTGCTTCTTCTTCGCCGGCATCTCGCTGGAGGTGGTGCGCATGGACACCACGGACCTCATCGTCCGCGCCACGACCCGCCCCGCGCGCATCCCAAGCTGGGGCGGCACCCGCATGGCAATGTCCACGCGCTTGGCCGACCGGGTCCGCCGCTTCCTCGCAAGTCCCGAAGAATGGCATCGCTTCCCGGAGGATGTGCGCGAATGGCTGGAGATGCAGAAGCTGCGCTCCGCCCTACCGGAACCCGGCCAACTCCTCGTTGAAACCTTCCCGCATGAAGGGCGCTATTATATGGTCGCCTACAGTTTCGAGGGCTGGAACGCGCACCAGTCGCTCGGCATGCTGCTCACCCGCCGCATGGATGCGCAGGGGCTGATGCCGGTCGGCTTCGTGTCGAACGACTATTCGCTTGCCGTCTATGGCCTCAAACCCATCACCGACCCGCAGAGCCTGTTCACGCCCGACATTCTCGACCATGAATTTGTCGAATGGGTCGAACAGTCCAGCCTATTGAAACGCGCCTTTCGCGACGTTGCGGTGATCAGCGGCCTCATTGAGCGCCAGCATCCCGGAAAGCGCAAGACCGGGCGTCAGGTGACTTTCTCAACCGACCTCATCTATGACGTGCTGCGCAAATATGAGCCCGACCATATGCTCCTGAAGGCGGCATGGGCGGACGCCCGCGCACGGATGACGGATGTCGGGCGGCTGGGCGACCTGATCGATCGCGCGGCGGACACGATGCTGCATGTCGATCTAGACCGTGTCAGTCCACTTGCCGTGCCCGTCCTAATCCTGATGGGACGGGAGAGCGTCGCCCAGCACGATGTGGACGACGCGTTGCTCATCGAGGCGGAGGCGCTGGTGCAGGAGGCTATGCGCGCGGATTAGCCTCTATGTCTCGAAGCCGAACCGCACCCAGCTCCGTTCGTGTCGAGCGAAGTCGAGACACATGGCGCGCGGTGTCTCGACTTCGCTCGACACGAACGGAGGTTGTGATCGGATGATCAACACCCCCTTCCTCATGAATCAATTATGGAGTGTCCCGCGAACGTGATACACTGAACCCATAAGATATTTGGGAGGAGGGGTGCCATGTCACGTTTCCGTCAAGCCTTGGCGCTGATAGCCATCATGATCCCCGCCATGGCCGGCGCGCAGGATGCGCCATCCCTTGATCCCGACGATCCCCCAACCCTCGTGCGCACGGGTGCGGACAAGTCCGACCGGATCACCATCCCGATCCGCATCGGCGCGTCGGGACCTTATGATTTCATCGTCGATACCGGGTCACAGCGCACGGTTCTTTCCCGCGAACTGGCAACACATCTGGCCCTGGCCGCCAACGATCGTGTCCGCGTGCTAAGCATGACCGGCGTCAGCGACGTCGACACCGTGACCGTGCCGGACCTGTCCTTCGGCTCCAGCAAAATGACAGGGTTGCAGGCGCCGGTGTTCTCCGGAGATCATATCGGCGCGCCGGGGATGCTGGGACTGGACGGCCTGAAGCGCAAGCGCCTGGTCCTCAATTTCCGCACGGGCCAGATGAACATCACCGCTAGTGCGCCCGCCGTGAGAGAACGCGCGGACTCCGACACGATCATTGTGGAAGCGCGGACGAAGCTGGGACAACTGATCCTGGTAGATTCCAACGCTGACGGGAAGAAGGTGAATGTCATCCTCGACACCGGGTCCGAATATAGCATCGGCAATGCGGCTCTGCTGAAGAAGCTCGCGCGCAAGAAGCCCGGCGCCTATTCCGGAACCGTGTCGATCACCAGTGTGACGGGTGATCAGCTCATCGGTCAGTGGGGTATCATCCACAATATCAAGCTGGGCGGCGTGACTGTGAAGGATGTCCCGGTCATCTTCGCCGAAGCCAGCCCGTTCAAGGAACTGGACCTGCAGGACAAGCCGGCGCTGATGCTCGGCATTAACGTCCTGCGCGGGTTCAGCAGGGTTGCGATAGATTTCGGCCGCAGGCGCGTGGACTTCGTGCTGCCCGATCAGGGGTCGATAGGTGGCCGGGAACTGGCGCTGTTGGATGCGCCGCAGGTTCAGTCCGCGCCCTGATTAAGCTATGGGAATGTGCTCCTGCGAACGCAGGAGCCTAGGGCCTTGAAGCGCTAAGCCGCCGTGGACTCCTGCTTTCGTAGGAGCACCACCATTCCGGCGTGTCTAACACCTAAGCCTGCCAGTCGTCATTCCCCGCGCAACCTGCCAAATGATCTTCCAGCGCATCCGTCCGCACGGGGCTACCGCATTTGCGGCATAGCGCATGGCCGCCCGGCGCCAGTCCGTGGGTAACAGCGACCCTTTCATCGAACAGGAAGCAGTCGCCCTGCCATCGGCTGTCCGACGCGGGGACCTCCTCCAGATATTTCAGGATGCCCCCTTTCAGGTGATAGACCTCTTCAAATCCCTGCTGCCTGGCGTAGGCGGTGGATTTTTCGCACCGTATTCCGCCGGTGCAGAACATCGCTATCTTCGGCTTGCGGCCCTGCGCGGCAAGATCCTGCGCCAACCCATCGAACCAGGCGGGGAAGTCGCTGAAGAACCGCGTGCGGGGATCGATTGCGCCTTTGAACGTCCCGATGCCCACCTCATAGCTGTTGCGGGTGTCGATCAGGATGGTGTCGGGGTCAGCGATCAGCGCGTTCCAGTCGCGGGCCTCGACATGAACGCCCGCGTTGGCCGCCGGGTCCAGATCGCCAGCGCGCAGCGTCACGATCTCCGGTTTGACCCGTACTTTCATCTTACCGAACGGCATGTCCGGCGCCGCGGAATATTTGACATCCAGTTCGGCGCATCCCGGCAACGCGCGAATATGCGCGATCAACCGCGAAATGGCGCCTTGCGTGCCGGCAACCGTGCCATTGATCCCTTCCCGCGCCAGCAGCAGCGTCCCCGTAATCCCCTCCTCCAGACACAGCGCGCGAAGCGGCGATCGCAGCGCTTCCGGATCGTCGAACCGGGCGAAACGGTAAAGGGCGGCGACCTGCAGGGGGGCGTCCGGGGTGGCGTCTGGCGTCATGCTGGCCCTATAGGCTGCGCCGTGCGCACTTGAAACCCCGCGCCGTGGCGCGCATAGCTGGCCGATGGTTCCCCTTTCGTTCGCTGGTCATGACTTTATCGCCCTGCCGCAGGCCGCCTTGTTCTGGCCGTCGCGGCGCGCTTTGCTGCTTGCCGACCTGCATTTTGAGAAGGCAAGCTGGTTCGCCCGGTTGGGGCAGATGCTGCCACCCTATGACAGCGCCGCCACGCTCGACGCGGTCGAGGCGCTGGTCGCGGCGACCGGCGCGCGGGAAGTCTGGTGTCTGGGCGACAGTTTCCACGACAGCGGCGGCGCTGCCCGCCTGCCGGCCGATGTGCGGGCGCGCATAGCCGCGCTGACGCAGGCGGTCGACTGGATCTGGGTGACGGGCAATCATGATGCGCGGATGGATCAGGGCATCGGCGGCCGGATTTTGGTCGAGGCGCAGGTCGATGGCCTGATCCTGCGGCATGAAGCGGACCCAACTGAGTCCAATCCGGAGGTATCGGGACACTTTCACCCGAAACTGCGTTTGTCGTTGCGAGGGCGCAATGTGTCGCGCCGCTGCTTCGTGCGCGGGCAGGGGAAGCTGGTCATGCCCGCTTTTGGGGCGCTGACGGGAGGTCTGGATGCAGGCCATGATGCGATTCGCAAGGCCGTGGGCGCGCGCGCGGAGGCGCTGGTGCCGGTGGCCGATCGCCTGCTGCGTTTTCCCCTCGACGCTTGACGTTACGGAAACGCCGGGCGCTCCGTCCCGCCAGGCCCGACTGTTGCAGAAGTGGCGCACAACCGCAGAAATCCGCCATTTGCCTTTGATTGTGCGGCGCTATTTCGACTATCCTTGCCGACAATCGACGCACTCAGAAAGGGTGCGCAACAGGAGAGATGCATCATGAAAACGGGTCTACGGTCCTTGTCGACCGGCGCTGCCATGTTAGCCATCGCGGTCGCCCTTCCCCTCCATGCCCAGGATCAGGCTGCTGCCGATCCGGCGCCACAGGCGGCGGCTGATGACGCGGAGGCCAATAACGACATCATCGTCACGGCGACCCGGCGCAACAGTCCTTTGTCGGACGTGCCTATCGCCGTTTCGGCAGTCACGGCCCAGTCGCTCCAGAACAGCGGTGCCAGCGATATCCGTCAGCTCAATCAGCTCGCGCCATCGCTTCTGGTATCTTCCACGGGCAGCGAGGCGAATGGTTCCGCCCGCATTCGCGGCATCGGCACCGTCGGCGACAATCCGGGTCTCGAAAGCTCGGTCGCGGTGTTCATCGACGGCGTTTATCGTTCCCGCACCGGTGCGGGCCTCAACGAACTCGGGGAGATCGAGCGGGTCGAGGTGCTGCGCGGGCCGCAGGGCACATTGTTCGGCCGTAATGCCTCGGCGGGTTTGCTCAACATCGTGAGCAAGAAACCGGAATTCGACTTCCACGCCAATGGCGAAGTCACCTATGGCAATTATGACTATTGGCGCCTGTCAGGACGCGTGACCGGCCCGATCACCGACACGCTGGCCCTCAGCCTCGACGGCGTCTGGTCGAAGCGCGACGGCTTCTTCAATCTGGTCGACACCAGCGGCAACAAGGTCGGCGACACCAATGACCGCAACCGCTACTTCCTGCGCGGGCAGGCGCTGTTCGAGCCGACCGACGCGCTCTCCATCCGCCTCATCGGCGACTACACCCATCGTAACGAAAGCTGCTGCGGCGCGGCCTATTTCGACACGGGCGAGAAGATCGGCGCGGCCCCCAATAACTACACGCTCAATCCCTCCAACCGCATCGTCAACATCCTCCAGCGTCAGGGCGCCTACTTCCCCGACCCGAGCGATCCCTACAGCCGCAACCTGTCGATCACGCCCGGTCGGGACTATGTCAGCAAGCTCAACGACTGGGGCGTGTCGGGCGAGATCAATTATGATTTCGGCGGTGCGAAGCTGACCAGCATCACCGCCTATCGCGATTATAAGTCGCAAGATTATGGCGATTACGACTACAGCACCGCCGACCTGCTCTACCGCGATCCCGGCACCTTCCGCCAGTTCAAGACCTTTACCCAGGAACTGCGGCTTCAGGGGTCTGCGTTCGGCGACAAGCTCGACTGGCTCATCGGCGGCTATTACGCCAATGAGAAGCTGACGCTGCGCGACGATATCCGCTTCGGCAATGATTATGGCCCGTTTGCCGCCTGCCGCCTGCTGGCGGGCGCTGGCGCGACCCAGTCACCGCTGCTGACAGCCGGCCTGCTTAATCCCGACTCACCAGGCTGCATGACAGCCCCGGCGCGCGCTGCCGTGACGGCGCAGTTCGGCGCTCTCGCCCCCCTTCTGGTGCCCAGTCTGGATGCGCTGTCCTCGATCCGCAACGCAGGCGACGTCAACTCCCGCTACTTCCAGAAGAGCACCAACTGGGCGCTGTTCACCCACAACATCTTCCACATCACCGATCGTCTCGATCTGACCGTAGGCGTCCGCTACACGCATGAGCGCAAGCGTTTCTCGGCAGATCTCAACAATGACAACGCCGTCTGCTCGGCGCTGCAGGCCCGCCGCCCCGGCGCGCCGAACGACCTGTATGAGATCGCGACCAACCCGGCCTTCGGCGCAGCCGCGTCGCTGGCGCAAGGTATCCTAACGCTTGGCTGCCTCGGCAATTCCAGCCCGGCATTGAATGCGCTGAACCTTCAGGACGGCTTCAAGGATGGCGAGTTCTCCGGCACGGGCGTCCTGTCCTACAAGGCGACCGACGACCTGCTCCTCTACGGCAGCTATTCGCGCGGCTACAAGGCGGGCGGTTACAATCTCGACCGGTTTGAACTCGGCAGCACGGGCGTTAATCCCGTGCCTGCCGTATTCTCGCCGCGCTCGGACGCTGACGCGTCCACGCTTCGCTTCGCGGCGGAGAAGGTCAACGCCTATGAACTTGGCGTCAAATTCGGCCAGCGGCACTGGAGCGCGAACATCGCCGCCTTCCGCCAGGAATTTTCGAATTTCCAGCTCAACACCTTCAACGGCACCAGCTTCGTCGTCCAGAATATCAATGGTTGTGGCAGTGCGCTTAGCGCCACGCGGACCTGCGATAGCGGGGATGTGAAGCCGGGCCTCATCAGTCAGGGCGTCGAACTGGAAATGACCGCATCGCCGGCGCGCAACTTCAACGTCACGGGCGGCCTCACCTATGTCCGCGCGAAGTTCGCCAATCGTCTGGTGGGTAGCGGCAATGGCGCCATTCCCCTGGACCCTGCGCTGTTCCTGCTTCCGGGCAGCATCAATTCCAACGCGCCGGAGATCGTGGCGACGGCCAGCGTCGCCTGGACCCCTGAAATTGGATCGAGCGGCTTGTCGGGCCTTGTCTATGTCGATGGCCGCATGACCAGCGACTATAACACCGGCTCCGACCTGTTCCCGGAGAAGGAGCAGGATGGCTATGCGATCGTCAATGCCCGCATCGGCATTCGTGGGCCGGATCAGAAATGGGCGGTGGAATTCTGGGGCCAGAACATCTTCAACCAGAATTATCAGCAGGTGGCGATCAGCACGCCGCTCCAGAGCAGCAGCCCGGCCACTTCGACCATTGCACAGCTAGGCTCCGGCACGACCATGGCGAACCAACTGTTCAGCGCCTACCTCGCCGAACCACGCACCTATGGGATTACGTTGCGCGGAAAATTCTGACCGTGGTTACAGGGATGGGCGACCGCCGAATAAGGCGGTCCCCACCCTTACATGGGTCGCGCCCAGCATGATGGCCGTCTCATAGTCGCCCGACATGCCCATCGAGAGGCCGGTCAGGCCACTGTCGCGCGCCATTTTCGCCAGCAGCGCGAAATAGGGTGCTGGCTCCAGATCGGCCGGCGGCACGCACATCAGACCTGCGACAGGGATGTCGGCTTCCTTCGCCAGCTTCAGCAGGGCTGGGACTTCGGCAATCGCACAGCCGCCCTTCTGCTCCTCCGCGCCGATATTGACCTGCACGAAGCAGGGAATGCGCCGATCCGCCGCATCCATCGCCTTGCCAAGCGCGGCCGCCAGCGAGGGCCGGTCCAGCCCGTGGATGACATCGAACAGCGCCACTGCGTCCGCCGCCTTGTTCGACTGCAATTGCCCGACCAGATGCAGGGCGACGCCCGGCATCTCTTCGCGCAGCGCCGGCCATTTCGCCTGCGCCTCCTGCACGCGATTTTCCCCGAACACCCGATGTCCGGCGGCGATCAGCGGCATGATCGCAGGGGCCTCATGGGTTTTCGATATGGCGATCAGGGTCACGTCCGACGCTGCCCGCCCGGTAAAGCCGGCGGCGCGGTCTATGCCCGCCTGCACCTCGGCAAGACGGGCGGTGACTTGGGAGAGTTCGCTTTGCGCAGTCATGGCGGGTGCTATAAGCGGGCCGATGACCGCCCGCCACCGCAATATTCCCCGACTCTGGCTGATGACGGACGAGCGGGTGGCCGAAGATGACCTGCTTGACGCGATCCACAGGTTGCCGCCCGGCGCGGGCGTGATCTTCCGGCATTACAGCCTGACCCCGCCAGCGCGAAAGGCGCTTTTCGAGCGAGTGCGCGCGACCGCCCGACGCCGGAACCTCACAGTCCTGCTGGCTGGAAGCGCATGTCGAGCTGTGGCCTGGCGCGCTGATGGATGGCATGGTCCAAAGCAGGGCAGGGGGCGGGCCAGACTCCTGCACAGCGCACCGGCGCATGGCATGAAGGAAATGCGCGCGGCGGAGAGGGCAGGGGTGGACCTGCTCTTCGTATCACCAATCTTCCCCACGCGCTCACATCCTGCTGCGCGCACCCTGGGCAAAGTCCGCTTCGGCCTGCTTGCCGCTCAGGCGCGCAAACCGGTTATCGCCCTCGGGGGCATGACGGCGCCCCGTGCGAACGGACTAAGATCGATGGGGATATATGGGTGGGCGGCGATCGATGCGCTCACCCGATAGACTTCAGGCCCGACAGAATCAGAACTTGAAGATCGTGCCCAGATAGACGGCCTGATTGTCCTGCCGGTCGTCGGTCAGCGGCGCAATGCGCGCTGCTGGCCCGCCACGGTAACGGACACCAGCGGTCACGTTCAGGTTACGCGTCAGCGAATAGGAACTGCCGACATCAACGGAATAAGGCTTTTCGCCTGAAAGCGTCGCCGGGGTCGCGCTCATGTCGCCCTTGGTATCGACCACCACATTGGTGCTGAACCGGGTCTTCTTCTGCTGTTCCAGCGCGAAGCCCTTCGCGCCACCGCTCAAGGTTTCGACCGGCACCTGATCAAGCTGCTTGCGCCCCATCGAATCGGGCAGAGCAAATTTGCGCCAGCCGCGCGACACGTCCAGGTTGAACGCTACGGGCGTAATGCCGATGGCGGGCAGGGTTCGCGCGACGCTGACGCCGCCTTTCTCGCCGGCCCGGACCAGCACGGTGATCGACCGGCGACCGCTCATCGACCCGCTGGTCGGCGTGAAGCGGAAGCTTAGCGGATTGCCGCTCAGCGCTGCCTTGGCATAGGCGGCGGCAAGGCGCGGGTCCTTGGTGGTCGGCGTGAATGAGGAAATGCTGCCCAGCGAAACCAGCGAAACGGGGTTTTCCGCGCGCATGGAAAGCATGCTGGATACGGACCCGATGGCGGGGGACAGGGCAAGGCCGAGGGCGGCGAAAGCCGCTCCACCCAAAGCCATATATGTTGCCGTCCTGCCCATAGCCCTAACCGAGTCTCGTCCCTGAATATTATTTGGATCGGCCTTATCACCAGGAAGCGGCGATTGGCTAGAGCATGGAATCGTTTTCGGGCAGGATTGTTGCATCCATCACACAGAAAATTATCGCTTTGCCATGGCGCGAGACCGGAAAGATCGTGGATGCGACTGCCATGCCCCATCCAAACGCGGGCTTGCCGATTGACGCGGGACCACTATAGATGCCCGTTCTGCCCCATAAAGCATCGAGGATGCGTCATGTCCCGCCGGTCCCTATCCCGTTTCGCCATCGCCGCACTTGCCGTGGCCGCTGTCCTGCCTCTGGGCGCTTGTGGGCATAAGCGCGAGCGGCCGAAAG
>JAHFPU010000027.1:0-21742 GCA_023266635.1 Sphingobium sp.
TCGTGGTCGAATAGGCGACGAAATTGCCCATCGCATTATGCGCGTTCATCGAGGAATTGACGATGATCGATCCGGTCGGACCATCGGGATTATCGCGCATCAGGCGCACCGCCGTCTGCGCGGTCAGCATCACGCCGGTCAGGTTGACGGAAAGCAGTTCTTCCCAGGCTTCTATCGCGATCTTCTCGACGCTGCTGTCGCCGCGCTCCATGCCGGCATTGGCGAAGGCGATGTCCAGCCGGCCGAAATCGGCGCGCACCATTGCCTCGAACCGCGCCCAGTCCTCCGTCGACTGCACCCGGCTCTTGAAGAAGATCGCGCCCGTCGCCGCCGTCACTTCTGCGGCAGCCGCCTCGTTCGATCCCGTGAAGATGACCTTCGCGCCATCCGCGATCAGCCGCTCGACCGCGCCCCTGCCGATGCCGGAGGTTCCGCCGGTCACCAGCGCGACCTTGCCCGTCAGTTTGCCCATGTCTTCGCGATCCTCTTCCAGGTCATGATGTTACGCCCGATACCATGCCGCCCGCAAAGCATTTTGCCGCCTCCCATTTCTGGCAGGCGGCAAAGGCTTGAAACGCTATTGGCGAGGTCAGGCTACGGTAAGTACGCCCGTTGCGCGGGCGATCGCGACCGTATCGAAATAATAGGGCGTGATGCCGCTGAATTTGCCGTCGCGCAAATGTATCACCTCGGCCAGTGGCATCGTGAGCCGCTCGCCATTATGACGCGACGTCGCGTGGAAGGAGAGCAGGACGACGACATTCTTCTCGGACACGGCCATGTCGGTGATATCGATCGCCGGATCTTCCCAGAAGCCGAACACCTTGGTGTAGAGCCGCTGCAGCGCGTCCTTGCCTTCATAGAGGCCGCCGAAGGGCAGGCTCTCGGCCTCGACAATGTGGAAGTCGTCGGTCAACTGCTTCTCGACCTCGTCCCACTGGCCCGAGCCGGACAGGGCGTAGAGATGTTCAACACTGGCCTTGATCGCAGCATAGCGTTCGGCGTCCATCGGCGTCTCCTTCAAATATCGGGCGGGGAATAAGAAACGGGCGCCCGGTTGAAGGGGCGCCCGTCTGCGTATCAGAACTTGGTCGAAACCTGCACCATCACCGTGCGGGGCAATGTGCCGAAGCCCAGCTGGTCGGCATGTGCGGGGACCAGCCCGCCCGACGCGCCGCCGGTCGAAGGACCATCGACCGTGCCGGTGACGTAGAACTTGTTGGTCAGGTTCTTGCCGATCACCGCCAGCTGCCAGCGCTCGTCTTCCGAACCGATGCGGATGCCCGCGTCGATCGTGGCGTAGCTGCCCTGGCGCGAGTCCAGATTGCCGAAGCCCGAGGCAAGGTAGGAGGAGCTGTACCGCACGTCGGCATTCATGCCGAAGAGCAGGCCGTTACCGACCGACGTGTCATAGGCAGCGCCAACCGTACCGGTCCACTTGGGCGCGACCGAAAGCGGCTGACCCTTCAGGTCCTGGCGAAGTGCGGTGCCGACGACGACAGTGCACCCTTCCGCTTGGCTCTGGCCTGCATAGCAGGGCGCGTCAGGGAAGCTGGTGTACTTCGCCTTATTATAGTTGATCGACCCGTGCAGGTTGAGGCCCGGAACCGAACGCGGCGCGAATTCCGCCTCCAGTTCGACGCCCTTGGTGCGCGCGTCTGCCGTCAGCGTCTGGAACGCGAAGATCGGCGAGTTGAAGAAGTCGATCTGCAGGTTGCTATAGCCATAGGTGTAGACACCCAGGTTCAGACGCAGCTGATTGTCCATCAGCGTCGACTTGATGCCCGCTTCGAAACCGCGCGCCTTTTCCGGATCGAACGTCAGGTCGTCGAACGGCACGGACGACAGCTTGGAGTTGATGCCGCCGTTCGAGAAACCGCCGGACTTGTAAGCGGTCTTGTACGCGCCATAGACCAGCAGGTCGCGGCTAGGCTTCCAGGTGATCGTGGCTTCCGGCGACCAGTCGTTGAACGTCTGGTTGGCGGTTACGACGCCCAGGCCATCGGGATCGTCCTGCGGGCGGAAGATCGTGATCAGGCCCGGATTGTTATAGGGCTGCGTGAAGAAGCTATCCTTGGTCTCATGCGTGTACCGCACGCCGCCGGCGATTTCGACGGTCGGAATGACCTTCCAGGTGACTTGGCCGAACGCCGCCAGCGTTTCGCCGTTGGTGAAGCTGGTCTTGCGCGTGGCCAGGAACTCGTCCTCGGGCGCAGCCGCGCTGTTGGTCAGGCCCGCCAGCACGATATACTGGTCGAACGTCCGCTTGGTCTTCTGATACAGACCGCCGACCATCAGGTTCACCGGCGCATCGAAGGTCGTCAGCGCGCGGAACTCGGACGACAGTGCGTGATAGGTCGAATTCTCGGTTGCCCAGTTGGCCGCCGGGCTGGACTGGAAGTCGCAGGCGCAAGCCCAGCGGTTATTGTTCCAATTATAGTTGGTGACCGACGTCAGCGTGACGTTGTCGAGCTGATAGGCCAGCGTCGCGGTCGTAGCCCAGGACTTGTAGCGGTTATACAGGCTGCCATCGTCCTTCAGATACGGAATCTGGCTGCCGAATTCGGCAGGCAGCTTGTTCTGATGGGTGACGAAATCGCGGGCGCAGGCATAGCCGTTGAGCTGGCTGACGCCGCTTGGGCAGTTATATGCCACATAGTTCCAGCTGTTGTTGTTCGTCTCGTTATAGGTGCCGGACGCCTTGAGGGTCGCGGTGAAACGATCGGTCGGCTCCCACTTCAGAGTTACGCGGCCCAGCAGTTCCTTCTCGCCCGGCTCGTCCTTGGGCGCCGGGTTGGCGACCACGCTGCCCGTCGCGCCGGTCGCGACGTCGAGGGTCGCATAGTTGAACGGCTCGGCGACATTCTTGTAATAGCCGCCCCACATCTTCGATCCACGCAGAGCGACGCGAACGCCCAATGTGTCGCTCAGCGGACCCGAAGCGATGAACTCGGCCTGCGCCTGCTCGGACTTGATCTCGTAACCGGCGCGCGCCTTGAACTCGACCTTGTCGGTCGGATCGGCGGTGGTCAGGGAGATCACGCCGGCGGTGGCGTTCTTGCCGAAGAACAGCGCCTGGGGGCCCTTCAAGATTTCGACGCGTGCGAGGTCGAAGAAGCCCTCGTTGATGATGCGGCCCTGGCCATAATAGACGCCGTCCACGACGACCGCGACCGACTGCTCGATACCGATCGATGTGGAGGAGGAGCCGATGCCGCGCATGGTCAGCTGTGCGCCAGACCCGTTGGAGGCGCGACCGACATTCAGGTTCGGCGTGCGGGCGGCGATCTTCTCAATCGACGTCAGGTCCTGCTTCGCGACGGTCTCTGCGGAGATGGCGGTCACGGCGACGGGAACGTCCTGAACGCTCTCCTGCCGCTTACGGGCGGTGACGACGATGTCTGTCAGGCCGCCCTGCTCGTCCGCGGCGGCGTCGGACGCCTGCGGTGCGACGGCGTCCTGGGCCAGCGCCGGAGACGCGAGCGCGCTCGACAAGGCGATGAAGCTGCCGGCAATCGTTAGCATGATACGGGAATTGGTAGATATGGTCATGGAATACTCTCCCCTAAAAACGCCGCCGCCTGTTCTTGGTCTTGATTTGGCGTGGTGCGGCAATGAGCCGGCCGCCCCAATGCAATGACCCGACGGATCGTTCACCCTGTGAAAAGGTGCAGGTGTTGCTTTGATGCCAACAGGGGATGAAAAAAGACGGAATGCAAAGGCCGGCGTCGCCGCGTCACAAGGAAGGTTGAGGATATGTCCCAGAAAAGGCTCGAAGGAAGAATAGCGCTTGTTTCCGGTGGTTTACGCGGAATTGGGCGAGCTATTTCCGAATGTTTGGCGTCGGATGGCGCAAAGGTCATTGTCACCGATCTGGATGACAGTGAGGCTCCCGATGTGGTAGCGGCACTCAAAGCTATCGAAAACACTAGCTACATCAAACTCGATGCAACGCAGGAAGATCAATGGATCACCGCGCGGGAAATCATCCAGAAAGATTACGGCCATCTCGACATCCTTGTGAACAATGTCGGCGCGGATCTGACCGGCAAGGTGCAGGATATCGCCTTGGCCGACTGGCGGCGGCTGATGACGCTGAACGTCGACACGGTGTTCCTCGGCACCAAGACCTTCCAGCCCCTGCTCGCCAAGGGCGGGGCCACGACACCCTATGGCTCCAGCATCATCAATATCAGCTCTATCATGGGCCTTGTCGGCATGAGCGACGTGTCGGCATACAACGCCTCGAAGGGCGCAGTGCGGCTGTTCACCAAGTCGAACGCGCTGGAATTCGCCGACGCGGGCGTCCCCATCCGCGTCAACAGCGTCCATCCCGGCTTCGTGGAAACGCCGCTCCTGCACAAGGGTATGGAGAGATGGGCTGCGCGCGAAGGCACGACCGCACAATCCCTGATCGACGCCATGGCCCAGACAACGCCCTTCAAGCGCCTGGCCCAGCCGGTGGAAATCGGCAAGGTCGTCGCCTTCCTCGCCAGCGACGACGCCAGCTACATGACCGGCAGCGAAGTCGTCGTCGATGGCGGCTGGACGGCGCGGTAGAGCTGAATTTACGGCCCCATCCGCGCTCTAAATGCCCCAATCTTATCTCCAACCGTTCGTGCTGAGTAGGGACTGAGCAAAGTCGAAGGCCGGTATCGAAGCATGCCCGTCGGGTTACGGTCCTTCGATATGCCACTTCGACAAGCTCAGCGGCTGCTCAGGACGAACGGAAGTAGGTTGAAGAACGAGTCCAAACTCCCGAAAGGCCCACCCCATGCCCGACTTCGATCTTACCGGCACCGTCTCCCTTGTCTCCGGCGCAACCGGCGGCATCGGCCGCGCCACCTGCCTTGCTCTTAAGGAAGCGGGGTCTACCGTCATCGCCTCCGACCTCGCCGAAACCGCGACCGTCGAGGGGGCAGCCGAATATCACCGTCTCGACGTCACCGATGAAGCCTCGTGGACCGCATTGATCGCACATATCGAAGCAACCCACGGCCGCCTCGACGTCCTCGTCAACAATGCCGGCATCTCCATCACTGACAGCATTGCCGACACGACGCTGTCGGCGTTCCGCAAATGCATGGCCATCAATGTCGAGGGCGTGTTCCTCGGCACCCAGGCAGCGCAGGCGCTGCTCGCCAAAAGCGGCAAGGACCGCAAGGGCGGCTCTTCTGTCGTCAATCTCTCCTCGGTCGGCGGCCTGCGCGGCGCGGCCTTCATGAGCGCCTATTGCGCCAGCAAGGGCGCGGTGAAGCTCTTCACGAAGAGCGCGGGCGTCGAATATGCGATGCTCGGCCTGCCAATCCGCGTGAACAGCATGCATCCGGGCGGCATCGACACGGCGATGATGGACACCATCTACGCACGCTATGTCGAGGGCGGCCTGTTCCCGGACCTGCAGACCGCGCGCTCCACAGTGGAGGCAAGCCACGCCATGGGCCGCATGGGCCAGCCCGAAGAGATCGCGGCAGGCATCGTCTATCTCTGCACGCCGGCGGCCAGCTTCATGACCGGATCGGAAATGGTGATCGACGGCGGCATGACCGCGAAATAGATCGATCCCAAAATCCCCTCTCGCCGTCATCCCGGACTTGATCCGGGTGTGGATTCGCATTCGAAGCGCACCGGGATGAAAGTTTCGGTTGGAGTTTTGAAGCCGAGGCACTTTTTGGGTGTATTGCTGTATGTTGCGATAATGGTGTCGAGCGTTTTGCTTGGCGTCTGGCTGAGGTCAGTTTTGCGTGCGATGTTCATCATGCACGCCTGCTCGTCATCCCTGCGAAGGCTGGGATGCCAGGCCACAGGCTCGCAGTTGGCCTCATGAGATCCCAGCCTTCGCTGGTATGACGGAAAATTTGATCGCCCATGCACCAACGCTCCCCGCCGTTTCATAAGCCATGGCGTGAAACCGTCCCCCGCTCGTTGTAATAAGGCGGGATTGCGCGTGGACGGGGCAGCACAGGCGATGGACAAGCGGGATTTTCTGAAGGCCGCAGCGGGCGCTTCGCTGGCGCTGTCGCTCAAATCGGGCGCACTGGCCGCCAGCCTGAAGAAGCCTGTCGGAGATGTCGCCGGGGACGAGGCGTTCTGGGCGGAGATTCGCGGCCATTACAGGACCGATAACCGTTTCATCAATCTTGAGAACGGCTTCTACTGCTTTCAGCCCGATACGGTGCTGGAGGCGTTCATCGGCAATGTCCGCGCCATCAATGGCGAGGCGTCGAACTATATGCGCACCCGGCTCGACAGCGATGTGGTGAAGGTCCGCACGTCGCTCGCCGCCTTCGCCGGATGCCCGGTCGAGGAACTGGTGGTCACGCGCAACACCACCGAGTCGCTGGACACCGTGATCAACGGCTTCGACTGGAAGCCGGGCGACGAGGCGGTCATGGGCAATCAGGACTATGGGTCGATGATCGATATGTTCTCGCTGCAGGCGCGGCGGCATGGGATCGTCAACAAGATCGTCGATATCCCACTCGATCCGCAAAGCGACGAGGAAGTGATCGACGTTTATCGCCAAGCCATAACGGGCAAGACCAGGCTGTTGATGGTGTCGCACATGATCGGCGGCACGGGGCATATCCTGCCGGTCGCCGCGATATGCGACATGGCCCATCAGCATGGGGTGCAGGTGATGGTCGACGGCGCGCACAGCTTCGCGCATCTCGACTTCAAGATACCCGACCTGCGCTGCGACTATTTCGGCAGTTCGCTGCACAAATGGCTGTCTGTGCCGATCGGCAACGGGTTGCTCTATGTGCGGCGTGACCGCATCCCCGAATTATGGCCGATGTTCGGCGATGCTGGCATGGCCGACGACGACATCCGCAAGCTCAACCATCGCGGCACGCACCCGATCCACACCGACCTGACCATCGACAATGCCATCGCTTTTCACGAGGCGATCGGCAGCGCGCGGAAGATGGCGCGGCTCCACTACCTGCAGAATTACTGGACCGGCAAGGTGCGGAAGATACCCGGAGTCGCAATGTACACGCCGCGCGCAACGGAGCGGTCCTGCGCGATCGGCAATGTCGGCATCAAGGGCATAGCGCCGGCGGACCTTGCCCGGACATTGCTGGAGAGGTTCAACATCTACACTGTCGCGATCGAAAGGCCGCCGGTGCATGGCGTTCGCGTCACGCCGCAGCTTTACACGTCTCCGCAGGAACTGGACGCGCTGGTGACGGCGATCACAGCCATTGCCGGCAATCCGGCGATGGCGAAAGCCTCAGCGGGCTGAACCCACAAGGACGGCCAGTTCCTCACTGCTGACGGCGGCGGACCGGAGGAATCCCTGATAATAATCGCAGCCTTCCCGGGCCAGCAGGGCCAGTTGCTGCTCGGTCTCTACCCCCTCGGCAATGACCGCAAGCCCCAGCGACTTGGCCATCTGGATGACGCCGCGCACGATGATGCGATCACGCGGCGACCCGGCAATGTCCTGCGCGAGGCTGCTATCGATCTTCAGATAATCGAGCGGCAGCGCCTTGAGATATGCCAAGCTGGAATAGCCTGTCCCGAAATCATCGATGGCCACCCGAAGCCCCTCCGCGCGCATGCGATCCAGAAGGACGGCGACGGCGTCGATATCATCGACCAGACCGCTCTCGGTGATCTCTACGGTCAACCGGTTGCGCGGAAAACCGCTGCCGTCGACCCGCTCCAGAAAGCGCTCGAGAAAATCCGGTTGGGAGATGTCGGCGGCCGTCACATTGACCGACAGGCGGAGCGTGTCGAGTTCGGCGGGCCACGCCGCCGCAAGCCGCAACGCCTCGGCATGGATATGCGCCGACAGGGGCAGAAGGAAATCCGAGCGCTCAGCCGCCGCAAACAGGACGCCTGCGCCCAGCGGTCCATGATCGGGGTGCGTCCAGCGCGCCAGCGCCTCGACCCCGGTAAAGCGATCGTCGGCCGTTGCATATTGCGGCTGGAAACCGATGCCGATCTCTCCCCGGTCAAGCGCCAGCCGCAAATCGGCCTCCAGCCGGTCCGGGTCAACCTCCCGGCTATTCTTCTGCGCCGTGTAGATGCGGATGCCCTCTCCGTCCGACTGCCGGGCATCGGCAAGCGCCATCGCCGCATGGCGGAGCAGGCGCACGGCGTCGTCTCCCCTTCGCGCGCCCGCAATGCCGCATCGGCCGGTCAGGCGGATCAGATGATCGCCGGCGCTGAAAGGCTGGCCAATGGCCGCCACCAACCGCCGCGCGAGAAACTTGGCGCGTTCGACGCCAACTGGTCCTGTGCTTTCGGGGTGCAGCCCGACGAGAAATTCCGATCCCGCTATGCGTGCGAGTAGGGCGTTAGGGCCGGCAACATCCTCAACCAGCCGTTCCATTCGCCGCGCGAGCCTACCGAGCAGGGCGTCGCCGACCATCTGGCCATAGGCAGTGTTCACCCGGTCGAGCTGGCTGATCGACAGCAATAGGAGGATCGGCGGCGAAGCGGGAGCGTTCAGGGCCTCGTCGAGCCACGCCAACGCTGCCGCACGGTTGCTGAGCCCTGTCAGATAATCGCGCTGGCCCGGTCGTCGCCCTCCGGCGGCGGGCAGCAGTTCCACCTCCCCGACAATGCCGCCGGGGTCGGCGTGAAGGTGGTGCGCGGCGCGCTTCCCACTCACCGGGTCCAGATTGTGCGCGAAGGCTGCGGTATCGCCATGATGCAGGACTGTCCGGATGGCGGCGAGCGCAGAGACACGATCGGGCCCGGAGAAGGATCGCAGGAACGACCGTGCGCTGCGCCTGTCGCTGCCTTCGCCGATCGCCCCGATCAGCGCCTTGCTCAGCTCTATCTCGCCAGTGCGCGGGTCGAACCGCCAGCGCAAAGCATCGCTTCGGCGAATCGCGTGGCCGTTGCGCGCCCGCTGCACGCCGCCATTGATCCGCTCCACCAGGCGCTGGGCGGAGGCCAGCGTGGCGGCCAGCGCGTCTGCATCGAACGGTTCGGCCAGATAATGAGTCATGCCGGCGGCGATCAGCGCGGGCACCTGCGGCGCGCGCCCCTCCGCCACAAGCCCGATGAGTGCGCCGCCAGTGGCTTCGACAGCGCCGGCCAGAGGCGCGATCAACGCGTCAGGAGCCTTTGCCCCGCGGACATCGACCAGCGCGATCAGCGCATCACCTGCGAGAAAGCGGGTTCCGGCCCCTTCCGCGCGCCGCGATGCGACGGCGCGCCAGCCGGCATCCCCTGCCAGTCGAGCAAGGCCATCGCGATCCTGCTGCGACAGGATGAACAGGCCCGGCCTGCCGTCGTCATGATCCTGTCTGCGCGTCAATCGGTTACCTTAAGCGACATCGGTTCGCGATGCCCAATACAATGATTCCCGTCCCATAGCATGGGGAGGTTACCACCGCCTTGCGAACTGCGGATCGCGGCCCGGCCCTGCTTGCGCGCTGCCGCCCCATGGCCTAGCTAATGCGCATGAAAATCCTCGAAAAGGCGCGGGATCGTCCAAAGAACGTGACCTGCGGGATCGTAGCGCACGCATGAACGCGGAACCCAAGCGCGCGCTGGTGGCTTCCCCGACCTCTGCGGCGCGGGCTGCGGAGGAGCGCTTGCGCGCTTCCTATGATTTCGTGGAGCCGCATCAGGCGGACATGGTCATCGCGCTGGGCGGCGACGGCTTCATGCTGCAGACCCTGCATGCGATGCTCGAGGCCCGCCGGATCGTGCCGGTGTTCGGCATGAATCTTGGAACCGTGGGCTTCCTGATGAACGAATGGCGGTTGGAGCGGCTGGAACAGCGGCTGGCCGCAGCCAAGGCTTTCAAGGTCCTGCCGCTGCGCATGACCGTCGATACGGTGGATGGCGAACAATTTTCCATTCCGGCGATCAACGAGGTGTCCCTGCTGCGCGAAACCCGCCAGACCGCCAAGCTGGAGGTGCAGGTCGACGGGCGCGTCGTGTTGCCGGAACTGGTGTGCGACGGCGTGCTGGTGGCGACGCCGGCGGGCTCCACGGCCTATAATCTGTCCGCGCACGGACCGATCCTGCCACTGGGATGCGGCCTGGTCGCGCTGACCCCGATCAGCCCGTTTCGCCCGCGACGGTGGCGCGGCGCGATCCTGCCAGAAGCGACGGTGGTGCGCTTCACGGTGCTCGACCCCGTCAAGCGCCCGGTCAGCGCCGTGGGCGACCAGCGCGAAGTCCGCGACGTTGCGTCCGTCGAGGTGAAAATCGATCGCACGACACCGCTTACGCTGCTGTTCGATCCCGAACATACCCTCGACGACCGGATCGCCGCAGAGCAATTTATCGCCTGACGGGACTTGCCTTTCCGCAAAAGCCGCTGCTATAGGCGCTGCCTGCCCGACGGAAGCCGGGCTGCTCCCCGATAGCTCAGCGGTAGAGCATTCGACTGTTAATCGAATGGCCGTAGGTTCGAATCCTACTCGGGGAGCCACATTCCACCGATCGTCGGCAAGGCCGGCCAATGGTCTGGCTCCACATCTTTACCTTGGACAGCTTTCCTTCGATACGGATGGAGGAAGAATACGCGCGGATCGTCATTATGCGCGCCACCCAATGTCGGAGAAGAGACGTCATGAGGACGCCGTTCGCACTTGCAGCCCTATTCGTCGCCGCATCGGCACCAGCACAGGCGCAGGCCCCGAGCCTGCCCTTTTCTCCAGCGGTTCGCGCGGGTGACACGCTCTACCTCTCCGGCCAGATCGGCAAGGCGCCCGAAGGGACCGATCCGCATGCGGAGGGGTTCGACGCCGCTGTCCGCCAGGCCATGGACAATATCGGCAAGATACTCGCGGACAACGGGATCGGTTTCGACAGGCTCGTGAAATGCACCGTCATGCTGGCCGACATGAAGGACTGGTCACGCTTCAACGCAACATATATTAGTTATTTCAAGGGGATGCGATTGCCGGCGCGTAGCGCGTTCGGCGCCAACGGCCTTGCCATGAATGCGCCACTGGAAGTGGAGTGCATCGCGGCGTTCAAATGAACCGCGCTATGCCCGTTCACGGACTGCAATCGTCTTAAGATTGTTGCGGGGAGCCTTTAGGCCGCAATAGTTTCTCGCGTGCCTCCCCATCGACAAGCGCAACGCCGAAAATCGCAGCGGCCGCCTGTTGAAGGGATATGGAGTAGGCGCGTGGGGGGAGATCGCCCGTGGGTCTTCTGTCTGGCATCGTCATTTCCTCTGACATTCGGAAAAACGATAACAGGCGTAGTCGCCTTGATACCGTGCGCCTGACCCCCTGTGATGATGCGGAGCAATCCGCTCATCCCTGCAAGCAATGTCTATGTATTAAATAGACATATTCTGCGTCAATCGGGATTTGATCAACTTTCGACCTATCATCCTCATGTATCAGCCGATCTGACGTTTACCCAATTTCCGCGCTAAAGTCCGGCGATGCATGCCGAGACGGCGCGCCGTTTCCGAGATATTGAAGCCGGTTTCCGCGAGCGTTTCGTGAATACGCTCCCATTCCAGGGTCTTGATGGACGTATGGCGTTCGGTCAGCGGCGCGGTCACGTCGCCATCGGTCCGGTTGAAGGCGGCCTCTATGTCGTCGGTATTGGAGGGCTTGGCGAGATAGTGGGACGCGCCAAGCTTGATTGCCTCCACTGCCGTGGCGATGCTGGCAAAGCCCGTCAGCACGACAATCTTCGTCGCCGGATCATGAGCGTATAAGGTCTGGACGCAGACAAGGCCCGAGGCGCTGCCCAGCTTCAAGTCTACGACGGCGAATCCCGGACTATGGGCTGCCAGCAACTCCACAAGGGCATCGTGGCTGTGCGCGAGATGGACGATATAGCCGCGTCGCTCGAACGAGCGGGCAAGGGTTCCGGCAAAGGCCTCGTCATCCTCGACGATGACGATCCTGCGCTCTGCGGCTGTATACAGTTCACCGGCCATCGCTATCCTTTCGGCGGACGCCCAGCGTATCGAGCGGGAACAGCAGCGTGACGATCGCGCCGCCGGCAATGCCATTCTCCGCCGTCACGTCGCCGCCCAGCTTGCGCATCACATTGACGACCAGAAACAGGCCGAGGCCACCGCCCTGCTTGCCCTTGCTCGACTGATAGGGCTTGCCGAGATTTTCGAGCATTTCCGGCGCGAATCCGGGTCCGTCATCCCGCACGATAAGGCGGAGAAAATCGCCGCTCCGGTCAACCGACAGGCCGATCCAGTCGGGCGACGCCTCCGACGCATTGTCGAGAACATTGTAGATGACCTGCTTGAGGACGGGGTCCGCAACGATCTCCATCTCGGCGTCGACGATATTGTCATAGTCGACCGACACTCCCGGATGCGCGACGCTCCATTCCTTGACGATATAATCGAGGAATATCCGGATGGAAATGATTGTCGGGGCTTCTCCCCGCGCTTCCCCGGAGGAGAGCAGGATGCCCGAGAGGATGGACTTGCAGCGCTGAACCGCGACCTGCATTTCCTCGATCTCGCCGATCAGGCCAGGCTGCGTGGCGAACTCCGGCATCCGTTTCCAGTCGTTGAGGATGACCGCGAGCGAGGATAGTGGCGTACCCAGTTCATGCGCCGCGCCCGAAGCCAGCAGGCCCATCCGCACGATATGATCCTCCTCTGCAGCGCGCTGGCGCATATCGGCGAGCCCGGCGTCGCGCGCCTGCAGGTTGCGGCTGATGCGAGTGACGAAAAAGACGATCAGCACGGCGATCAGCGCGAAGCATATCCACGCGCCGATAATGTGTAGTTCAAACAGCGCGCCGGCAAAGCGGTCCGGCAGGACGAGCGGCCAATAGGCCGTTGCCAGCCAGCCTGCGAAAATCGAGGTGATGAATACGATCGCCCAAGCCGACAGCGTGTCGAGCAGGATCGCGCCCAGCACGACCTGAAGCAGGAAAAGATAGATGAAGGGATTGGTTGCGCCGCCGCTGAGGTAGAGCTGGATGGTCAACGCAACGACGTCAAAGAGCAGCGCAAGGAAAAGTTCAGCGCTGGCCACCGTC
Organism: Sphingobium sp.; assembly: GCA_023266635.1. Lineage (GTDB taxonomy): Bacteria > Pseudomonadota > Alphaproteobacteria > Sphingomonadales > Sphingomonadaceae > Sphingobium. Next base: position 12,958 of record JAHFPU010000027.1, read on the forward strand.
TGACGCTGGCGCAGAACAGCGAGGCTGCCGATATTGAGTCCCGTCGCCGCGACGGGAACGATCATCATGGCGGGCAAGGGCAAGCGAATGCCCATGCCATAATGGACGATGAGGATTGTCAGGAGCTGACCAGCGGCAGCGATCCAGCGCAACTGGATGAGCAGCAGCATATTCTTGCGCCCGGCCGCTTCCGCCGGCCAGTTCCGCAATATGGGTCTCGTCTGCTTTATGATCGCCAGCGCCCTCACCCCGCACCTCCGCTTGTGCCGCGAAGCCTGCGTTCCTCTCTGAGGAGCAGCGCATAACCGCCTAACGTCATCAGGGCCAGCGCGAACCATGTGATGGCGTAAACAAGATGATTATCGGGGAATGACACCACCGTCAGGCCGCCCACAGGGAGGGCGTCCGGATCTGGAGAACCCGCCGCGTCGATGAAATAGGGCGCCGCGGAGCCGAGATGCTTTGCCTTGGCGATGGCGGCGACATCGCGGGAGTACCAACGCCCGGCGGCGGGATCATTGGCGCGCAGGAAGGCGCCATGCGGCTCAGTCATGCGTAGCAATCCGATGACGCTGGCTGACTGGCCGCCACCATCATCCTTCCATCCCGGCGGAACGAAACCACGATTAATCAGCACGGTGAAGCCATGAGCGGTTTCCAGCGGGGTCATGACCCAGTATCCGGTACCCCGTACGGTCGAGGCGCGCACCAGTACCTGCCTGTCGAAGCGATATGTTCCGGCGACGCTCACACGACGATATTCTGCGGATTGCGCGGTGAGGCCGAGCCATTCCGCCGGGCCGGGCGCGAGCGTCGGGACAGCATGGATTCGCGCATCCACATTAGCGATCAGCGCATGTTTCCAGGCCAGGCGCTGAACCTGCCAGACGCCGAGGCCAAGAAAACCGGCCGTGAGAAACAGAGCGAGCCCCCCCATCAGCGCTACGGTCAGCCATGACCGCGGCGCCCTTCGCCCCTCCCTTTCGGGAAGGGTCCGGCGGGTCACGGCATCTGGCTCATATCGTGCGCGGAAACGGGCATCATATTGTGATTGAGGTGATACATGACCCACATCGATCCCGACAGCGTGATGACGACTAGGACGATCGTGAAGATCAGCGCCATCATGGTCCAGCCGCCCTCCGACTTCGCGCTCATATGCAGGAAGTAGATCATGTGTACGACGATCTGCACCACGGCAAAGGCCATGATGACGAGCCCAGTGGTCTGCGTGCTGCCCAGGAAATTGGTCATCACCAGCCAGAAGGGGATGGCCGTCAGAACAACTGACAGGCCGAAGCCGATCATGTAGCTGCCCATCGTGCCATGCGCATGGCCGTCATCATGATGATCGTGGCCATGGTCATGGCCGTGACTGTGTTGCGCGTGCTGTTCAGCGCTCATCGCAGCATTCCCATCAGATAGACGAAGGTGAAGACGCCGATCCAGATGACGTCAAGGAAGTGCCAGAACATGCTGAGGCACATCAGGCGACGCTTGTTGGCGGGGATCAGGCCATGCTTGCCCACCTGCACCATCAGGGTCACGAGCCAGATCGTGCCGAAGGTGACGTGCAGGCCATGCGTGCCGACCAGCGTGAAGAAGGAGGAAAGGAACGCGCTGCGCTGCGGCGTTGCGCCTTCATGGATCAGGTGCGCGAACTCGTACAGTTCGATGGAGAGGAAGGCGAGGCCGAACAGGCCGGTCACCGCCAGCCAGCCCTGGGTCGCGCCGACTTTGCCCTTCTCGGTCGCCAGCATGGCGAAGCCATAGGTTATGGAGGAGAAAAGCAGCATCGCGGTGTTGAGCGCGACGAGCGGCAGGTCGAACAGATCCTTTGGCCCCGGTCCGCCCGCATAGCTGCCGCCGAGCACCGCGAAGGTCGCGAACAGGCAGGCGAAGATGAGGCAATCGCTCATCAGGTACATCCAGAAGCCGAGCGCCGTGCTGCTCCCTTCCGGATGGTGCGGTTCCTCGGCCAGGTAGAAGGCCGGATTGGCGTCTGTCGGCGCCGCTGTTGCTTCCGTTGACATAGCGATCAGCCCTGCGTCGCGAGCAGCTTGGTGCGCTCGCCCTCGGTGCGCACCACATCCTCGACCGGGATGTGGAAGTCGCGCTTGTAATTGAAGGTGTGGCCGATGGCGACGGCGAGGATGCCGACGAAGCTAAGGCCCGCGAGCCACCACATGTACCAGATCATGCCGACCGAGAAGGCGGTGCTGAGGCCGGCGAGGATGACGCCAGTGCCTGTGTTGCTGGGCATGTGGATAGACCGGAAGCCGTCAAGCGGACGCTGATAGCCGCGCTTCTTCATGTCGGACCAGGCGTCGCCATCGTGAATGACCGGTGTAAAGGCGAAGTTATAGTCCGGCGGCGGCGAACTGGTCGCCCATTCCAGCGTGCGGCCATCCCAGGGATCGCCGGTCGTGTCGCGCAATTTCTCCCGGTCGCGGATCGACACATAAAATTGCATCAGCATGCAGGCGATGCCGGCGGCGATCATGAATGCGCCGAGCGCCGCAATGACGAACCATATCTGAAGCGAGGGATCGTCGAACACGCGCATCCGGCGGGTCACGCCCATCAGGCCGAGGATATAGAGCGGCATGAAAGCGAGCCAGAAGCCCACGGCCCACAGCCAGAAGCTGCGCTTGCCCCACACCGTGTCGAGCTTGAAACCGAAAGCCTTGGGCCACCAGTAGTTGATGCCGGCGAACAGGCCGAACAGCACACCGCCGATGATCACATTATGGAAGTGCGCGATCAGGAAGAGCGAGTTGTGCAGCACGAAGTCGGCCGGCGGCACAGCAAGCAGCACGCCGGTCATGCCGCCCACGGTGAAGGTGAGCATGAAAGCGATCGTCCACATCATCGGCAGTTCGAAGCGAATGCGGCCGCGATACATGGTGAAGAGCCAGTTGAAGATCTTTGCGCCAGTCGGGATGGAGATCACCATCGTCGTGATACCGAAGAAGCTGTTGACGCTGGCCCCAGAACCCATGGTGAAGAAGTGGTGCAGCCAGACGACATAGGACAGAATGGTGATGACCACCGTCGCATAGACCATCGAGGTATAGCCGAAGAGCCTTTTGCCCGAGAAGGTCGAGGTAATCTCCGAGAAGATGCCGAAGGCGGGCAGGATCAGGATGTAGACCTCCGGATGGCCCCAGATCCAGATGAGGTTCACATACATCATGGCGTTGCCGCCAAAGTCGTTGGTGAAGAAGGCCGTGCCGGCATAGCGGTCGAGGCTGAGCAGCGCGAGCACTGCGGTCAGCACCGGGAAGGCGGCAACGATCAGCACGTTGGTGCAGAGCGAGGTCCAGGTGAAGATCGGCATCTTCATCATCGTCATGCCCGGCGCGCGCATCTTGACGATCGTCGCGACCAGATTGACGCCGGACAGCAGCGTGCCGATGCCCGCAATCTGCAGCGCCCAGATATAATAATCGACGCCGACGTCGGGGCTATAGGCTATCCCCGACAGCGGCGGATAGGCGAGCCAGCCGGTCCGCGCGAACTCGCCAACGAACAGCGACATCATCACCGTGACGGCGCCGGACGTCGTCATCCAGAAGCTGAAATTGTTGAGAAAGGGGAAGCTGACGTCCCGCGCGCCGATCTGCAGCGGGACGATATAGTTCATCAGACCCGTCACCATCGGCATGGCGACGAAGAAGATCATGATCACGCCATGGGCGGTGAACACCTGATCGTAGTGATGAGCGTTGAGATAGCCCTCAGACCCGTTGAACGCCATCGCCTGCTGCAACCGCATCATGATCGCATCGGCAAAGCCGCGCAGGAACATGATGAGGCCCAGGATCATGTACATGATGCCGATCCGCTTGTGATCGACCGTCGTGAACCATTCGGTCCAGAGATAGCCCCACAGCTTGTATTTCGTGATCGCGCCGACGACGCCCACGCCGCCGATCAGGACCATGATGAAGGTGCCGATCAGGATCGGTTCGTGGATGGGGAAGGATTCCCAAGTGAGGCGGCCGAAGATGATCTTCGCCAAGGTGTATGAGTCTGACATAGGGATTCGGGCGGCCTCTACAGGGTGTGGGCCGGCGCGGATGCGTCGGAAGGATGATGGGCGGACATGCCATCCATGTTCATGGTCATGTCCCTGTTGTCGTGCTGGTGTCCTGTGGGCGTCTTGCCCGGAGGCGCCTTGTCGCTGTCCTTCAGCAGATGTGGCGAGGAGCCCTTCTCCTCCGGCTCCTTCTGCAGCGCGCCCTTTTCGAGTGGGTCGCTCCCGTCATGCGCGTCGTGGCGCAAACCCTCGACGTCCTTGGCCGATTCCTTGCCGGCGCCGCCCATGGCGTCGATGTGCATCAGGTCGGACATGCAGCGCTGACCGGGACGGGCGCACAGGTTGACGATGGAATTGAACAGCGTGGCGTCCACAGTGGCGAAGCGGCGGACTGGGTCTTTCTCGCTCGGCTTTTCGAGCTTCAGATAGGTTGGGCGATCAAGGGCTTGGCCATCGGCCTTCACGGTCGCAGCCCAGCGGTCGAAACCGGTCTGATCCAGCGCATGGAAGCGGAAGCGCATGTGGGAGAAGCCCGCGCCGCTATAGTTGGCGGAGAAGCCCTCATAGTCGCCCGGCTTGTTGATCACGGCGTGGAGGACCGTCTGCATCCCCGGCATGGCGTAGATTTGTCCGGCCAGTGCAGGAACATAGAAGGAGTTCATTACGGTGGACGAGGTGATCTTGAAACTGATCGGGCGGTCCACCGGCGCGGCGAGCTCGTTCACAGTGGCGATGCCAAGCTCCGGATAGATGAACAGCCATTTCCAATCGAGTGCGACGACCTCGACCTCCAGCGGCTTCGTATTCGGCGCGATCTTGCGGCTCGCGTCGATGCGCTCGATAGGACGGTAGGGATCGAGCAGATGGGTGCTGGTCCAGGTGATTGCGCCGAGGCAGATGATGATCAGCAGCGGCGCAGACCAGATAATGAGTTCCAGGCTGGTGGAGTGGTCCCAATCGGGATCATAATCCGGGTTCTCCGCCGATTTCCGGTAGCGCCATGCGAACAGCACCGTCAGCGCCATGACCGGCAGGATGATGAGAAGCATCAGGCCGGTGGAGATCAGAATCAGGTCGCGCTGCTGCACCGCAACATCGCCCGCCGGGTTCATCACCACGAAATTGCACGCCGACAGGGGCAGCAGCATCAATGGGGCCAGAAAGCGCAGAAAACGGCGCGGTGCGGTGGAGGAATCCGGGATCGGGCAGGTGCTCATGCCAGCCGCCTAGCCGCTGCGCACGACTATCGACATTGGACACTTTGTCCAATCACGTTGCAGGCGCGAAAAGTGCATTGGCACAGTCATCTGGTAAACCGAGCCCCATATGCTGCTATATGGCCGGGTCGGTTTGGTAGTATGCAACGCACGCGACCCGGGATCGTTTCATCCCTATCATATGCCCAAGGATCGATCAGCCCCATGAGCGCAGAGTTTGCCGCCCCCTCCTCCACCTCCATGGAGCGCGATGCGCGCAATATCACCGCCCGCCACAAACAGGTGGTGCCCGGGGAGATCGCCATCGGCGTCATCATCGGCCGCACGTCGGAATTTTTCGACTTCTTCGTCTATGCCGTGGCCTCCATCCTGGTGTTTCCGCGTCTCGTATTCCCCTATGTCGATGCGCTGACCGGCACGCTCTACTCCTTCGCCATCTTCGCGATCGCCTTCGTCGCCCGGCCGGTGGGGTCCTTCTTCTTCATGTGGGTCGACCGAACCTATGGACGGGGCGTGAAGCTGACGATCGCGCTGTTCCTGCTGGGCGGGTCGACTGCGGCCATCGCCTTCTTGCCGGGATATGAAACGCTGGGTCATGCCTCCGCCGTGCTGCTGACGCTGTTTCGGGCCGGACAGGGCTTCGCTTTGGGCGGGACATGGGACGGTCTCGCCTCGCTGCTGTCGCTGAACGCCCCGGAGAACAAGCGCGGCTGGTACGCGATGATGCCGCAGCTTGGCGCGCCGCTGGCGCTGCTTGTGGTCGCATCGCTCTTCGCTTTCTTCTGGTCAACGCTGTCTCCTGCCGACTTCCTCGATTGGGGCTGGCGCTATCCCTTCTTCGTCGCCTTCGCGATCAACGTGGTTGCGCTGTTCGCTCGCCTCCGCATCGTGGTGACGCACGAGTTCGAGCGGCTGTTCGAGAGCAAGGATCTTGTCCCCTCCCCCGTCATTTCCACGGTGAAGTCGGAAGGACGCAACATCATCATCGGCGCATTCGCGCCGCTCGCCAGCTTCGCGCTGTTCCATATGGTCACCGTATTTCCGCTGTCCTGGGTCGCGCTGTTCACCAAGGAGTCGATCCAGCGCTTCCTGATCATCGAGATTATCGGCGGCGCGGTCGGCGTGCTGGCGATCGTCGCGTCGGGCTTCATTGCCGACCAGATCGGTCGTCGCTCGCTGCTCGGCTGGTCGGCGGGCGCGATCGCGCTGTTCAGTATCTTCGCGCCGCTGCTGCTCAACGGCGGCGATCTGGGCGAAGTGGCGTTCATGGTGTTGGGCTTCATGCTGCTCGGCCTCTCTTTCGGCCAGTCTTCGGGCGTGGTGGCGGCGAATTTCTCGCAGCAGACGCGCTATACCGGCTCGGCGTTGACCTCCGACCTTGCCTGGATGTTCGGCGCGGGCTTCGCGCCATTCGTGGCGCTGTGGCTGTCGAGCAATTTCGGGCTGTTCTCTTCGGGCGCGTACCTGCTGTCGGGCGCGATCTGCACGCTGGTGGCGCTGCGGGCCAACAAGGAACTGGCGAACGCGCGGGACTGAACCGGCGGCGTTTTGACGCGATGTGGCGTGATTTCCAACGAAGTTGCGGAAGTTGCGGGTCGTGACGCGTTTTGGGCGGGAAAGTCGCAACAAGGTCGCATGTAGGTCTCACCTGCGTCGCATGTGCGTCTCACTTGAGTCCCATGTGCGTCCCGCTTGCGTCGCATCTGAGTCTCATGTTGGTCGCACTTGAGTCTCATCCACGTCGCAGTTACGTCCCAGCCAGGTCTCGATCGCGTTGCGCAAATGCAACGCTGAGGTGGGATAGAGATGGCTGAGACAGGCTGAAGCATGCCTGTGGACTAGCAGGATGACTGAGCTGTAGGACAGCGGAGGTCTTGCCGGATTAGGAACGCTGCCTTTGGCCACTTTCCTGCCGTCATGCCGGACTTGATCCGGCATCCATTGGCTGGACTATGGAAAATTCACACAATCTTTGAGGCTCATGGATCCCGGATTAAATCCGGGATGACGGCAGTTTATAGCAGCAAATAGTGGCCGCTATTCCGAGCCCCGACCGCCCTTCAAGCCCCCACCAGCCTGTCAGGCGATTGCGTCTGTGCCACGCGGCCCGTGCGTTCCAGCTTGCCCCAGCCGACCCAGGGTCCGCCGATGGCGGTGGCTACGGCGCGGATGACCACGCCGTACATGATCTGACGGTAGACAAAGCGCTGGGCGACCAGCAGCAGGGCGGGATAGCGCGGGGCGCGCGGCTCCAGGCGGTAAGCGACCCAGCCGCACGCCACATCGACGGCGGTGAAGGCCAGCCAGTAGAGCGCCATGCGCAGCAGGTCGCTCTGCGTCTGCGCCCAGCCATGCTGCTGCACACGCATGGCGGTGTCGATCATGCTGAGTACGAGCGCCAGGTCGATGATGGGCGACACCATCGCAAAGCCGATCTGGAACAGCCATGCCTGGGGCAGGCCGACCCATGACAGTCCCGCAGGCTGGCGCTGACGCCAGATGCCTCGATGCTTCCACAGACATTGCAGCGTGCCATAAGCCCAGCGGAAGCGCTGTTTCGACAGGGCGCGGAAGCTTTCGGGCGCTTCGGTCCAGGCGACGGCTTCGGTGTCATAGGCGATACGCCAGCCTTCGCGCTGAATGGCGATGGTGAGGTCCTGATCCTCCGCCAGCGTGTCGAGCGGATAGCCGCCGACATCGTCCAGCGCCTGCCGCCGCCATGCGCCGACCGCACCGGGGACGACAGTGATCGCGTCGAAGCGGGCAAGCGCGCGGCGTTCCAGATTTTGCGCCGTCACATATTCGACCGCCTGCCAGCGGGTGACGAGGTTGACGCGGTTGCCGACCATGGCGTTGCCCGCCACTGCGCCGATCTCCGGATCGGCGAACCAGCGCGCAAGGCGGGCGATGGTCATCGGCTCGAACTGCGTATCGGCATCCAGCGCCACGATGATCGGGGCCTTGGCATATTGAAGCGCGACGTTGAGCGCAGCGGCCTTGCCTCCGTTCGTCAGCGTCAGAAGGCCAACCCGGTCGTCATCGGCGAATGCGGCCGCGACGATGGCGCTGGTGTCGTCGGTAGAGCCGTCATCGACGACGATCACCTCTATCGCGACATCCTTGCTTTCGAGGACGCGGCGCACGGATTCCGCGATCACTTTCGCCTCATTGAAGGCGGGGATGATGACGGAAACGAACAGGCCCGTCTCGATCGGCGGTGGGTTGATGGTGTTGCGCTTCATCCGGCTGCCAAGCGCAAGCAGCGCCAGCATCACAGCGCGCGCCATGCCGAAGAGGATGACAGTGAAGAACATCCATTTGAGCGCCACGGAAATGGCCGCGAGGGTGAGGAAGATGCCGACATCGACGCGCACGGCGAGAAGGTCCGCGCCCTTGACCGGCGGCATGACCTGCGCGGGGGTGAGGCCCGCCAGCTGCGACACGGGGACGAAGCGATAGCCCTTCGCCTTCAGCGCGGCGATGATGCGGGGGAGCGCGGCGACGGTCTGGGCGCGGTCGCCGCCGC
>JAHFPU010000027.1:21752-22979 GCA_023266635.1 Sphingobium sp.
GGCCGGAGCGGTCGGCATTGCCGGCCTCCACCTGCGCGATGGTGCGCGAGACGATGGCGTCGGCGCCCGGGCGTGTCCAGTCGCCCGGATCGACATGTAGGCCGACGTTCAGATAGCCTGCGTTCTGCGCCTCCAGCGCCGGGCCGATTTCGTCCGCCGTCGTGGGTTCGGCGTCACCGAAATAGGGCGCGCGGAACAGGCGGACCGAGCGGCCGGTATAGGCCTCGATCAGGCGTTGGGTGGAGTTCAGCTCAATCTTCGCGCCCTCCGGCGAGACCTGGGCGAGATTTGGGTGGGTGTAGCTGTGGCTGCCGATCTCGCTGCCCTGCGCGATGATCTGGCGCAGCAGGCCGGGGTGCGGCATCGCATTCTCACCGATGACGAAGAAAGTCGCGGGGACATGCGCGCGCTTCAGGATGGAGAGGATCTGCGGAGTCCAGACCGGATCGGGGCCGTCATCGAAGGTCAGGGCGATCTGGCCGGGACGATAGCCGGTGCGGCGGATGACATAGGGGGTCGGGAGCGCGCGATATTGCTCATCGACGACCAAGCCATGGTCGAGGCGCATGGCGCGGCTGCCCGTCGTCGGCACATCGTCGATATGCAGGATCTCGCCATTGCCCTCGACATCGACGGTGTTGAGGCTGGTCAGTCGGTTCATGTCGGCGGGGATAGCGGCCGACCGGTTCGCCAGCGCCGGCCAGAAGCCGGGGTCCTCCGACCCCAGCCGCCAGAGCGCCACGCCCCCTGCCCCAGCCTGCCGCGCGGCGCGCAGCTGGTTCCAGGCGCTCGCGGCGTCCAGCATCCAGACATGGTGCGTGCGACCGTCCTCGACATAATCGAAGCTGGCGTTGCCGGTGGCCGCGTCAAAGCGGATCGGCGCGCCGGAATCATGGGCGGTGAGCCAGGCGTCCTCGATCGAGACGGCGTCGGCGGTGGGCTGGCCATCGGTCCAGTCATAGCCATAATTGCCGATGGCGATGATCGCCTTGGCCGCAGGAATCTGGGCCAGGGCATTGCGGAGATGGCTGACGAACCAGGGCTGGGCGGCGATCGGTCCGGGCGTATCGCCGACATAATGCTGGTCATAATCCATGATGAACAGCCGGTCGGCGACGCGGGCGTAGGCGGACAGGTTCCAGTCCAGATCGTCGACGGGCACGGTGGCGGTGACGATCCAGCCATGGGGGTGGAAGCGGGTGGTAGCTTCGGCGAGGAACGTCACAT
>JAHFPU010000028.1:0-12924 GCA_023266635.1 Sphingobium sp.
CGACTTGGTGGCATAGTCGAAGGTGTAGAAGTTGAACGGATCGACCGGCAGGCCATGTACCTGGAAGAATGTGTTGAGGCCGTCGGTTTCCTTGAAATAATAAGCGCCGAGCTGGAAGCCGAACGGGCCGGTGCCGTTGGAGGTCACGCGGATTTCGTGGTTCTGCGTGTCGACATCTTCATTCTGCTGGAAGCCGAAATTGACTGTCGTGCTGCCATCCTGGTCATTGTCGCGGTGGAACTTCATGTTCCGGTAGCCGCCCATATAGCTGACCGTGGCAGGACCGAAATCGTAGGAGAAGGCCCAGCGTGCGGTCTTCGTCTCGATATTGGTGTAGCCCTGATTGTTCAGATCCCACTGCTTGCTGCTACCGAAATTGAGCGTGCCGTCCGACTGGACGTCCGAGTAGGGAACGCCTTTGAGGACTGCGCCGACGCCGTCCTGCTTGACATATTCGCCGGTGACCAGCGCGGTGAAGGCGCTGCTCGGCTTCCACTGCATGTGGATGCGCGCGCCCGTATCGTCCTGATCGTCACCGCGCGTCACATCGCCATTGTCGCGATAGCCACGATGGGTGCGCTTGGCACCGGCAACGCGGACGGCCAGGGTGGATGTGATGGGGACGTTGACCGCGCCTTCCGCGTTCATCGCGCCGTAATTGCCGGCTTCGAGCGCTGCGTTCAGCTCGAACTTGTCGATCGGCTTGGCGGAACTGATGTTCACGGCGCCGCCGGTGGCGTTGCGGCCGTATAGCGTGCCCTGGGGACCGCGCAGAACTTCGACCCGCTCCACGTCGAACATGGCGGCGTTGAGGCCGACAGCGCGCTGCAGGTAGAAGTTATCGATGCTGACCGCAACGGCGGGATCGCCCGTTTCGGTGTAATCACGGCTGGACACGCCACGGATGGTGATGAGCGTGTTGGCATTGTTCTGGGCGATGTTGAGCGTCGGCGCGACGTTGGCCAGCGCGTTGACGTCGGTCACGCCGTTGGCGGCCAGGCCTGCTGCATCGACGGCCGTCATGGCGATCGGGGTCTTCTGCGCCGAGCTTACGCGCTTTTCGGCGGTGACGACGATATCGGTAAGTCCAGAATCAGTGCTGTCCCCGGCCTCTTGCGCATGCACTGGCATGGCAAAGGTTGCGACCGTCAGGGCGAGGGCAGTGGTAGACGACAACCTTGCAATCGAGCGCATGTGCATTCCCCTTTTTGCGGTCCGATAGGCGTTATGCCATTTTCGCGGCCACTTCATAAATGACATCGTTTACATTATGGAGTTGTCACGGGATTGCAATGGGGAATTATTGGGTCCGCAACATTTCTCTTTCGGCTTATGAAAGTTGTTCATTTAAAGGCGTAAAATCAGCATTTATGCAAGGAAAGGGCCATCGGGCAGCGAGGGTGTGTGGCGATGTCAGCCAGCATATATGGTCTACAAATTACTTGATAAGGGGGGCGGCCATGCCCGTTTCGTCCCGATTCGTGCCAATCATCAATGAAAACATTTTCATTTCTAAAATATCGCGATATCCATGTAAGAATCGCGAGAAGGCGATAACAGGAAACTTCCATGCCTCCAGTGTCCACCCCCGCTTCCGCGCCCAGCGTTTCTGGGCCAGGCGCTTCCGACTCTGCCGCGTTCAGACGCCGTGATTTGCTGGTCGGTGGATCGGCGCTGGCAGCGCTGATTTTCGCGACGCCCTATCTCTCGCGCCCTATCATGATGCATGCTGAGGATTTCGCGCCGTTGCTTGATTCCGTCTCCGACATTTTGCTGCCCGGATCGCTCTCCACGCAGCCAGGCGCCTTTCTGGCATCGGTCATGCCCCGCGAATGGCGCGGATTGACGCTGTCGCACGTCAAGACGGTAAGTCATTGGCTGAACAGGCATGCACAGGGCGATTTCCTGTCGATTTCGTTCGAGCGCCGCTTTGCCGTACTGACAGCGCTCGACACCGCAACCTTTGACAGAGCTGCGGCCGAGACAGGCGAAAGCGACGCAGCGGTGGACGCGGAGACTGTCGAGGCCTGGACCATCTTGAAGCGCGCGCTGCTCACCAGCTTCTACACGTCACAAAAGGGTGGGTCAGGTGACCTGGCCTTCAATCTGGTGCCGGGCCGCTGGGATGCGGACATTCCGCTCGCCCATGCTCCGCACCCCCTGTCCAACGACTGGCTGGCAATCTGGTTCTCATGACATATGATTTCGACGCAATCGTCATCGGCTCGGGTATTTCGGGCGGCTGGGCGGCAAAGGAACTGACAGAGCGCGGCATGCGCGTGCTCATGATCGAGCGTGGCCGGATGATCGAGCATCAGTCTGGCTATGAAAATGAGATGAAGGCGCCGTGGGAGATGGAGTTCCGCGGCTATGGCGACGCTAAGCTGCTGGCCGAGGAATATCCGGTGCAGAGCAAGGGCACCAATTTCGACGAATATACGATGGATCATTTCGTCAACGATGCCGATCATCCCTACCAGACAAGCGCGGACAAGCCGTTCCAGTGGCGCCGGGGCTATCAGGTCGGCGGCCGTTCGCTGATCTGGGGCCGCCAATGCTATCGCTGGAGCGATTATGATTTCGGTGCCAATGCCCGCGACGGGCATGGCACGGACTGGCCGGTGCGCTATGCCGACATGAAGCCATGGTACGACCATGTCGAGAGCTTCGTTGGCGTCAACGGCAGCATGGAAGCTATGCCGCAACTGCCCGACGGCATTTTCCAGCCCGCCATGCCGCTGAGTGCGGGCGAGTCACTGCTCGCGGGGCAGATCGCCGCCCATTATCGCGATCGCCGCCTGATCCCGGGCCGATCGGCCAATCTGACCGAAGCGAAGGAGGGGCGTTCAGCCTGCCAATATCGCTATCTGTGTGCACGTGGATGCAGTTTCGGTGCGTATTTCTCCACACAAAGCTCGACCTTGCCGGCGGCAAACAAGACTGGCCGCCTGACGCTGCTCCCCGACACCATCGTGGCGAAGATCGAGACCGATCCGCGCACTGGCAAGGCCGTGGCGGCGCAGTGCATCGATGCGAACAGCAAGGAAACGTCGCGCCACACCGCACGGATGTTTTTCCTCAACGCGTCATCGTTCAACAGTGTTGGCCTGCTGTTGCGATCGGCATCGGATGCCGCGCCCAATGGTTTGGCAAACAGCAGCGGCACGCTGGGCCGATACATCATGGACCATGCGACGGCCGTGGCTGGGGTTGCGACGATCGCCGGGCTGGACGATCATACCTATTATGGCAATCGTCCATCCAACTTCGTCATCCCGCGCTTCCGCAATCTGGAGGAGGCGCATCCCGATTTCGTGCGCGGATACAGCTATCAAGGCGTGGGCATCCGCGCGAACTGGCCGCGCGGCGTGCATATGCCGGGCGTCGGTGCCGATTTCCGCAAGACGCTGTCGGAAGCGGGCGAATGGCGCATCCTGATGGTCGCCTTTGCCGAATCCCTGCCGCGCGCCGACAATCGTGTGACGTTGTCCGACAAGCTGGATAAATGGGGCCTGCCGCAACTGCACATCACGCTGCATCATGGCGAGAATGAGCGCGCCCTGCTGAAGGATGCGGCCGCCGAGGCCAAGACCATGCTTGGCATGCTGGGCGGCAAGATGCTGATCAGTTCCGACGAGCCCGACCTGGCCGGTTCCGCCGTCCATGAGATGGGCGGCGCGCGGATGGGCCGGGATCCGACAACGTCGGTGGTGAATGGCAACAGCCAGACCCATGACGTGCCCAATATCTTCGTGACGGACGGGGCGGCAATGGCGTCCTCTGCCTGCCAGAATCCGTCGCTGACCTATATGGCGTTCACTGCGCGTGCTGCGGCGTTTGCGGTGGAACAGGTAAAGGCGGGGCTGCTCTAGATGAGGCCGATCGTAGCGGAAATCGTGGAGGTGTCGGCGCGCGACGGCCTCCAGAACGAGAAGCAGATATTCTCGACCGATCAGAAGATCTCGCTGATCCGCGGCATGATCGCCGCGGGTGCCCGTCGGCTAGAGATCGCCAGCTTCGTGCGAGCGGACCGGGTGCCGCAAATGGCCGATGCCGAAGCGGTGATCACCGGACTGGATGCGCCCGAAGATATTGTCACCATCGGCCTCGTCATGAACAAGCGGGGGCTGCATCGCGCGCTGGATACCGCGATCGGCCAGATCGGCGCAGTCTGTGTTGCGTCCGACAGCTTTGCCCAACGCAACCAGGGACAGACGTCGGTGGAATCGGTCGATGTCGCATGCGAAGTGATCCGCTTTGCCCATGCCGAAGGGCGCCCGGCGCAAGTGACGATCGGTGCAGCATTCGGATGCCCGTTCGAGGGCGAGGTCGCGCCAGCTCATGTCGTCGCCATGGCGCGCAGGCTCGCCGAGGCCGGACCGGTCGAGATCGGACTGGCCGACACGATCGGCGTGGCGGTGCCCGCACAAGTCTTCGAACTGGTGGCGACGGTGCGCGAGGCGATCAGCCCGATCCCGGTGCGGGTCCATCTGCACAACACCCGTAATACCGGCATTGCCAACGCCTGGGCCGCGCTGGAAGCTGGCGCGGTGACGCTAGACAGTGCCGTGGGCGGTATCGGCGGATGTCCCTTCGCGCCCAATGCCACGGGGAATATCGCGACCGAAGATCTGCTGTATCTGCTCGACCGGTCCAAGGTGACGACGGGCATCGACCTGGACGCCACCATCGCTACGGCGGGCTGGCTGGCAAAGGAAATGGGTCGGGATTTGCCGGCCATGGTGAGCCGGTCGGGCAATTTCCCCAAGCGGTCAACATAATCTCATCCTGAACGAAAGATCTGACATGACGAACAATGCAGGCGCGCTCAATGACATCAGGGTCATCGAGCTTGGCCAACTGATTGCGGGCCCGTTTTGCGGGCAGCTGCTGGGTGACATGGGCGCCGAAGTGATCAAGGTCGAGCCGCCTCAGGTCGATGGGCCGAACGGGAAGAGCGGCGGCGGCGACCCGATGCGCAACTGGGGTCATGGCGAAGCGAAGCTGTGGTGGGAAGTGGTTGCCCGCAACAAAAAGTCGGTTTCCGCCAATCTGCGCGTGTGGGAAGGGCAGGAGATCGTGCGCCAGCTTGTCGCGCATGCCGACATCCTGATTGAGAATTTTAAGCCTGGCACGATGGAGAAATGGGGCCTGGGCCCTGATGATCTGCACGCCATCAATCCTCGTCTGATCATCGTGCGCGTGTCCGGCTATGGCCAGACCGGTCCTTATTCGTCGCGTGCCGGATTTGGGGGGATCGGCGAGGCGATGGGCGGATGGCGCTATATCGTGGGCGATGCCGACCGGGCGCCTAGCCGCATGGGAGTGTCCATCGGCGACAGCCTGGCCGCGACCTATGGCTGCATGGGCGCACTCGCCGCGCTGCACGCGCGGGAGAAGACGGGCCGGGGCCAGGTGGTCGACAGCGCGCTATACGAAGCTGTGCTGCAGGTGATGGAGAGCCTGGTACCTGAATATATGGTGTCCGATCATGTGCGCAGACGCACCGGGTCCGTGCTGGAGGGCATCGCGCCGTCCAATGTTTATCCGACCAGCGATGGCGAATATCTGATCGGCGGCAACCAGGATGCGGTGTTCGCGCGACTTTGCCAGGCGATGGGGCAGCCGGAACTGGCGAGCGACCCACGTTATGCCACCCATGTCGCGCGGGGCGTGCACCAGAAGGAACTGGACGATCGCATCTCCCAGTGGACGCGCGCGCTGACCGTCGATGAACTGGAAGCCGCGATGATCGAGCACAGCGTGCCCGCCGGCAAAATCTATCGTGCCCAGGAGATGCTGGAAGACCCGCATTTTGCGGCGCGTGAAGCGCTGGTGGAAGTGGATTCGCCGCGCTGGGGGAAGTTCAAGATGCAGAACAGCTTCCCGCGCCTGTCCGAGACGCCCGGTAGCATCCGCACGCTCGCGCCCGCCGAAATTGGGCAGCATAATGACGAGGTCTATAAAGGCCTGCTGGGGATGGACGATGCCGAGATCGCTCGGCTGAAGTCCGCGGCGGCGATATGAGCGACGACTTGGCGGGCAATTATGCAGTGGCCTTTGGCGGTGCGCTGCAGCCCGGGCGCAAATGCGCGCTGCTGATCGTCGATGTCGTCATGGCCTATCTCGATCCGCAGTCGGACCTCTACGCTGCGGCTGCCGCCAATGCGCTGGCCGCCAATGAACGGCTGGCCGCGGCGGCGCGATCGGTGCAGGCACCTTTGGTGTTCACCAATGTGGAATATCAGGCCGGTGGTATCGACGGGGGCTATTTCTATCGCAAGGTGCCGGCGCTCAAGGCCTTTCTGAAGGGATCACCGCTGGGCGCCTTTCCGCCGACCTTGCAGCCTGAAGCCAGCGATATCGTTGTGACCAAACAGTATGCTTCTGCCTTTTTCGGCACATCGCTGGCCGCAACGCTGCATGCCATGGGTGTCGATACCCTGCTCATCACCGGCTATTCGACGTCCGGCTGCGTGCGTGCCTCGGCGCTCGACGCGCTCCAGCATGGCTTTATCCCGATGGTTGTGCGCGAAGCCTGCGCCGATCGGCATCCGGGGCCTCATGACGCCAATCTGTTTGACCTGCAGGCGAAATATGCCGAAGTGGTGAGCGAAACCGATGCGATCGCGGTCCTGCGCCGCTGAAGCCTGTGGATGCCCAGCGTCACTGACGGGACGTATGTGAAAAGGGGGCGCATCGCTGCGGCCCCTTCATTGCATCGGTGCTGATGGATCAGGCGGCGGCGCGATTGGTCGCAATGTCGACGACCTGACCGCCGTTGATGGCGATCTCCTTCGGCTTCATCGCCTCTGGCGCTTCATGGACCAGTACGATGGTCAGCAGACCGTCGGACAGCCCGGCCGCGTCTACCCGCACGAAATCGGCAAGTTCGAACCGGCGCTCGAAGCTGCGATTCGCAATGCCGACATCCAGGACCTTGGCGCGATTGGCACCAAAGGTTTCTTCCTTCCGGCCGGTCACCTGCAGCAAGTTTTGCTGGGCGGTGATGTCCAGTTCCTCAGAACGCAAGCCCGCAACGGCCAGCGTCACGCGATAGCGATCATTGCTGATCCGCTCGATGTTGAAGGGGGGATAATTGTCGCACTGCGCCGCGCGGCTGTTTTTGATCAGGTCGAACAGACGATCGAAGCCGATGGTGGAGCGGCGATAGGGGGTGAGGTCAAAACCACGCATCTCATAATCTCTAATGAGTATAATGAACGATGCCGGACCCAGAAAACACGGCGTCCGGCCAGAATTGCCCGATCCCAGATGGCAACCGGACGACGCAGAGATGGTTCAATTTTGGGTGGTGTCCAGGAGACAGGGGCGCGTGCAACATTGCGGTCATATGTCCAGACGCAAAAGTGCCCAGACCGTTTACGCCCGCTATGCCAAGCTGGATGCTGAGGCGCAGGCGGTGATTGCGACGATGCAGGCGATCCCGGTGGATATCCAGCCAATCTATCCGGAGAAAATCTGACGGATATGGTTGGCTAGCTAGCGAACGGAGGCTGGGGTGTCAGCGAGAGTTCGGGCAAACTCTAGTCATGCACATGGACGGCCGTGTAGGGAATCTGCACATAGTTGAGGACGGAGCGCGCCGCGCGGCCCGCGCCGGTGCTGGTGGAGCCGAACAGCAGTTCGCCCACATTGAGGCCGACGCCGAAGAAGATGCGGTGCTTGAGCGGGTCGCCCTGCGCCCTTTCCTTGGCAGTGAAGCCGCTGGCCATATAGCCCATATGCAGTTCGACGAGGCGGAGCGGGCTTTGCTTGAAGCGGTCGATGCCGGCGAGCTTGAACGCGGCGAGGTAGCGCTGCTGCCGGAAGTGCCGCGTGCCGTCGAATGTGTAAACATCGGAATTTGGAGTCACCAGAACGCGGAAGTCTAACTTCTTCGCAAGTCCCGGCACCTCATGGCGGAGGATCGAGAAGGCAGCGCCGCCAGTGTTCATGACAACGTCCTGCAGCGAGAAGCCGCTGGTCTTCTTCAGTCCGTCATAGATTTCGCCGTAGAGCATGAGGCCCGACGCCAGGGCTGCAGCCGTGAGCGCGCTCCCCGGCGCATTGCCGTCCGTCTTTCGATCAATGCGCGCGCGCAGGATTTCGGCGAAAAGATAGGTGTCATAGGCATGAGCGAACTTGTCGAGGCCCATGTTGATCGTGCCCTTGCCGAAGAAGCCCTCATTCTGGAGGTGGAACTTCTTCCCGCCCATTGTGGCGATCTTCTCCACGTTTAGGACAGTCATGTAGGTCGCGGCGGCCGCCACCTCCCAGCGCACGGTGTGGAACTGGCTGCCGAAAGAGCGGAAGCGGGCGGCGTTCTCCGGATATTTCTGAGGCTTGGGATCGCCGGGGCCATATGTAATCGGTGCGGCCGGAGCTGGCGGACCCTGGTCGATATCCGATCTGCCGGCCGCAGCGAAATCCAGGTCGTCGTCGGCGGGCGGGCCCTGATGAACGGAATGGGTAAAGGCATTGCCGCCGGGCTGGATGCCGCAGGCGACCCCTTCCCATGTCGATTGGCAGGGGCTGATAACGGTTTCGACGGTTGTGTGCGCCTCAGCCGGTTTCGCAAGCGCCCATCCTGCGATGAACGCCCCGGATACCGCACACAGATGCCGCGCCGAAAACGATGCCCGCGCCTCACCGCGCACGCCAGCCAATGTGATAACCGCCAAAACAGAATCCCCGATCTGCAAAGATGGTTAACATCGCCACGCGCGGCATCGCAACGCCAAAAATGACAGATTGGTGACATGATGCCGCGGCTTGTCGCCGCCCCGATGGCCCAAGCGCCGACGGCATGAAAAAAGGAGCCGCATTGCTGCGGCCCCCTTCCATTCACACTAGCTGCGCGATCAGGCGGCGTCGCGGTTCGCGGCGATATCCACGACCTGACCACCATTGATGGCGATCTTCTTCGGCTTCATCGCCTCGGGGACTTCGCGGACCAGTTCGATGGTCAGCAGGCCATCGGAGAGACCGGCGCTGTCGACGCGCACGAAGTCCGCCAGTTCAAAGCGACGCTCAAAGCTGCGATTCGCGATGCCGACATGCAGGAACTTGGCGCGATCGGCGCCGGAAGTTTCCTCCTTGCGGCCCGTCACCTGGAGCAGGTTCTGCTGGGCAGTGATGTCCAGCTCCTCGGCGCGAAAGCCGGCGATGGCGAGGGTGACGCGATAACGGTCCTCGCTGATCCGCTCGATATTGAAGGGGGGATAATTGTCGCCCTGCGCCGCGCGGCTGTTTTCGATCAGGTCGAAGAGACGATCGAAGCCGACGGTGGAACGGCGATAGGGGGTGAGGTCAAAACCACGCATGTCATATCTCCAATGAGCATTATGAACCATGCCGGACCCAGAAACGCGGCGTCCGGCGATACTTGCATCCGATCCCGAAATGGCGACCGGACGATGCTGATATGGTTGGGGTTTTGCCGGGTTCAAGAGGATGGTGAGGACATCGCAATAATCGGGAAATGTGACGTGGACGCAAAAGCGCCCGGACCGTTGCCGATCCGGGCGCTAATGGACGATTGCTCGTCTCCCCCTTGGTACCGCGTCAACCGAACCCTTAGCCCCCAAGCTCCGGATCGGGACTGCGATTTCCCTGAACCACGGCCGTTTGTGCCTGTGTTCCGAGGACCCTGCTATGACGCGGCGGGGGTCCTGTCATCACCAAAGTGGAGGTATGATTCATTTTGGAGTCATGCTGTGATTATTACGCAACAATCTGCATTGCCTTGCCTGCTTGACGTCACGGACCTAGAGCGGCGTCAGATAATTACAGGATTGCCAGCGCCGACATGATTCTTTCGCGGTACGAACGGATGATTGCCAAGCGCTACCTGCTTCCGGGCAAGGGAGAGGGCTTCATCTTCCTGGTTGCAGGCATCAGCCTGGCCGCCGTCATGCTGGGCGTAGCGGCCCTGATCATCGTCATGAGCGTGATGAACGGGTTCCGCGCGGAGCTGTTCGAAAAGATCGTCGGCCTGAACGGCCATGCCGTCGTGCAGGGCTATAATGGCCGCCTGCCGGACTGGCGGGCCGTGCTGAAGGAAGCCAAGGCGACGCCGGGCGTTACGAGCGCCACGCCGCTGATCGAACAGCCGCTGCTCGGCGCCTTTCAGGGTCGGGTCGAGGCGCTACTGGTGCGCGGAATGACCGTGGCCGATATCCACAGCAACAAGACGATGAAGGTCCTGTCCGGCCGGCTGGACGCCTTGACGCCAAACAGCGGCAGGGTGGCGATCGGATCGCGGCTGGCGGAAAATCTGGGCATCACGCTGGGTAGCCGAATCACGATCATCAATCCGGCGGGACGATCGACCCCCTTCGGCACTGTGCCGCGCGAGATCAGCTATGAGGTCGCCGCGATCTTCGAGATCGGTGTCTACGACTATGACAAGGCGTTCGTGGTCATGCCGATGGAGGATGCGCAGACATTGCTGCTGATGGGCGATGTCGCGCAGATGATAGAGGTGGAGACGGTCAACCCGGACAAGGTGCAGGATATATTGGCGCCGCTGGCCGAGAAGGTGGCGGGGCGCGCCGAGGTACGGGACTGGCGGCAGATGAACGCGTCCCTGTTCGAGGCGTTGGCGGTCGAGCGGGTGGCGATGTTCGTGGTGCTGTCCATCATCGTGCTGGTCGCGGTGTTCAACATCCTCTCCTCGCTCATCATGCTGGTGCGCGCCAAGACACGGGACATCGCGATCCTGCGGACCATGGGTGCATCGCGTGGCGGCCTCATCAAGATATTCATGACGGTGGGCGTGACCATCGGCACGCTGGGCATGCTTGCGGGGATGGTGCTCGGTTTTACCTTCCTGTTCTTCCGCCAGGGCATGGTGAACGCCATCCAGTTCGTGACGGGGCAGAATCTGTGGGACCCGTCGATCCGTTTCCTGACGGAACTGCCCTCCAAGCCCGATCCGGTGGAGATCACGATCATCTGCCTGATGGCGCTGGTCTTCAGTTTCCTCGCCACGCTGTATCCGGCGTTCAAGGCCGCCAATACCGACCCCGTGCAGGTGCTGCGTTATGAGTGATGTCCTGAAAGTGACGGGGCTGACGCGCAGCTTCACGCAGGGCGGCGTCACGATCGACGTGCTGCGCGGCGTGGACCTGTCGGTCGGGCCGGGCGAGATCGTAGCGTTGCTGGGGCCTTCCGGGTCGGGCAAGTCGACGCTCTTGCAGGCCGTGGGCCTGCTGGAGGGCGGGTTCGAGGGATCGATCCTGATCGGTGGCGAGGAGGCGGCGAAGCTCGACAATGACGGGCGAACGCGGGTGCGGCGCGATGCGCTGGGCTTCGTCTATCAGTTCCACCATTTGCTGCCCGATTTCAACGCGGCGGAGAATGTGATCCTGCCGCAGATGATCCGCGACGTTGAGCCGGCAAAGGCGCGGGAGCGGGCGGATTCGCTGCTGACCTCGCTAGGACTGGGGCATCGGCTGGACCATAGGCCAAGCCAGTTGTCTGGCGGCGAGCAACAGCGGGTGGCGGTGGCGCGCGCTCTGGCAAACCGGCCTGCGCTGGTGCTGGCGGACGAGCCGACCGGCAATCTGGACGAGCGCACGGCGGATGTCGTGCTGGCGGAATTCCTGCGGCTGGTGCGCGGCGAGGGTTCGGCGGCGCTGGTGGCGACGCATAATGAGCGGCTGGCGGCGAAGATGGACCGGGTGGTTCGCCTGCACCAGGGCGTGCTGGAAGCGCCCTCAGGCGGCGGCTGACGTCGCCTCGCGGATCGTCGCGACCAGCACCCGGTCGCGCCCTTCCGCCTTAGCCCGCAGCAGTGCAGCATCGGCCGCACGAAGCAACGCTTCCGGGCGGCCATGGTCGGGGGCGGTGGCGACGCCGATCGACGCCGTCACGCCGCGCAGCACCTTCTTGCGATAGTCGACCTTCAGATCGATGATCTTCTGCCGGATCTTCTCGGCCCGCTCGCGGGCCCGTTCGGTTGTGAAGCCGGGCATCAGCAGGACGAATTCCTCCCCGCCATAGCGAAAAGCCAGCCCCTCTTCGCGCGTGGCGTTGGCCAGCAAAGCGCCCACGGCCCGCAGGACGGCATCGCCGGCGTCATGGCCATTCTCGTCGTTGAAGCGCTTGAAATGATCGACATCGACCATCAGGCAGCTAAGCGGCGTGCCGTTGCGCTCCGCCTCCGCCGTGTGGGCGCGCAGCATTACGTCGAACTGGCGGCGATTGCCCAGGCCCGTCAGCGGGTCGGCCATCGCCATGTCGCGCAGCGTGTCGCGCAGGCGCAGGTTGGCGAGGGCAAGGCCGATATTCTCCGCCAGCATCTCCAGATATTTCTCGGCAAGCGCTGCGCTCGCCTCGTCCGCATTCTCGCGCAGTTCGAAATAGAGCAGGCCGGTGGTCTCGCCCTGAGCGGTCAGCGGCACGCAGATCGGCCGGTGATAGTCCGGCCCATCCAGATGCGCGCAGGGGATGTCGATCAACTTGCCTTCCGGCCGGTGCGTCTGTCCGCGGCGCAAGGCCCAGCAGGCGTTGGGCGGGAATTCGATCCGCGAGTCACGCGGCGAAAGCCAACTGCACGCTTCCGCCATGCTGTTGCGTTGCTCGTCATAGATATAGAGCCGTCCCGCGAAGGCGGGCGCGATTTCCGGAGCGAAGCAGGCGACGACGCTCACCAGATCATTGCTGCTGCCGCAACCCTGCAACCGCTGGGTCATGCGGGACAGCAGGTCGCGCATCGACCGGTCGGCGTCGCGTTCCCGCTCCAGCCGCTGCCGTTCCAGCCCATTCTCGCGGAAGATGCCGATGGCCTGGGCCATGTCGCCAATCTCGTCCACCTGCGCGAGCTCGGGCAGGGGCACTTCGAAATCCTCGGCAGCCAGGCGCGAGACGACATCGCTGAGGCGCACTACGGGACGCAGGATGCGCTGCTTTAGCACG
>JAHFPU010000028.1:12934-22803 GCA_023266635.1 Sphingobium sp.
CACGAAATAGAGCACGCAGAGGAACAGGAGGGCCGTGATGCCGACCATGACTTCGGACACGGATCGCAGCGCCTTGGTCGCCTTGGTGGCTTCTGTCACCGCGCCTTCGGTGCGCTGGTCGATCATGAACTGGAAGCGGCCGATCTGGCTGTCGATCCGGTCCAGTTCCCTCTCATATTCGTTGCCGAACAGGATCTTGCGCGCATTGCCGGGTTCGCCGGACTGCATGGCGGATATCGCCGCCTGTTGTTCATCCGACAGCGCGTCGGTCCAGTGGAGCGCCTGGCGAAGGGCGTCGATTTCCGATGGGAGGGCGCCGACATCCTTGAAGCGGGAAAGGCGCTCTTCGACATGCCGCAGGCGGCCCATCTCGCCACGCCAGGCGGCGAGGTGGGCGGGGTTGCCGCCGACGGCATAGTCGCGCGCCTGTTCCGTCAGGCGGAAGGCGTCGTCGCGCACATTGGAGGTGAGGGTGTCGAAGGCCGCGCGCTGCTCGACGGCGGCGCGTTCGCGGTCTTCGGCGCCAGAGGCCAAAAGCATCGTCGTGCCCGACAGGACGGTGAGCAGGACGGTTGCGCCATACGCCCAATTGGTGATCGTGGCTATCCTCATGGAACGGCTTATAGAGGACAGGCCCTGTCCAATGGTTAAGACCATGATCATATCGGATAGAACGGCCGGAGGCGGATATGACGACCCTGTATGATATGTCGGTGCGCAAGGCCGATGGCGGCGAACAGGCGATGGCGGACTATCGCGGCAAGGTGCTGCTGATCGTTAATGTCGCCAGCCAGTGCGGCTTCACGCCCCAATATGCGGGACTTGAGGCGCTGTACCGCGCACATCGTGACAGCGGGTTCGCGGTACTGGCGTTTCCGTGCAACCAGTTCGGCAAACAGGAACCGGGCAACGCCGAGGAGATCGCGAATTTCTGTTCGCTCACCTACGATGTAAGCTTTCCGCTGTTTGGAAAGATCGAGGTCAACGGCCAGAATGCCGATCCGCTCTATGTCTGGCTCAAGCGTCAGAAGCCGGGTCTGCTGGGGACGCAGGGGATCAAGTGGAACTTCACCAAATTCCTGATCGATCGGGATGGGGCGGTGGTTGACCGCTATGCGCCGCTGGTGAAGCCGGAGGGCATCGAAAGCGCCGTGAAGGAGCTTTTATAAACGCCCGTTCGTCCCGAGCGAAGTCGAGGGACGCTGCACACCATGTCTCGACTACGCTCGACACGAACGGCGGTGGGGATTCTGTCCCATGTCATCACGCTCTAGAAAAAAGGACAGGGCTTCGACAAGCTCAGCCCGAATGGAGTAAAATAACGTCTATTTAGCCAGCGCGGCCAGCTTCTCTGGACCGACTGCGGCGACGGCGGCCTTCAGTTCGTCGATATTGGCGGCGGAGCCGCTGGCCTCGACCATGAAGCGGTTGGCGATCGTCGTGCCGAACTTGCCATCATTGCTGCTCTTGTCCCAATTTTCCGTCACGATCTGACCGTTGACGGTCTGGGTCTTTTCATAGCTGGTTTCGGTCTGACGGCTGGAATTGACGTTCATCGCCGCGCCCATCCCGGCGAGCGCGCCCATGGCGGCCATGTCGGTGATTTCGACGCGGAAATTATGATCGCCAGCCTCATAGCGCGCCTCGGCATGGGAGCCGCCAGCGCCCAGACCGGCGCTGGAGATTTCCGTGCGCTTGTAGCCGCCAATGGCGTCGGGCAGGAACGCCTGGAGTGCGGACGGATCGACCGCGCCGCTCTGGCCGGTCTTGGCGGCGACTTCCATTTTTTTCGCGGCTTCCTCCATCTTGGCGGAGGCGGCCTTCATCTTATCGAGATCGACCTCACCCATGCCCGGAACGGTCACGGTGCCGGATTCCGTCCCGGCCATCGGCCCGATCGCGCCGCCGCCGATCATGGCGATTGGCGCCATGATGAGGCCGAGCAGCGTGTAGAGGACGATGCCGACCACCGCGCCGCAGATGACGGTGACGACAGTGTATGTCATCGACTTGTCCGCAGGCGATTTCATGAGAACCGGCAGGCCGGTATAGAGCAGATACAGGCTGTAGAGGCCGACAATGCCCAGCGCGGATAGCGAGGGGATGAGCGAGAATATACCGGCAAGCCACCCGGCAGTTGCGGAATAGACCGCGACCTTGAAGGCCTGGATGCGGTTGCTGGTCCCGCCGAAATTCGGCGCGAGGAAGTCGATGATGAAGGCGAGCAGGGCGACGCCCAGCAGGGCGAACACATATTGGGTTACCGCCATGCTGATCGAACTCATCAGCGAGGGCCGGTAATGGAAGCCCAGAGCGCCAAAGCCGAAGACCTGACTGCCTATCAGAAGCGCGACCGCGGGGATCGCGGCAAGAATGAGGGCGTAATCCTTGAACAGGCTGGAGATCGTTGCCGGTTCAAGATCGATGACCGGCCATTCCTCCTTGGGTTTTAGGATGATGGCTTTCGCGCGATCGACTATGGATTTCGGCCGGGAAATCGGGTCGCCTTCGATCATTCTTCTTCTCCCCACTGACTATGCGCATTTGATCCCACGAGAATGGACCGAACGCAATGACCCGTAAGGGTAAGGCCCACTGTTTAACTCCGTTTATCCCCGGATAGTTAATCGGCAGGGGTTACCCCGAATCGGGGGCGTTGCTACATTGGCTTCCATGCCCCACGCGCCCTTCGTCCCGCTTCGCGTCTTTTCCTGTTACACCATGCTCGATGGCGCGATGGAGCCCAAGGCCATCGCCAAGCAGGCCAAGGCGCTGGGCTTCCCGGCCGTCGCGCTGACCGATCGCAACGGCCTCTATGCGTCGATGGCCTTTTCCGACGGTTGCAAGGGTGAAGGCGTGCAGCCCGTGGTGGGCGCGATGCTCGGCGTTGCGCGGCCCGGACGACCCGACAATGCCCCGATGGTGATCGATTGGCTGGCGCTCTACGCGCAGGACGCCAAGGGATACGACAATCTGTGCGCACTGGTGTCGATGGCGCATCTCGATCGGCCGATCGAGGAGCAGGCGCATGTGTCGATGGACGATCTGGAAGGACGCACCGATGGCGTGATCGCGCTGACGGCCGGTGGCGAGGGCGCGCTGGCGCGGCTGTTTGCCGAGGATCAGCCCGATGCGGCGATGGCGATTGTCGATCGGCTGGAGACGCTGTTTCCCGGGCGGCTCTATATCGAGATCGTCCGCAGGCTGGACCCGGTCGAGGGCAGGGCGGAGCCGCATCTGCTCGACCTTGCCTATGCGCGCGACCTGCCGCTCGTGGCGACCAACCCCACCTGCTTTGCCGAGCAGAGTTTCCACGAGGCGCATGACGTCATGTTGTGCATCGCGGACGGAGCCTATGTTGATAATGCGGACCGCCGGCGCAGTTCGCCCGACGCCTGGATGAAACCGGCGGCGGAAATGAAGCGATTGTTTGAGGATTTGCCCGAGGCGCTGGCCAATACGCTGGTGGTGGCGCAGCGTTGCGCTGTGGCGGCGCCCAAACGCAAGCCGATCCTGCCCAGCCTTGCCGGCGATCTGGAGGGTGAGGCGCGGCAGTTGCGCGAGGACGCGGCAGCGGGGCTGGAAGCGCGGCTGGAGAAGCTGGGCATCGTCAGCGAGGACGCGCGGCTCCCCTATCTGGAGCGGTTGAAATTCGAAACCGACATCATCATCCAGATGGGCTTTCCGGGATACTTCCTGATCGTCGCCGACTTCATCAAATGGGCGAAGGACAACGACATTCCGGTGGGGCCGGGCCGTGGTTCGGGTGCGGGATCGGTCGTCGCCTGGGCGCTGACGATCACCGACCTCGATCCGCTGCAGCTTGGTTTGCTGTTCGAACGATTCCTCAATCCAGAGCGCGTGTCGATGCCTGACTTCGACATCGATTTCTGCGAAACTCGGCGAGGCGAGGTGATCCGCTACGTCCAGAATAAATATGGCAGCGACCATGTGGCGCAGATCATCACCTTCGGTAAGCTGAAGGCGCGGGCCGTGCTGAAGGACACCGGCCGTGTGCTGCAGATGAGCTATGGCCAGGTCGATCGCCTTGCCAAGCTGGTGCCGAACCATCCGACCGATCCGTGGACGTTGGAGCGCACGATGAACGGCGTTACGGAGTTCGTGCAGGAATATAAGGGCGACGCGCAGGTCCGCCGCCTGATCGACTATGCGATGAAGCTGGAGGGTCTGCCCCGGCACAGCTCCACCCATGCGGCGGGCGTGGTGATCGGCGATCGGCCGCTGTCTCAGCTGGTGCCGCTCTACCGCGATCCACGGTCCGACATGCCCGTCACCCAGTTCGACATGAAATATGTCGAGGGCGCTGGCTTGGTGAAGTTCGACTTTCTTGGCCTCAAGACGCTGTCGGTGCTGCAGAAGGCGGTGCAGCTGCTCAAGAAGCGCGGCGTGACCGTCGATCTGGAGGCGCTCGCCTGGGACGATACCGCCGTCTACGACCTGCTGCAGCGGGGCGACACGGTCGGTGTGTTCCAGCTGGAATCCGAAGGCATGCGCAAAACGCTGGCGGCGGTGAAGCCGACGAGCTTTGGCGACATCATCGCGCTCGTCTCGCTCTATCGTCCGGGTCCGATGGACAATATCCCGATGTTCGGCCGCCGCAAGAACGGGCAGGAGAGCATCGAATATCCCCACATCCTGCTGAAACCGATCCTGGAAGAGACGTACGGCATCTTCGTCTATCAGGAACAGGTGATGCAGGCGGCGCAGATCCTGGCGGGATATTCGCTGGGCGACGCCGACCTTCTGCGCCGCGCGATGGGCAAGAAGATCAAGGCGGAGATGGACGCGCAGCGCGAGCGCTTTGTGAAGGGTTGCGCCGAACGAAGCCAGATCGCGAAGGCCAAGGCGAACGAGCTGTTCGACTTGATCGACAAGTTCGCCGGCTATGGCTTCAACAAGTCGCACGCGGCCGCCTATGCGCTGCTCGCCTATCATACGGCGTGGCTGAAGGCGCATTATCCGGCGGAATTCTATGCCGCGTCGATGGCCTATGACATCCATCTGACCGACAAGCTGACGGTGTTCGTGGACGATATGCGGCGAATGGGGCTGACCTGCCTGGCGCCCGACGTGAATGTGAGCGAGGCGGACTTCTCCGTGCAGGCGGTCGAATTGCCGGAGGGTAGCGATGATGCGCGGCTGGGCTTTGCCGTGCGCTATGCGCTGGGCGGCCTGAAGGGGGTGGGCGAGAAGGCGATGGAGGTGCTGGTCGCCGAGCGTGACGCCAATGGACCGTTCCTCAGCCTTGACGACTTCGCCGACCGTGTGGAGCCGCGACTGCTGAACCGGCGGCAGCTGGAAAGCCTGGCGGCCGCGGGCGCGTTCGAGGGCATTCATGCCGACCGGGCGGGAGTCCATGCGGCGGCGGAAACCATTCTTTCGGTGGCCGCGAGCGCGGCGGAGGCCCGGCAGAACGGGCAGGGCGGCCTGTTCGGTGGCGAGGAGATCGCCCATGCCGACGTGCGCATTCCGCCGCACCAGACCTGGTCCAACGCAGACAGGATGGCGCAGGAGAAGGAGGCGTTCGGCTTCTATTTCTCGGCGCATCCCGTCGACCGCTATCGCCATATTGCCGAGGCGAAAGGCGTGCGCAGCTTCGGGGCGATATGCGCGCAGCCGTCGAGCGAGGCGGGCGGGCGCACCAATGCGCTGATGGCTGCACTAATCGAGGAAGTGCGCTGGCGCGATACCCGGCGGGGCGGGCGCTATGTCGCCGCAACCCTGTCGGATGCGAGCGGGCAGTTCCAGGCGAGCTGCTTCGACGAGGACAGCTGCAAGCTGATCGAGGCGCTGTGGAAGGAAGGCGATTGTGCGCTGTTCACGGTGGAGCTGGACCGGCAGCCGGGCGAGGAAACGCCGCGCGTCACCATCCGGCTGGCGCAGGCGCTGGGGCAGATCGCCAATTCGGCGCGGATGGAATTGTGGATCGACGTGGCCGACGAGAATGCGGTCACGATGCTCGCGGGCATTATGGGCCGGAGCCGTGGCGGGAAAAGCGAGGCTTTCCTGCGGGCACCGACGCCGGGCGGGGGCATGGCCGAGCTGTTCATCGGCGACGACTTCACGATCGACGCCGACCTTGTCGAGGCGATCGGCAATGTGCCGGGCGTCACCATCCACCGTTTTGAGACGATGCCGGTCAATAAGGACGGCTATCGCGTGCGGTCCCGCCGGTCGCAGATGCGGTCCGTAGTAGGGTTGCGGGCGGCGGGATAGACCCGGCGTCAGGGCGCTTGAGTCCCGGACCGTTCCGCCGCATCATCAGCCCATAAGGAGAGCGATGATGATAGGCGGGATGCAGGACTTCGCGCTGCGCATATCGACGTTGATCGATCATGCCGGGCAAGAGCATGGGGCGCGGCCAGTCGTCAGCCGCTATGCCGACGGCACGATCGAACGGAACTGCTGGGCGCAGGTCGCCCATGACGCGCGACGGGTGGCGCAGGCGCTGGAGCGGCTCGGTATCAAGCCCGGCGATCGGGTGGCGACGCTGGCGATGAACCATGGCCGCCATGTCGCGGCGTGGTATGGCGCGATCGGCATGGGCGGGGTGCTGCACACGATCAATCCCCGGCTGTTTGATGAGCAGATCGCCTATATCGCCAACCATGCGCAGGACAGGGTGCTGTTCTATGATGCGGTCTTTGCCCCGCTGGTCGAACGATTGAAGCCGCAACTGGGATCGATCGCCCATTTCCTCTGCTTCGACGGTCCGGGGCCAGTCGAATATCATGACCTGATCACCGCCGAGAGTGGCGACTATGCATGGGCGGAAGGTGACGAGCGCGAGCCGTGCATGCTCTGTTACACCAGCGGGACGACAGGCAATCCGAAAGGGGTGCTCTTCTCTCATCGGTCGGCGGTGCTGCATGCCTTTGGCGGCATTCAGCCCGATTGTCTGGGGCTGGGAGCGGCGAGCGCCGTTCTGCCGGTCGTGCCGATGTTCCATGTCTGCGCCTGGGGCATCCCCTTCGCCACGGCGATGGCGGGGAGCAAGCTGGTGCTGAGCGCGACCAACGAACCAGAAGTGCTGTGCGACCTGATGAAGACGGAGCAGGTGACCCATAGCGCAGCGGTGCCGACCGTCTGGATGGGCATGCTGGCCCATGCCGATGCGACCGGTACCGCGCCCCCGCCCTTGCAGCGCGTGGTGATCGGCGGATCGGCCGCGCCGCGCGCGATGGTGTCGCGGCTGATGGACCTTGGCATTGGCGTCAGCCATTTATGGGGCATGACCGAACTGTCGCCGATCGGCACCGTTTCACGCAAGGGCGCCGATTTCGATGGTCTTTCGCGTGAGGAGCAGCTCGATCTGCTCGAATGTCAGGGTGGCGCGCCCTATGGCGTGTCGATGCGGATCGTGGACGACGCCGGCGCTGAACTGCCCCGGGATGGGGTTAGCACCGGTCGGCTTCAGGTGCGCGGCCCCTGGGTAATCGAGCGCTATTTTCAGGATGAAAGCGGGCCGGCCGTCGATGGCGATAACTGGTTCGACACGGGTGACGTGGCCGTCATCACGCCGGACGGCATGATGCGGATCACCGATCGCGCCAAGGACGTGATCAAGTCGGGCGGCGAGTGGATCAGTTCGGTGATCCTGGAGAATGAGGCGCTGGGGTGCCCCGGCGTGGCGGAGGCCGCCGCCATCGGTCTGCCTCACCCCAAATGGGACGAGCGGCCCCTGCTGATCGTGGTTCGCAAGCCGGGCGCGGACGTATGCGAAGCGCGTGTGCGCGAGCATTTGTCCGCCCATGTCGCAAAATGGTGGTTGCCCGACAGGATCATTTTTGCCGACAGCCTGCCGCATACGGCCACGGGCAAATTGCTCAAGACTGCGCTGCGCGCGCAATATGCGGATGTGGAACTGGCGGAATAGGGCACTAGAACAGCCGCATCTGGGCGCCTTCCGGAGGGTGGAACAGATCGGTGCGCAGTTTCAGTCGGTCCCCGCCAAGGCCAAAGCGCGCCCGGGCCTTGTCGAAGCGGGTACGTAGCAACTGCGCCCAGATGCCCTGTCCGCGCATCCGGCTGCCGAAGTTGGGATCATTATCCTTTCCCTCGCGCAGGTCGCGGATGATGCTCATCACCTTGCCCGCGCGATCGGGATAATAGGCATCAAGCCAGGCGCGGAAGAGCGGGGCGACCTCATGCGGCAGGCGTACGGGGATGAAGAAGGCGTCGCGCGCGCCGGCATCCGCCACCCGCTCCAGCAAGGCCTCCATCTCATGATCGGTGATGGCGGGGACGACCGGGGAGATCGACGCATAGACAGGGATGCCGGCGTCCGTGAGTTTGCGGATCGCGGCGATCCTTCGTTCCGGGTGCGGGGCGCGGGGTTCCAGCGTCCGCGCGACCTTCGGGTCGAGACTCGTGACCGACAGCATAACGCCGACAAGCGTGTCGCGCGCCATATCCTCAAGCAAGTCGATGTCGCGCAAAACCCTGTCCGACTTGGTGGTGATGTAGAGCGGGTGCCGGGTTTCGGCCAGGATTTTGATGATCTGGCGGGTGATGCGCCAGTCCTTCTCGATCGGCTGATAGGGGTCGGTGTTCGTTCCCATGGCGATGGGCGTGACCTTATGACCCGGCTTCATCAGTTCGGATCGGAGCAGGGCGGGGGCGTCCGGCTTGGCAAAGAGCTTCGTTTCGAAATCGATGCCGGGCGAAAGGTCGTGATAGGCGTGGGTCGGCCGGGCGAAGCAATAGATGCAGCCATGCTCGCAGCCTCTGTAGGGATTGATCGACTGGTCGAAGGCGATGTCGGGCGAGGCGTTGCGGGTGATGATCGTGCGGGGGTGTTCGACGGTCACTATGGTCCGCAGTTTGGGGAGCGGGCCGTCGATGCTTTCCAGCGCGTCGAGCCAGTCACCGTCAGCCTCCCGACCCGGGAGGTGGAAGCGGGTGCTGGTGTCGTTGAGGGTCGCGCCGCGTCCGGAGGTTTTGGACATGAGTGGTGTAGAACATATGGGGAACGAAATGGCAAGTGGTGCGTCAGCACCCTGTTAACGCAAATTCGTCATCCCCGCGAAGGCGGGGACCCATCGCGCCCTAGGCGCATGGTGAGAGATGGGTTCCCGCCTGCGCGGGAATGACGATTTATGCCGTTACCGTGATTATGTGCCGCCCAACCTTATTGAGGCGAGTGTAACCCTGCCGCGCCTCAATCAGACCCTGCGGAAAACCCACTCGCTGCGCCAAGGCGGACAGGCGTGGTGCCCTTTGCGCCAGGGAATTTGGGCCACATGCCCTGCGCCATGCCGGTCAGGCAGTCGGCGGCGCCCTTGGCCTGGATCTGGTACATCCAGTAGTTCCGCATCACGATGTTCACATAGGCGCGGGTCTCGTAATAGGGCAGGGATTCGATGAACAGCAGCGGATCGCCGCCATCCTTCACCTGGCTGTTCCAGCGCGACACCGGCAGCGGGCCGGCATTGTAGGCCGCCATCACCTTGGGCAGCAGGCCGCCGGTCGCGCTCATGTCGCGCAACTGCTCCAGATAGCGCTGGCCATATTCCATGTTGGTGGACGGGGTATAGAGCTGCGAGGTTCCGACAGCGCCGCCGGCGACATCGCCCGCGGTGCCGGGAAGCACCTGCATCAGGCCCACTGCGCCCGCCGGGCTGACCGCATCGGCGCGGAAGCCGGACTCCTGCAGCGCATGGGCGTAGATCAGTGAGGGATCGACCCGCCAGCCGCCGTCCGGCCGCCAATGCGGCGCAGGGAAGCGAGCGAAGCTGGCCGGCTGCTTTCCGCCAGGGCCGTTATGTGCGAGCCAGAGCTGCGTCTGGGGCAGGTCGAGCGCGCTGGAGAGGCGCAGGAGCGCGGTATATTGGGCATTGCCGCCAAGC